>CAMOXU010000041.1 GCA_946629525.1 uncultured Clostridia bacterium
TGCACATGATACCGGACTTGATCGGAGCAAGGTCATTAAGAGCCTTAGCCATCGGAGCGAGGCAGTTTGTTGTGCAGGAAGCTGCGGAGATGATGTGATCATCTTTTGTAAGGATTTCATGGTTTACGTTGTAAACGATGGTCTTCAGATCGTTGCCGGCCGGAGCGGAGATGATAACATGCTTTGCGCCTGCATCGATGTGAGCCTGTGCCTTAGCCTTGCTTGTATAGAAGCCTGTGCACTCGAGAACAACATCAACACCAAGCTCGCCCCACGGAAGCTCTGCAGCGTTCGCCTTAGCATAGATCGTGATCTCATGGCCGTCAACTACGATAGAGTTGTCGGTATAGGAAACCTTATCTGCCAGCTCGAACTTTCCCTGAGATGAGTCATACTTCAGCAGATGTGCAAGCATCTTCGGGGATGTAAGGTCGTTGATTGCTACGATCTCGAAGCCTTCTGCTGTATACATCTGACGGAAAGCCAGACGACCGATACGACCAAAACCATTAATTGCAACTTTTACTGCCATAATAGTGTATCCTCCTGTAATAATACATATCTGGGTTTGAAACCTGTAATCATTGTACTCAACCTACACAAAAAATACAAGGAATTTTTCGTTTCTTTTACACATTTTTCATGATAAATGAAGGATTTTCGACCTTTTCTTTACATAATACTGCCAAAAGCAGCCTGCAGAATGTGCCTTTTGTCAGGTCCTCCCTTCTTTTCTCCCGGGATCGTCTGCAGTCTCTTCCGGACATTTCCCGCAAATGATCGGATCGTTTTTCTTCAGAAGCGATCTTGAGCTTCCGCCGCGAATGTCCCGAAATTCGCGCCGCGCCGCACAGAGTCCAAAGCACCTTCCGGATCGCGCGTCTTCTTTCTGCGGCGGAGACTTTCCTCTCCAAAAAAAGAAGCCGCAGAAGCCATCCCCACTGGCCGCTGCGGCATCTTTTTGTTTTTGTTTTTCAAAGACCTTTCAGGGAATCCGATTCTCTGCCTCATACAGCTTTTTGCTGTCAGCTCCTCGGATGCGCCCTCTCATAGACGTCTCTCATCTTGCCGAGATTCATGTTCACATAGATCTGTGTCGAGGAGATATCGGAATGTCCGAGCATCTCCTGAACGGACTTCACGTCCGCTCCGTTCTCGATCATATGCGCGGCAAAGCTGTGCCGCAGCGTGTGCGGCGTAATGTCCCGCTCGATCCCGGCTTCCGCGGCATACCCCTTGAGAAGCTTCCAGAATCCCTGCCGGCTCATCTGCCGGCCCGAAATATTCGTGAACAGGATATCGCTCTCCTCCGCCATCGGAAATGTATCGCGTGCCTTCTCCAGATACTCTGTCAGCGCCTCTTTCGCGGCGCTCCCGAAAGGAACCGCACGCTCTTTCGTCCGCTCGGCACAGCTGATATAGTTCATCTTCAGATTCACATCGTGAATCCGTAAACCGATCAGCTCCGACACTCTGATTCCGGTCGCATAGAGAAGCTCCAGCATAGCCCGGTCTCTCAGGCCTTTGCTGGTCTCCCTGTTCGGCTGCTTGAGCAGCAGATCGACCTCATGAAGGCTCAGAATATCCGGCAGCTTCTTTTCCACTTTCGGCGGCTTCAGTTCATCGGCCGGGTTATCCGGGACCAGATTCCGTTTATCCAGATAGTGGAAGAACGATCTGATCGATGCGACACTCCGGGAAATGGAAGAGGATGCATACTTCTGCTCCTCCATGTAGAGCATATAGGAATTCAGATTCGTCGCGGTCACATCTTCCCAGGCTGTAATGCCCAGTTCACCGTTCACAAATCTGTACAGCTTTTCAAGATCACGCCTGTAAGACATCTCGGTGTTTGCGGATGCCTTCCTGGTCTTATGAAGATATTTGATAAACTTTTGAATTGCCTCTTCCATCTTACGACCCCTTCATAAAAGATATCGTAAAAAGCAATTCACCCTTCAAAAACAAAAACGACTCCCCTTTCGAGTCAAAACGTATTATACTAGCGGATTAACATAAAATCAAATACAAAAAATCGGGCTTTTTCGCATAAAACCGCCATTTTCCCGTCTTTTCCGCAAGATTTTGTTAACCATAATGATGGGTCTACAAGATATTGATAAAAAATTTTTTAAGGAACCTGCCTTTATGCCGGCACGTCCGCGGCATGCCGGAGCGCCTTTTGTCTCACGGGAAATCCGGAGGATTTTTCCATGAGAAAAAAAAGGAAGAGCTTCCCGCTCTTCCTCTTTTTTTCTTATCACTTCGCATAATCGACAGCCCGGCTCTCTCTGATAACACTGACCTTGATCTGACCCGGATACTCCAGTTCAGCCTCGATCTGCTTCGAGATATCCCGCGCGAGCAGTACCATCTCAGAATCATTGACCTGATCCGGCATGACCATAATACGAACTTCACGTCCCGCCTGGATCGCAAAGGATTTCTCGACGCCCTTAAAGCTGTTCGTGATATCCTCAAGCTGCTTGAGACGGTTCGTGTAGGTGTCCAGTGTCTCTCTTCTTGCACCTGGCCTTGCCGCAGAGATAGCATCCGCTGCCTGAACAAGACATGCAATGAGAGATGTGGGCTCAACATCGCCGTGATGGGCTTCCACCGCATTGATAATAAGATCGTTCTCCTTGTACTTCCTGCAGAGATCGGCACCGATCTGGATATGGGATCCTTCGACCTCGTGGTCGATCGACTTGCCGATATCATGAAGAAGACCTGCCCGCTTCGCCATTCTGACATCGCATCCGCATTCAGCCGCCATCAGCCCGGTGAGCTCTGCGACCTCGATGGAATGCTTGAGTGCGTTCTGTCCGTAGGATGTGCGGAAGCGCATTCTTCCCAGAAGCCTGATAAGCTCCGGATGCAGATTGTGTACACCGACCTCAAAAGCAGCGGCCTCGCCGTCTTCGCGCATCCGTGCTTCCACTTCCTTGCGCGCCTTCTCGACCATCTCCTCGATCCTGGCAGGATGGATTCTTCCGTCGACAATGAGCTTTTCAAGCGCGATCCTCGCGATCTCGCGGCGGATCGGATCGAATCCGGAAAGCACGACCGCCTCAGGCGTGTCGTCGATGATCAGGTCCACACCGGTCATCGTCTCGATCGTCCGGATATTCCGGCCTTCACGGCCGATGATACGGCCCTTCATCTCATCGTTCGGCAGCTGGACAACAGAGATCGTCGTCTCAGAGACATGGTCAACGGCGCAGCGCTGGATCGAATTGACAACGATCTCCTTCGCTTTCTTGCCCGCGTCGTCCTTTGCCTTCTCCACGAGTTCTCTGTAGAGCTTTGCGACATCGACCTTGACGTCATCCTGCACCTTACTGTACAGGAACTCTTTCGCCTCATCGGTCGTCATGCCGGCAATTCTCTCCAGCTCCTTTACCGCGTCATCATGCAGCTCATCGACTTTCTTCTGTTTTTTCTTCAGTTCAGCCTCTTTCGCTGCAAATTCCGACTCACGCTTTTCCATAGCATCCGTCTTGCGGTCCAGCGTGTCTTCCTTGGACTGGATCCGCCTCTCCTGCTTGGAAATCTCCGCCCTTCTGTCCTTGATCTCTCGATCCACTTCGTTCTTGGCAGCAAGTGATTGTTCCTTCACCTCAAGGAGAGCCTCTCTTTTCTTCGTCTCCGCAGTCTTCAGGGCGTCATCGATGATGGCCCTTGCCTTTTCCTCCGCGGTGCCGATCTTTGCGGCGTCATCCTTTGTTTTCCTGTCAATGGCAGCTTTCCACGTGATCGGAAGTGCAGCGATCAGAATGACTATAATGATTACTAAAACATACGTCATTAAGGAGCACCTCCAATATTTAGTTTTCATTGTACGAGTATACAACTATTTTAATATATAGTTTTTTTCAAACCATGTCAAGCCAAAGACAGAAAGCAGCAAGATGAAAACTGCCTCCGAATTTCGGATCCCGCCGGTCAAAGGAGCGGGTCCCCGCCATGAAAGTCGAAATTCTTAAGCACCTTTACGATATCTCCGGATGCAAAGCCCTGCCTCGCAAGAAAGGCAGCTGTCTTCTGATACATGCCGGGCTCCGAGAGGTCTCTTCCCCTGAGTTTCTTCTCCGCAAGACGCCTGATCAGATCCTTCTCATCATATTCCGGATATTCCTGAAAGGCATCCTCGATCACCTGACGGTCCACCCCTTTTGCGGTCATATCATATGTCATCTTCATCCGGCTCTTTTTATTCCGATAGCTCTCGATATACTTTCTTGCATATCTCGCGTCATCGATATAGCCGAAGCTCTTTACATAGTCCATCGCACATCTTACCGTCTCCTCGCTGTACCCGGTCTTCCGGAGCTTATCGCAAAGCTCCTTCTCCGTGCGGTCCATGTCCGTAAGAAGATACAGTGCCCGCCTCTTCGCTCTGACCAGCTCTTCCATCACTCACCCTGCTCCGATCAGTCTTCCGCGCTGTCCTCACCGGAGGCTCCCTGCGCATCGTCCGCCGCTCCGGCAAGCTCCGCTTCGAGGTCCGAGGGAAGTCCGTATGCAAGGCGGACTTTCTGCTCCACCTCGTACATGACCTCGGGATTGTTCTGCAGATAATTCTTCGCGTTCTCGCGGCCCTGACCGATCTTCTCTCCGTTGTAGGCGAACCACGCTCCGCTCTTGTCGATGATGTCCGATCCCACTGCAAGGTCCAGGATATCTCCCGATCTCGAAATTCCCTTTCCGAACATGATATCGAACTGCGCTTCCTTGAACGGCGGAGCGACCTTGTTCTTGACGATCTTGATGCGCGTCCTGTTGCCGATCACTTCTCCGGATGCCTTCAGCGTCTCGGTCCTGCGGACGTCCATGCGGACAGATGCGTAGAACTTCAGGGCGCGTCCGCCTGTCGTGGTCTCGGGGTTTCCGAACATGACGCCGATCTTCTCACGGAGCTGATTGATAAAGATCACTATGCACTTCGTCTTGCTGACGGTCGCAGTAAGCTTTCTGAGGGCCTGGCTCATGAGCCTTGCCTGAAGGCCCATATGAGAATCCCCCATGTCTCCGTCGATCTCCGCCTGCGGTGTCAGCGCGGCGACCGAGTCGACGACGATGATATCGACAGCACCGGAGCGCACCATGGTCTCGGCGATCTCAAGAGCCTGCTCCCCGGAATCCGGCTGGGAAATGTAAAGATTGTCGATATCGACGCCGATGTTCCTCGCGTAGACCGGATCCAGCGCGTGCTCCGCATCGACAAAGCCTGCGATTCCTCCACGCTTCTGGACCTCGGCGATCATGTGCAGCGCGACCGTCGTCTTTCCGCTGGATTCCGGTCCGTATACCTCTATGATCCTGCCCTTGGGGATCCCGCCGAGTCCGAGCGCGATGTCGAGCGAGAGCGACCCTGTCGGGACCGCTTCGATGTTCATGCTGGCCTGGGACTCTCCGAGCTTCATGACCGTGCCCTTGCCGAATTCCTTCTCAAGATGGCCGATCGCGGCCTCGAGCGCTTTGATCTTCTCTGTACGTTCTTTTTCACTGATCACTGTATTATTCTGATTCTTCAATGTTCTCTCCTCACATGTTTTTTAATTCACTTGCAGCTTTATCTTTAGTTGAATTTCACTCAGGCTGCTGCGGAACGCTGTGCTCTGCGGAATCCGCGCCTCTGCCTCAGCGTTCGGTTTTTTGTTCTGGTGAACGTCTGTTCGCGCATAATGGTACATTACTACACTCGCGTTCGATTGTCAATAAAAATATAACAGCGAAAATCGTAAAAAAGCAGACGGTATGCGAGGGCCGCCGCAGTCCGGGAGGCTGCCCGGACATCTCTGAATGAATCCACTCAGAAAGAGGCTGCCGCATCCATGTGCGGCAGCCTCCTTATTGAAAATCATCAAAGATATTGCTTTTTGCATTTCTCTCCGGACTTCCATCATAAAGATTTGTCAGCGGACCGGATCTCAGCCGATCAGCCAGTCATAAAGCTCCTGATACTGAAGTGCAGAAGCCGGCCAGGAATAATCGGTGCGCATAGCGCGCTCGACCATCTTGTTCCACTCGCGCTTGTCATCATAATAGACCTTCTCCGCATAGCGGACGATGCCCATCATCTCATGCGCATTGTAGTTCGTGAAGGAGAAGCCTGTTCCTGTTCCCTCGAACTCGTTGTACGGGATGACCGTATCCTTGAGTCCGCCCGTCTCGCGAACGATCGGAAGTGTTCCGTAGCGCAGAGAGATCAGCTGGGAAAGTCCGCACGGCTCGAACTGGGACGGCATCAGGAAAGCATCGCAGCCGGCGTAGATCTTGTGCGCAAGCGCATCATTGTAATAGATCTGCGCAGAGACTCTTCCGCCGTACTTCCATGCGAAGTGACGGAACATATTCTCGTAGCGCTCCTCGCCTGTTCCGAGGACTGCGAACTGGACCGCATCCTGGCAGAGCTCGTCCATCACATAGGCGATCAGATCGAATCCCTTCTGGTCTGTCAGGCGGGAGACGATACCGATGACCATGGCCTTCGGATCGACTTCCAGTCCGATATCCGCCTGAAGCGCCGTCTTGTTCTTGACCTTCTCCTTGCGGAAATTCTCCACGTCGAACGGATTGGCGATCAGCTTGTCCGTCGCCGGATTCCATTCGTCGTAGTCGATTCCGTTGACGATGCCGCGGAGGTCATTCTGTCTTGCCCGCATCAGGCCGTCAAGACCCTCGCCGTAATACGGCATCTTGATCTCCTCGGCATAGGTGCTGGAGACAGTCGTGATCGCATTCGCATAGACGAGGCCGCCCTTGAGCATATTGCCGTCGCCGTTGAATTCCATCTTGTCCGGTGTGAAATAGTAGTCCGGAAGTCCCACGATATCCTTCATCGTCTTGACGTCCCAGATGCCCTGGAACTTCAGGTTGTGGATCGTCATGATCGACTTGATCCCGCGATAGAATTCATTGGCCTGGAAGGAGTCGTTCAGATAGACGGGGATGAGGCCCGTCTGCCAGTCGTGGCAGTGAATGATGTCGGGGCGGAATCCGATCGAAGGAAGGATCGAAAGCGCTGCCTTGCTGAAGAATGCAAAGCGTCCGATATCATACGGCATCCCGGCGTATGCCTTGTCGCATGTGAAGAAGTCCTGATTATCGATGAAGTAGAAATGCACTCCATCATACACACACTCCATAACGCCGACATAGTAGCTGTTCCAGTTGAAGTCCATGTAGAAGTGTGTCTTATATTCCATGAGATCCTTCCACTTCTGGTTAATGAAGGAATACATGGGTACGATGACACGGCAGTCATAATACTCCTTATCAAGGACCTTCGGAAGCGAACCGACAACGTCCGCAAGTCCTCCGGTCTTTACGAACGGAACGCACTCGGATGCAACAAAAAGAATATTTTTCATTTTTTCCAACCTCCCTGGTTGTCAATTCTGCTGATTCTTAGTTAACATTTTAAAGCATTCTTTTTGTATTGTCTACACATCTCCTGCATTTCCGTGGCAGTTTTTTGTGTATTTTGCGTAATTTCGGCGCCTCCCAGAAGCCTTGCGAGCTCGTTGACCGATTCCTCCGGATCAAGGGCTTCTATCCTCGTGACTGCCGATCCGTCGGTCACATACTTGGTAATTCCGTAGTGCGTATCCGCCATCGCGGCGATCTGCGGGAGATGCGTGATGCAGAGCACCTGGCGGTTCCCCGCGATCACAGCCATCTTTTCGGCGACTTTCTGCGCGGTCCGCCCGGAGATGCCCGTGTCCACCTCGTCAAAGATCAGCGTTCCGGTCCGGTCCTCCGAGGCGAACATCGTCTTGATCCCCAGCATGATGCGGGAAAGCTCGCCGCCGGAGACGACTCTCTTAAGCTCCCGGCGGCTCTCACCGGGATTGGTCGCGATCATATAGGAGACCGTGTCACGCCCTCCGGCCGTATAGCCTTTCGTCTCTCCGAAGGAGACCGCGAAATCGGCGCGTGCGAAATTAAGATCCGCAAGCTGAGCCGCGACGTCAGCCGCAAAGCTCTCCGCATACCTCTTTCTGGCCTCCGTAAGCTTCTCCGAGGCCGCATTGAGCTCCTTCTCCCGGAGACCGAGCTCGCTCTTCAGCTTCTTTCGGTTCTCCTCGTAATTCTTCAGTTCGTCAAGTTCCGCCTGCTTCTTTTCGAGCGCGGCAAGGATATCATCGACGGTCCTCCCGTACTTTGACTTCAGGTGATTGATCAGGTCAAGGCGCTCCTCCGTCTCGGCAAAAGCCTCCTCAGCGAAAACAAGCCCGTCCAGATAATCCGCCGCGCTGCGGTTGAAATCGTCGAGAAGACTCTCTATCTCGGTGAGCATTCCGAGAAGCTCCGACACATCTTCATCGTAGGCGGCTGCGCTCTCCAGCTCCCTGACGGCAAGCCCGACCGTCTCTCCGGCACTGCTTGCGCTGTCATAGCCTGTCAGTTCATGCGCTTTTCCGACTGCGACGACGATCTTCCGCGCATTCTGCATTTTCTTATATTCTTTTTCGAGCCTTATGTCCTCACCGGGCGCAAGATTTGCCTCCCCGATCTCCGTGGTCTCGAATTCAAGAAAGGACATCTGCCGGTTCCGCTCCTCCTCGCTCAGGTCTTCCCCTCCGAGGCGCTTTCTCGTGTCGGACCATGCCCTGTACTTCCCGGCGACATCCGCCTTTAATTCCGCGATCTCCCGCCCGCCGTACTCGTCGAGCAGCGCGAGCTGGTGCTCCTCAAGAAGGAGCTTCTGATGTTCGCTCTGTCCGTGGATGTCAAGGAGCAGGGACGCGGCCCGGCGCACATCCGCTGCCGTCCTCGTCTCCCCGTTGATCCTGCACGTGCTCCTCGAACCCATGACCTTTCTCGCGATGAGCACGTATCCTCCCTCCTCCGGCTCCACATCGGCCGCCCGGAGCGCTGCGATCGTCTCCGGATCATCCACCTGGAAAGAAAGCTCCACGAGGCCGTAGGGCGCGTCCTCCCGGAGCAGATTTCTCGGGGTCTTTCCGCCCAGGGCCATCGTGATCGAGTCGATTATGATCGATTTTCCGGCTCCGGTCTCGCCCGTCAGAATATTCAGCCCCTCCGTGAAATCAATATCGATCTCGCGGATCAGGGCGAGATTTTTGATGTGCAGATTTTTCAGCATGTTCCCCTCCGTGTCAGCTCTTTGCAGGTCTCGCGATCGACCGGATCCTTCCGACGACCTCCGGCCCGGCCTCTTCACTCCGCACCGCGATCATGATCGTGTCGTCCCCGGCGATGCAGCCGAGCACCTCCCTCCAGTCAAGGCTGTCGATCGCGGCAGCCGCAGCCATCGCCATGCCGGAGACAGTGTGCACGACGACAATATTTCCGGCGCAGTCCGCGGATACGTAGGCATCCTCGAGCACGCGCTTGTACATGAGGCTGAGATCCTCCTTCCCGAGCGCTCCGACAGCATAGTGAAAGCCCCCGTTCGCGGACGGGATCTTGCGCAGCTGGAGCTGCCGGATATCCCGGGATACCGTCGCCTGCGTGACCGTGAAGCCTGCCTCGTTCAGTCTCTCGGCAAGCTCCTCCTGTGTCTCAATTTCGTATTTTTCTACGAGCAGCAGGATCTGCTCATGTCTTGCATTTTTCATCTCTTATGTACCTGCCATCTTCTGTCTCAGGACTTCGAGAAAACTGATATCATTGATCTTTACGATCTTCGTGCACTTTTCGGATTTTGTGATCTCTATGCGGTCCCCCTCCGCGACGGATACATAGCGCCCGCCGTCGAAGGACACGTCGGCCTCCGCATCGGATCTCACGTGGCCCCTGCCGATCTCGACGACGATCCTGTCGGTGCTCTTGAAAATGATGCTCCGCGTATTCAGGGTATGCGGCGAGACCGGCGTCATGAGAATGATATTCGCCTCCGGCGAGACGATCGGCCCTCCCGCGGAGAGACTGTAGCCGGTCGATCCGGTCGCAGTCGAGAGGATCACGCCGTCCGCCTGATAGCTGTTCAGGAAAGTTCCGTTGACATAATTCATGAACCGGACGACGCGGAGCTGTCCCCGCCGGACGATGCAGACGTCGTTCAAAGCCACGTCGGAGAGCACTTTTTCCTCCCCGTGGTACACGGTCCCCTGAAGCATCATGCGCTTTTCGATCGCATACGTATCCGACAGCAGGCGGTCCATGGCCGGATAGATCGAATTCCGGTCGACCTCGGCAAGATAGCCCAGATTCCCGAGGTTGATCCCCAGAAGCGGGAAATCCCGGTCTCTGACCTTCTTTGCGGCCCGCAGCAGCGTGCCGTCGCCTCCCAGAACGACCGCACAGTCGACCTCCTCGCAGAGTTCTTCATCACCGTCCAGAACAATACACGTCCCGCCCTTTGCAGTCAGGTAATCTGCAACTTTATTCGTCACCACGCCGCGCGGATCTTTATCTGTATTTCTGATGATCGCAAACTTCTTCATTGCAAGCCCTCTGTAGATGAGAAATCAGGAAGAATCCTTTTTACGCATCCGGACGGTCGAGGTGCGCATGTGCCCGCTCCACCGTCTGATCGATCATGACCGGATTCCCTTCCTGCACATTTTCCTTCGTGAGATACGCCAGATATTCAATATTCCCTTCCGGTCCCTTGATCGGGGAGAAGTCAAGCCCGAGCACGGAAAGCCCGATGCTCCGCGCATAGTCGAGCACCCTGCCGATCACTTCCCTGTGCACTCCGGGGTCTCTCACGACGCCGTGCTTTCCGACCTTCTCGCGTCCCGCCTCGAACTGAGGCTTTATGAGACAGACGATCCGGCCGTCCTCCTTCAGCAGGTCGCGGACCGGGAGAAGCACCTTGGTGAGGGATATAAAGCTCACGTCGATACTCGAAAAATCCGCCTGCACGGGAATATCTCCGGGAACGACATAGCGGATATTCGTCTTCTCCATGCAGGTCACACGGGGATCGTTGCGGAGCTTCCAGTCGAGCTGGCCTCTTCCCACATCGATCGCGTATACGTGGTCCGCACCGTTCTGCAGCATGCAGTCCGTGAATCCCCCGGTCGAGCTGCCGACGTCAAGACAGGTCAGGCCCATGAGCGTGAGCGAAAAGACCGATACGGCCTTCTCGAGCTTCAGACCTCCGCGGCTCACGTAGCGGAGCGTGGTCCCGCGCACTTCGACAGGCAGTGTCTCCTCGTAGGTCATTCCGGCCTTGTCCGCCTTCTGTCCGTCCACATAGACGATCCCCGACATGATGACGGCCTTCGCCTTCTCGCGGGATCCGGCCAGCCCCTTCTCCAGGAGCAGCACATCCAGCCTTTTTTTCATTCGAATTCCTCCGTGCTTCCGTCTTCCTCGATCCTGCGGATCTTTTTCTCCACCTCGTCGATCCTTCCGTTCACATCTTTGAGGAGCTTCATCCCCTCCTCATAGAGCTTAAAGGATTCCTCGAGCGAGACCTCGTCGCTCTCAAGCGCCCTGACCATCTCATCGAGCCTTGCGAAGCTCTCTTCTATTGTCATTTCCTTCTTCAATTTTTTCTCTCCTCCAGCTCCCGGACAAGCGCCCGGATCTGTCCGTCCGTGACATGGATCGTGACCGCGCTTCCCCTGTGCACACTTTTTATGTTCTTTACCGCTCTGCCTTCCTCATCCGTGACGTAGGAATAGCCCTGTCTCAGCCTGTCCAGCGGGTTCAGTCCCTTGAACCGCTCGATGAGCATAAGCTGCCTTCTGGTGACCGCATCGAGGAGCCGGTGCTCGGAGTTCTTCATTTTCTCCTCCGTCTGCCGGGACCGCTCCCGGTTCGCCCGGATCCTTTCCCGCATGATCTCGGATATACGGATCTCTGTGTCCGCAAGCGTCCTCCGCCTGTCATTGATCCTGTTCTTCGGGCTCAGTGCCTCAAGGCGCACCCCGTAGAACCGGATATTCCCCCTCGCCGCGATCACCCGGCGGGCAGTGATATTCCGAAAGGAGGAAAGGATCGCTTCCGCCCTTCCCTTCGACCGCTCGATCCGCCGCGCCGTACCGCCTGTGAGGGATGCCGCATAGCGCTCCGTCTTCTCCCTGAACTTCTCATAATCGAAGATGCAGAGCTCCGCCGCGGCGGACGGTGTCGGAGCCCGGAGGTCCGCCACATAATCGGCGATCGTCACGTCCGTCTCATGGCCCACGGCCGAGACGACGGGCGTGCTGCACGCAAAGACTGCCTCCGCGACCTCTCTCTCATTGAAAGCCCACAGGTCCTCCAGGGATCCGCCCCCGCGGCCGATGATAATTACGTCCACGCCAAAATCGTCCAGCACCCGGATCCCCCGGACGATGGACGTCTTTGCCCCCTCCCCCTGCACACGGGCAGGATAGAGGTAGAGCTGCACATATGGATTTCTTCTGTGGGAAATATTCTGAATGTCCCGGATCGCCGCACCCTCCGGCGCGGTCACGACACCCACTTTCATGGCGTACTTCGGGATGGGCTTCTTATACGTTTTGTCGAACATGCCCATCTCTTTCAGCTCGTCCCGCAGGGCGATGAACCGCTCATAGAGCAGTCCCGCTCCCTCAAGGCGGATGTCCCGCGCGTACAGCTGATAGCTCCCGCCCCTCTCATAGACATCGATCGTCCCTCCGCAGATCACGCGGTCCCCGTTCTTCATCGGGAACTGAAGATTCCTGCGGTTTCCGGCGAACATGATGCATGAGAGAGTGCCCGAAGTATCCTTCAGTGAAAAATAGATATGACCCGAGGAGTGGTACTTGCAGTTGGAGACCTCTCCCCGGATATGTACGTTCCGAAGGAGGATGTCCTCGTTGAACATCCCCTTTATGTATCGGTTGATCTGACCGACGGAATATATATCATTCATTCTTTGTTTTCTTTGCTCCTGGCGGAAATTTTTCCGAGGATCCCGTTGATGAACGCGGGAGATTCGTCTCCACCATACAGTTTGGCCAGCTCAACAGCCTCGTTGATTGCCACGCCCTCCGGGATATTTTCATCGAAAAGCATCTCATAGACGGCCACGCGCATGATTGCGAGGTCCGCGCTGCCGAATCGGTCCGTCTTCCATCCCTTCGCCGTCGCATTCAGCATGGCATCGATCTCCGGGACCTTCCCGCAGACCGCCCGGAAGCGTTCCTCGATGGTCCGGCGGTCCTCCTCGTCAAGGTTCTCCACCCCGTCGAGATACAGGCGGACCTGCTCCTCCATGTCCTTCTCCCGCGTAAAGGAGAAAATGAAAACCAGTTTAAAGAGGTGCTCTCTTATCTTTCTTCTACTCACTTGGTGTCCTCCCCGGACCGGCGGCTGCCGTCTCCGGATCTGTCTGGCCATGTTCCGCCCGCCCGTCTCAGGCGCGGGATCCGTGATCATTCCTCATCGTGCAGTACCCCTGACGTTGTCTTAAGGATACGCGCACAGCGGAACCGGCGCTGTCTTTTCAGTTCTGCTCGGCACCGACGCCTGCGACAGAGATGTTGATCTCCGTGACTTCCATGCCTGTCATGTTCTCGATCGCGCTCTTCACTCTCTCCTGAACGGCGCGGCTGACTTCCGGGATACTGTGCCCGAAAGCGATGGTGATCGCAAGGTCGACGGCGACCTTTCCCTCGTTGACCGCCACGCGGACGCTCTTCCCGATGGACTTTCCGCCCCTCTTCGGGATCATGTCCGCAGTGATATTGCCCGCAAGGGAGTCCACTCCCTTCACCTCCGTGGCGGCAAGGCCCGCGATGACAGCGACGACCTCATCCGCGATCTTGACGGTGGATACATCCCCGTCGTCTTTAATGGTATATGTATTTCTGCTCTCAGCCATATTAACCTCCATCTGTCCAAAGGACCCGGGCCGAAGCCCGGCCGGGCTCTCTGCATCTCATCCTATCGAAGCTTCTTTGCAGGCCCCTTTCTCGAAAGTCCCTTGCGGAGCTTCCGATAAGATATATTACAGGAACCGCTTCGCGAACCCTGTAATCATAATTCGGCCTGTTTCACAGGCCTTTTTATCGAAAGTTGCTGCGCAACTTCCGATAAGATATATTACAGGAACCGCTTCGCGAACCCTGTAATCATAATTCGGCCGATAAATCGGCCTTTTATCGGGAGTTCCTTACGGAGCTTCCGATAAGATACATTATAGCAGGAAACCCTCTTCTCTTCAATCGCAACGGGCCTCGCCTTAAGCGTCTGCCTCAGTCCTCGTCCTCTTCCCAGCCTCCGAATTCGGAGAGCCGGAGGCCTTTGTTCCTGTCGAGCGTCATGCCCACGCTCCACTCGTGTGAAAAGAGCAGGAGCGGATTCCCGCGCATATCCTTGACCTTCTTCATATCCGTCGTACCCGAGAGATTCTCAAGATCGATATCCTCCGGATTCTCGATCCAGCGGATCACCTCGTAGGGAAGCGATTCCATGCGAATTTCGACCTTGTACTCGCTCTCCAGACGGAACCGGAGAACATCGAGCTGAAGGACGCCGACGACGCCGACGATGATCTCCTCCATCCCCGAGTGGAATTCCTGGAAGACCTGGATCGCACCTTCCTGGGCGATCTCCTCGATTCCCTTCGTGAACTGCTTGCGCTTCATCGTGTCGACCTGTCTTACCCGGGCAAAATGCTCCGGAGCGAAGGTCGGGATCCCGCCGAAGCGGAAGTCCTTTCCCGGCATGCAGACCGTGTCGCCGATGGAATAGATCCCGGGATCGAAGACGCCGATGATGTCGCCTGCCCACGCTTCGGAGACCACGTGGCGATCGTCCGCCATCATCTGCTGGGGCTGGGAGAGTCTGGCCTTTTTCTTTCCCTGTACGTGCCACACTTCCATATTCGCGTCAAAATGCCCGGAGACGATCCGCATGAACGCGACCCGGTCTCTGTGGTTCTTGTTCATGTTCGCCTGGATCTTAAAGACGAAGGCGGAAAAATCATTTTTCTGCGGATCGATGATCCCCGCGTCGGACATTCTGGGCAGGGGCGCGCTCGTCATCGAAAGGAAATGCTGCAGGAATGTCTCCACGCCGAAATTCGTCAGCGCCGAGCCGAAGAATACGGGGGAAAGCCTTCCCTTCGAGACCTCCTCCTGGTCGAATTCCGCAGCTGCCCCGTCGAGAAGCTCCATCTCCTCCCGAAGAAGCTCCGCCTCATCCTCCGTGACGAACTCGCCGAGATTCTCATCGTCGAGGCCGATCTCCTCGATCTCACCTTCCTTCGTTCCCTTCTGCGTATCGTGGAAAATGAGGACCTTCTCCGTCGTCCGGTCATAGACTCCCTTGAAGCCCTTGCCGGATCCGATCGGCCAGTTCACCGGGCAGCAGGGGATCCCGAGCTCGTGCTCGATCTCGTCGACCAGCTCGAAAGAGTCCCTCGCCTCACGGTCCATCTTGTTGATAAATGTAAAGATCGGGATATGACGGCGGGCGCAGACCTTGAAAAGCTTCCTCGTCTGTGCCTCCACGCCCTTTGCCCCGTCGATGACCATGACCGCGGAGTCCGCCGCCATGAGCGTACGGTAGGTATCTTCGGAGAAGTCCTGATGGCCGGGCGTATCCAGGATGTTGATGCAGAATCCGTCATAATTGAACTGGAGAACGGAGGATGTGACCGAGATACCTCTCTGCTTCTCTATCTCCATCCAGTCCGAGACCGCGTGTCTCGCGGTCGCTTTTCCTTTTACGGAGCCGGCGAGGTTGATCGCGCCGCCGTAGAGCAGGAATTTCTCTGTCAGTGTCGTCTTGCCTGCGTCAGGGTGCGAGATGATCGCAAATGTCCGGCGCCTTTCAATTTCGTTCATGCAATGTTACCTCTACTCTATAGATTCAGTCACAGCTTCCTGAAGCCGTCCCCGTCCCGGCGGTACTCCGCAAGGACGATCTCTGCCGGGAATTCCGTCCGGAGCGCAGCGAAATATCCTTTATCAAGATAGAGGAACGTACCCCATCCGTTCATCGGAAGTCCCTGCATCCCGGCGGCCAGTCCCAGCCCGGTCCACTTCACGTAGCTCTCCATGAGGACCCATTTCCGGAAGAATTCCTCCTCCCGGTCCTCACTCTCAAGAAAGTCTCTGTATTCCGGATCCGTCATGATCCGCTTCCCGAGTCTCTCGAAGTTGACTTTCCGACGCTTTTCGATGTCGATCCCCAGAGGCTCGGAGCCGAGAGCCGCGAGAATATACTCTCCGGCATGGCTTATGTTGAAATGAATGTCCGAAAGCTCCTCGAAATACGGCTTGCCGTGCTCCGTTCTTCCGATCTTCAGTGCAAAAGGATCCTCCGCCTTGTTTTCGGCGTCCGCCCCCTCTCCGGGTGCTCTGCCGGAGAGCCCGGCCGACTTCCCGAGGATCCCGTACACATGGGTCCGCAGAAGGTCATATGCCATCCGGCTGATCTCCCTCTGCGAATACAGGGAGGGGTCTATCCGGCAGAAAATGACTTCTATCCGCCGGTCCGTTTCCGGGACCAGGCTCATGCCAGCTCTTTCCCGAGCTTATCGATCGCCGCCCGGATCCTTGAGACAGACTCATCCCGTCCGAGCAGCATGAGGAGCTGCGTTGCTCCGCCGGGCGTCATGGCCTTTCCGGAGACTGCAGTGCGCACCGGCCACATGACCTGGCCGTTCTTGAGCCCGTTCTCCTTCGCGAAATCCACCAGCAGGGCATACAGCGCGTCATTGCTGTAATCCTCAAAGTCCGAGAGGACCGGAAGGACCTTCTTAAGGACATCGAGGGAGAGCTCGGGGGTGGTCTTCATTTTCTTATGCGCATACATCGAGATGTCGTAGTCCGGCACCTCCTCGAAGAAGCCGAGGAGCTCCGGGATATCGTTGAAGGTCTCGATGCGGGTCTTGGCAAGATCCGCGAGCTCCTTCTTATCCTCCACCTTCGTGACCGTCTTCTCAATGATCGGGAGCGCAAGCCTGTAATAGGCGTCATCGTCCATGCGCTTTATGTACTCGCCGTTCATCCAGCGGAGCTTGCCCATATCGAAGACAGCCGGGGACTTGTTGATCTTTCTGTAATCGAACCGTCTGACGAGCTCATCGAGATTCATGATCTCCTCATTGTCTTCCGGGCTCCATCCGAGAAGCGCGACATAATTGACGATCGCTTCCGGCAGCAGTCCGAGTTCAAGAAGATCCTCGAAGGAGGAGTGGCCGGACCGCTTCGAAAGTTTCGCATGGTTCTCATCCGTGATCAGCGGGCAGTGCACATAGGTCGGAACCTCCCAGCCGAACGCTTCGTAGAGAAGATTGTATTTCGGACTCGAGGAGAGATATTCATTTCCGCGGACGACATGGGTGATCCCCATCAGATGATCGTCCACGACGTTTGCGAAATTATAGGTCGGATAGCCGTCCGACTTGATCAGGATCATGTCATCCAGCTCGCTGTTGTCGACCGTGATCTCCCCGTAAATCTCATCCCGGAAGGTCGTCGTTCCTCCCTCGGGCACATTCAGCCTGATGACATAGGGGATTCCCGCGTCAAGATTCGCCCGGATCTCCTCTTTGGAGAGATGGAGGCAGTGCTTGTCATAGGAAGAGATCTCCTTGCCGGCCACGACGCGGCGAAGGCTCTCAAGGCGCTCCTTCGTGCAGAAGCAGTAATAAGCCGCGCCCTTCTCCACGAGGATCTCCGCGTACTTCTTATAAATTCCCTGCTTCGTGCGCTCGCTCTGTACATAGGGGCCGACGCCGCCGTCCTTGTCCGGACCTTCGTCAAAGGAAAGGCCGGCCAGGTCGAGCGTCCGGTAAATGATATCCAGAGCGCCCTCATAGAAGCGTTCCTGGTCTGTATCCTCTATGCGGAGCATGAAATTTCCGCCTTCATGCTTTGCGATCAGATAGGAATAGAGTGCTGTGCGAAGATTTCCTACATGCATTCTGCCGGTCGGGCTGGGTGCGAATCTTGTCTTAACCATTGTCTTATCTCCTTGTAAAAAATCGATCGAATGTGCGAGTCCGTAAGTCAGTCTCACAGCCAGACGGGACCCGCATCAAAGAGGTCCCGCGTTATCCGGCAGCAAAGGCCGGAAAGATTTGTAATTTGCGAGTACTTCCCACATACCCTTGTACGACGGTGACCCGGAAGCGGGAAGTTCCTGTCATTTATAGAGTCCCGAGTGGATCAAATCCCCCCAGAGATCCTTCTCCTGCCGCTTGAACTTTATCATGCGGGACACGGAGAGAGCGATCGCCATCTCCATCATAAGGAAGAGCACGGAAGTGCCTCCGTAGCTTATGAAGGGAAGGGTGACTCCGGTCGTCGGGATCAGATTGAGCACAACGCAGATATTCAGGACGACCTGCAGCGCAAGATGCGCGAAGATGCCGGTCACCATGAGCGCTCCGAACCTGTCGGGAGCGTTCTGCGCGATGAACATCAGCCGGTACAGCATGAACGTAAAGAGCACGATCACGATCGCGCCGCCGAAGATGCCGAGCTCCTCACAGATGATCGGGAAGATCATATCGTTCTGAGCTTCCGGGAGCCATCCCAGCTTCTGGGCACTGTTGCCGAGACCCTTTCCGAACACGCCGCCGCTGCCGATGGCGTAGAGCGCCTGCATGATCTGGTAGCCTCCGCTCGCAATGTACTTCTCAGGGTTCTGCCAGACGAGGATCCTCTGCAGCCGGAAATGTCCTCCCGAAGAGTCCAGGTTCCACAGAAAAAGGACCAGGATCGCCACCAGCACGGCCCCGACTCCCAGAATGATCATGAAAGGCATCGTCTTCGGATGCGCCACGAACACGATCACGCAGGCGATCGCCAGAATGATGACCGCCGTGCTCAGATTATCCGTGAAGACATACGCGAACAGGGAGAGCAGCGCGCCCGCGCCGAGCGGCAGCAGGGTCCCCTGCAGCGTATTGAACTGTTCCTTCTGCCATACTATGATCGCCGGGATCGCCACGATGACCGCGATCTTTGCGATCTCGGCCGGCTGGAACTCGATGCCGATCTTCAGCCAGCGCTTCGCGCCATTGTGCGTGATTCCGAAAAAATGCACCATGAGCATCAGGATCGCCGCCGCCGAATAGAGAGGGAGGCTGAGCTTCGAGAGTATGTGATAGTCGATCAGAGAGAGCCCCAGCGCAGCAGCGATCGCCCCGACCGAGATAATTGCCTGCCTCCGGAAGAAGTACATGTCATTGCCCTGCGTGATCTCCGCTGTGTAGGCGCTCGTGCTGTAGAGCATCACGAGCCCGAAGCCGACCAGCAGGAGAATGACGGCAACTAAATTGTAATCGTAATAATCCGCCTTCCGTAATTTCAAACCGTTCCACCTATTACCTTCTCCGGAAATACAAAAGAGAAGTATTTTTGTTGTCAGAGAATCAGGAACGCCCCGGGCGTTCCCGCCGGAGGCTTTACTCTCTGACGATGTCAGAGAATCAGGAATGCTTCAGCATTTCTGACGCGCCGCGCAGGGTGCGAAGCACCTTCCTGTTTGCGCGGCTGCGATCCGCCGGAGGCTTTACTCTCTGACGATGTCAGAGAGTAAAAGCATACCAGACCCCGGCGCTTTTGTAAACATCAGGAGCGCTTCCGCTTCGGTTCCTTCCTGAGAAAGACCCTTCGGATGTAGTTGACCGTATAGTCCTCCCCGCGCTCCGCCCACATGGTGAGCAGGAATTCCATCTGCTGCATCGTGACCGGATGAATGAACCAGGACCGGTCTTTGGCCGCAAGGAAATACTCAAGAGGGCTCCTGTCCGTGTAGGCCTCCCCCTTGTAGACGCGGGATGCGCTCACCCGGTCAAAAATCATCTCCGCGACATACTTTCTCGGCATCTGCATGCCCCCGAGACCTCTGCCCTCCGGCGCGTTCATGTCATAATCGATCCAGTATTCGTAGTGATGCTTGTTGCGGCCCTTGTGGTGCAGCCAGGCTCTGGAGACTCCTGTTGCCTCTCGCTCGGCGTTGTTGGGACTTCTCGTCCCCTGATAGTACTTTGCGCCGACAAGGAACTCCTCCGGGCTCAGCTTCGAGAGGTCGTGCAGAAGTCCCTGGCGGTAGAGTCCGGCCCGGAAGCAGTAGCCCATGACCAGGTTATGATGCTTAGTGATTGTCTTAAGATGTCCCAGTACATTCATGATCCGTATTCCTTATTCCCCGATACTCTCCTGTCAGGTCCGGACGCCCGTAAGGATCGTCACTGATCTCGCGGGGGTAGTGATGAACTTCTGCTCATCCGGAAAGAGAGCAGGTTCTCCGTCTGGCTCGGCAAGCAGCGCCTCCTCCGCCTCCCGGACAGCGCGCAGAAGGGCTTCCGTCGTATGCCTTTTCTCCTCCAGAGAATCCTCCTCTCCGTCGAGAGCGGCTTTTTTCATATGATCCCTGTAGGATGCAAGCTTATCCTCGGAAGGCTCTCCGTCAGAGCTGGTTCTCTGGGCGTATTCCTCCGCGAGCTTCATCTCACGGTCCTGCGCCTCAACGAGGCGGGCCTCCGCTGCGCGGAGACGGACTTCCGCGTCGTCTCTTGCCATATTTCTTGCATTTAAGAGCGCGGCGGCCAGGACTTCCTTCTCCTCGTCCCATGCAGTCTCGAGCGCTTTCTGCCATTTTCTCCCGTCAGGAAGGACCGGCAGCGCGAACGTGTGCGGCTCCCAGAAAGCGTTGTAGGCTATGTACAGGTACTCATCCGCGCCGCCGGAAGCCTCCGCATAGCGCGGATTATACATGACGGCGACGGACCGCACCTTCGGATCCTGCTCCGTATACCATGCACGCGTATCGTGGAAGGAGATATCCGGGCAGCCCGTATTCCTATAATCCGCCCCTCGGTAAGGGAAGCGGTTCCTGAGGATCGGATGCGCTTTTCTGAAACTGATCAGTTCTGTGACGAAAGCTTTGAGATCCCTGTTCCTTCTCATGCCGGACCAGTTCACCCAGCCGGTCGGGTCGTCCGACGCATAGGCGTTGTTGTTGCCGCCCTGGGAGTTTCCGATCTCATCCCCCGCATAGAGGAGCGGGATGCCCTGGGCGAGAAATACGTAGGCGAGCGCGTTCCGGATCTGCTTCTTCCGGAGATTTATGACCGCCTTTTTCTTCGTCTCGCCCTCGACCCCGCAGTTCCAGCTGAAGTTCTCGGAGGAGCCGTCATAATTGTTCTCGCCGTTCGCGTCATTGTGCTTTTCGTTGTACGAGACCAGGTCCGCGAGCGTGAATCCGTTCACGTTCGCGATATAGTTGACGCATCCAACTGCGCCGTCGTTCCGCACGAGAATGTTCCGGAATGCGCCGATCACGCCCTCGTCCCCCTTCAGGAACCGGCGGGCGTCCGTCTGGAATCCGCTGTTGCAGGAAGCGAGCACCCGCACCTTGGGCACTCTCTTCCCGTATACGGAGCCTCCGTCCACATACTCGAAGAAAAGTTTCGTTCTCGCAAGGATCGGATCCCTCGTGATCAGCTCGGGGCGGACACCCGCTCCGACAAAGTGAAAGCCGTCGATATGGTAGGCGATCTTCCAGTAGCGGAGCGCTTTCATGACGAGCATCATATCCGCCGACTCCGGAATGTAGAACTCCATAATGCACTCGATCCCGGCATTGTGGAGGGCCTTGACCATTTTTTTCATTTCCGCAATGGAATCCTCTGAAGAGGAAAAGCTCTGCTTCGGCGCGAAGTAGAAATTCTCCTTCGCATAGCCCCAGAAATTCTTTTTCGCTCTGCCTGTCTCCTCCCCTTCGGAAAAATCGATCCCCGCCTGGCGGACCCGCAGGGAGTCGTCCCACTCATAGGCCGGCATGATCTCAACAGCGTTAAAGCCCATTCCGGCGATATACGGGATCTTCTGCATGAGGCCGCGAAATGTTCCCTTATTCCGCACTCCCGACTTGGGATCCATGGTAAAACCGCGCACATGCAGCTTGTAGATCAGAAGTTCCGCCATCGGGATCTCAGGCATCTTCTCGCCGCCCCAGGAGAACCTCTCGTTGTCCGTGAAGGAAACACCGTTCACAATGCGCTTCGCATAGGGATCCGGCACCTTTTCTCCCCCGATCCTGAAATAATACCCCTCACTCATCCTGTGTGAAGTCCTGATCCTGACACTGGCGACCTCTCCGATCCGCCGGTCTACAGGAAGCGGTACTTCCTGAACGATATGCTCCCCTGACGGATCTGTAAGAATGAGCCACGCCTCCTTGTCATCCGGCACCGTCACCGAGAAATTGACTCCACCCGGAACGTACTCCGCCCCCATGATCCTGGGGTCGCCCTGATCTACATTATATACGGCATTCGTCATACTCCACCCCCAAAATTACGCCCTTGCCCTTAAACATCATTAACCAATTTATTATAAACCATTTCGTATTGCTTTTAAAATCTTTTTCTGATATTCTCAGGTTGAGGCCTCTTCCTGCAATTTGCGGGGCCCGCACCGCCCGAATTCGTCCGGCTCTTATGGGGAGGACGCAGAACAAAGGCGGAGTCCGCTTCTATTATTATTATGAGAACCGCTACGCGAACCTCATAATCATAATTCGGCCGATAAATCGGC
>CAMOXU010000042.1 GCA_946629525.1 uncultured Clostridia bacterium
GCTCCGCCGCCGGCCTGCCCGGTCAGATAGCCGTGCAGGATCGCCCGGAGGGCTCCATCCCACTCCATCTCGATCGCGGAGCCGCCGGAGAGGATGCCGATGACGTTCGGATTCACTTCCGAGATTGCATAAAGGAGCTCCGTCTGGACCTTCGGAAGCTTCATATGGGAGCGGTCCAGGCCTTCCGACTCGCTCATCTCGTCAAGCCCGAAGAAATAGAGGACATAGTCCGCCTTCCGCGCAAGATCGACAGCCTCGGCTTTCAGGGCCTCATCCGGATCTCCGTTCCTCCTGTAGCCCCGCGCGTATCCTGCGATGTCAAGACCCTCCCCGGCATCCGCGATCTCCCTGAAGGACTCCAGCTTCGTCGTGTTGACGACGGAGGAGCCTGCACCCTGATATCTCGGATCGTATGCAAAGTCTCCGATGACGCAGACCTTCGCTCCGGCTTTGAGCGGAAGGATATTGTCTTCATTTTTCAGAAGGACCGCACACTCGGAAGCAGCCCTGCGCGCAAGGGCATGATGCCCTTCCACGTCGAATTCCGTACTGTGTCCTTTTGCGGCCTCCGTCGTCTCGAGGATCGCATCGAGAAGGTCATCCACACACGCGTCAAGCTCTTCCTCCGTGATTCTGCCCGCATCGAGAGCTGCAAGGACCTGTCTCGCGGAATCAAGTCCCGGATTCGGCATCTCGAGGTTGGAGCGGCAGCGAATGCTTTCGACATGGTCATTGGACCCGCCCCAGTCGGTCACGACCATTCCGTCGTACTTCCATTCATTTCTCAGAATATCGATGAGCAGGTGACGGTTCTCGTTGGCATACTCCCCGTTCACCTCGTTATAGCTCGTCATGATCGCCTTTGCGCCGCCCTCTTTGACGGCAATTTCGAACGCTGTCAGGTAGATCTCCCGGAGTGTCCGCTCGTCCACGACAGCGTCCATGGCCATGCGGCGCTCCTCCTGGCTGTTGACCGCGAAGTGCTTGATGCAGGACCGGACCCCTTTGCTCTGGATCCCCCGCACGTACGCAGCTGCCATTCTGCCGGCGAGGACCGGATCCTCGGAAAAATATTCAAAGTTCCTTCCGCAGAGCGGACTTCTCTTCATGTTCATGCCGGGTCCGAGAAGGATATGAACATCCTCGGCCATCGCCTCCTCGCCCAGTGCTCTTCCGATCTCTTCTCCAAGCTCAGTATCCCAGCTGTTCGCGACCGTCGCCGCAGTAGGAAAGCAGGTCGCCTTCAGCGATTCATTGAGACCGAGATGGTCTCCCGCGCCGGCCTGCTTGCGGATTCCGTGAGGTCCGTCCGAGCAATACATGGACGGGATATTGAGGCGCGGGATGGGCCATGTCTGCCATTCCCCCTGACCGCTGGTGAGCGCGGCCTTCTCCTCGATCGTCATTTTTTCTATCAGATCTTTATGCTTCATACTGTCACCTTCCCCCTGTGTCGAAAGTGCCCGAATACGCAAACCGATTCAGGCGGTCCGTCCGGATGCAACATTTCTCTGCCGAACCTTCCCATTTCCTGATCTTATGCAGCTCCCGGGATAAAAAATCACGTCGGGCGCTTCCGCAGGCCTCCTTTGGAAATCTTTTCCTGCCCGCGGCTGCACGAAGCCATATAGGAAGTCTCAGCTTACTATGCCATCTCTGAACCGGACAATGTGCGTCGCGGTCCCGTATTCTTTTTCGAAGCGCCCGATCATTCCCCTGAGCTGATCGGCAGCGAAGTCCTCGTCCTCGACAATGGCAATATGAATCATAATTGACCCCAAAAATTCATGCGTATTGCATGATAAAGCATAAAGCAGTCATTCAGACAGTTGAAAGCAGGAACAGCGGGCACTCCCCGGCGTTCCTGCCGATCTGCGGGTTTTTTATGTTTATTCGTCCCAGCCCTCATAGAAGCGGACGTTGACAGCTATATTGCGGGCGATCTCCCCCTCCTTAAGGACAATATCCTCGATATCCGTCACGAGCGGCATGTCCGGCTCTTCCTCGAGGAGCTCAAGGCGGATCCAGTCCCCTTCCGCAAGAATTGCGCTGCGGATCGCGTCGTCGAGACTGTACCCGTCGACCTCACAGCCCGCAAGATCCACAAAACGTCCGGAGTAGCGTCCGTTCTCTTCCTTCTTAAACACAGCCGGATATGTAAATTTCATGAAAGACCTCCATAATGGCATCTGTTTCGCCGCAGCATGCCGATAATGCATCATAGTTTTTGTTCGTCACACCCATTAAGGAACCGCTTCGCAGGCCCATAAATCTGATTCGGCCCGCTTCGCAGACCCTTTTCAGGAAAAGTCCCCTGCGTAACTTCCGGCTTATTATAGCACAGATAAAGAAGCTGATGAAACTCCCAACTCACGATTGAAGCGGCCCTTTCTCCCTCATTTTTACCAAAAAGAAAAGGGCTGCCGCATCAGACGGAGTCGCCACTATATATGGCAGATATTTGCAAATGACATCTGTCATATATAGTGGTGATTTGTCTAAATGCGGCAGCCCGTCTTTATTCTTCATCGCACTTTTCTTCGCAGCACAGTTCCCGGGATGAACCTGCAAAGAACCCCCGGGGTTCATCGTGATTCAGGAACGCCTCGGCGTTCCTGCTGCGCCGCGCAAGGTGCGGAGCACCTGCCCATCTGCACAGCTGCACTTTACGCGTCTGCGCCCTTTACGCGTCTGCGCTCTTTACGCGTCTGCGCCCTTTACGAACCGGCTGATTCTCTTATAGAGGACCAGCGTAAGCACGCCGACGACCGTACCCTTGATCAGATTGAACGGGGCAACGCAGATCAGTACGAAAGTGAACACGTCCTTTACCGACGCATTGACCGCGCTCCCCATCCCGATGAGCACGTCCATCGGCAGGCCGTAGGCTGCCGAGTAGGCCGGAAGCAGAACGAACGCATTGATCAGCGCACCGGCCGCCGTCATCACAAGTGTGCCGGTGACAAGTCCGATCACCGCGGTCTTCCTCGACTTGTTCATCTTGTAAATGAGCCCCGCCGGAATGACCATCGAGCATCCGATCACAAAATTGGCGAGCTCCCCGACAAATGCAGTGCTGGTCCCCTTGATCGCTGTCTTGACCGCGATCTTCAGGAATTCAATCACCACTCCCGCGACAGGCCCGAAAGCGAAGGTCCCGATCAGGACCGGGATCTCCGAGAGATCCAGCTTATAGAAGGTCGGTGCGACCGGAAGCGGGAATTCAAAGAACATGAGCACCGCGGCGATCGCCGCGAACATCCCGCAGGCGGCGAGCTTTCTTGTGTTCGTTCCTGTCTTCTCTCTTCCTCGTACGGTGTGTGTGTTTCCTGTCATAATGAAACTCCTTTCTGCCAACAGGCAATTGCAGGCACTTGTAAACTGTGTGCCGCATGATCTCGCAGGAGTTCATCGAATAAAGAAACCCCGGATCAAAAGACCCGGGGTGTATGCATTCAAAAAAGAATACGTTTCTTCTCTCATCCAGACTGTAACTGTCGGTATCGGAATTCACATGCAGTGCAATCCTCCCTGCCGCCGCATTGCGTTGCAGATCCGGACGCTCACGTGTCACCGATTCATTCACCAAGATGGTGGTCGCGGACTATACCGCCGGTGGGAACTTTCATCCCGCCCCGAAGAATTCCTGTTGTGAAATTTTATGAAGAACAATTCTTCACTAGATTCATTATAAATGATTCATTTGGATAGTCAATATGAAAAATTGCGCGTCTGCGTCAGCGATCATCTTTTGTGATCGTCCCGCCGCCGATAACGCATCCCTCCTCATCGTAGAACACCGCCGCCTGGCCCGGAGCCGCCGCCCGCACAGGTTTTTTAAATGTGATCTCCGCCAGATCGTCCGACACGAGCCGGATCCGGGCTTTCTCCCCCCTGTGGTGATAGCGGATGCGCACCACTGCAGGGATCGACTCTCCCGGAGCAATGCCTTCGATGCTCAGGAAATTCAGCTCCCGGCAGAAGACCGTGTCGGAAAAGAGCTCTTCATCGGAGCCGATCACCACCTCATTGGTCTCCGGCCGGAGCTCCCTGACAAAGACCGGAACGCCCATGGCAAGACCGAGACCCTTTCTCTGTCCGATGGTATAGTGCGTGATCCCTTTGTGCCGGCCCAGCACCCTTCCCCCGCCGTCCACAAAGTTTCCTTCCGGTGGGATCTCCTGCTCACAGAAGCGCTCGATATACTCCGCATAGTTTCCGTCGGGGATGAAGCAGATCTCCTGCGAATCCGGTTTTCCGGCCGCAGGAATGCCCGCCGCTTCGGCGATCTTCCGCACCTCCTCCTTGGTCAGCGGCCCCAGCGGCATCATGGTGCGGGCCAGCTGCTCCTGTGTCAGCCGGTACAGCATGTAGCTCTGGTCTTTTGCCGCAAAAGGAGACTGCTTCACCGTGAACCTTCCGTTCTCCCTGCGGACCACCGTGGCGTAATGGCCGGTCGCGACCATCCCGGCTCCCAGAGAATCCGCGAGCTCCAGCATCTTTGCCCATTTGATGGTCCGGTTGCAGCCGACGCACGGATTCGGCGTACGGCCGTGGATATATTCGGAAATAAAAGGATCCGTCACCTGTGCCTTGAACTCAGCCATGCAGTTCTTTACATAATAGGGAATGCCGAGGTGGGCCGCGATCTCTCCGGCATCATCGATCTCGCAGCAGCGGCTGTCCTCTCCCCCTTCGCTGACCCAGGTGCGCAGCGTCGCGCCGATCACCTCATATCCCGCCTGCTTCAGCAGATACGCGCACACGGCGCTGTCCACGCCCCCGGAAAGGCCCACAAGAATCTTCTGCATCTCTCTCTCCTTACTTTTCCTGAACGGAAATCAGGCATTTGCGAAAGTCTGCGCTCCACGGAATTTGCGGCCAAAGCTTCGCAATGAACTGCCTGAATCGAAAATCCGCTACCATTATAGAAGAGTTCGGAGAGAATGCACAAGGGGCAAATCAGGCTGAAGGAATGAAAAGGATCCGGCGCCTTCGCAGCGAAGGCGGTGTAATGAAATCAACGCCCCATACGTTTTCGGAATGGATTCGTGATATCTTACAAAGTGCCCCCGGATTTCAGCCATTTTCAAGGAAATTTCAATAAACAGCTATGATTTGACCCCCGCCTCATGGTATGATAAATCATATGCCGGACGTACCGCGGCCGCACGATTCGGAATGCACTTTCCGACAGCGCGGCACGGCAGGAACGCTTTTCATTTCTGCCCGGACGGCATGGAACCAAAGATCATCTTTTTGTTTTTCGCCTGGCACAAAGGAAATCCCGCCCTCATATCGGAAAGGAATCGAATTATGAAGAAAGTATTTGCAAGTGATTTCGACGGCACGCTCTATTTCTACAAAGCGGAGGTCAAGCTCCCGCCCGAATCTGTCGCAAAAATCAAAGAATATCAGGCCAAAGGAAATTATTTCGGGCTCTGCACCGGCCGTCAGGTGGGCGGTCTCACCCCGTTCATCGGCGGTCACTTCGATCCGGATTTCTGGATCACAAGCACCGGCTCCAACATCATCGATAAGGATATGAAGGAGATCCGCAAGCTTTTCATCGACCGGGATGTCATCGATCAGATCGTGAAGGATATCAGACCGCGCGGGAACAGGATCTCGATCGATATCGACGGCGTGATCAATGTCTTTGAGGAAATGGATTACCCGGGCGACTACAACGTCATCACCGGGATGGCTGACGCTCCCGAGGGGATGGTCCACGGAGTCGGCATCCACTGCGAGACTCTGGAGGAAGCTGCGGCGCTTACCGCCGAGCTCAACGAAAAATACGGCGATTTCCTGAATGCCTTCCAGAACGTGATCGAAGTGGATATCGCACCGAAGGGGACCTCCAAAGGGGAGGCTATCTCCGTGATCCGCAAGCACTTCGGCGACTGCAAGGTCTACGGAATCGGGGATTCCCTGAATGACCTTCCGCTGCTCCTTGCTTCCGACGTATCCTACACCTTCCCATATGCCCCGAAGGAGGTGCAGGAGAAGGTCACAAAGATCGTCGATACGATCGTCGACGCGCTTGAAGACAGCATGCAGGATGAGATCTGAACGGATCCGCAATATCCCGGAAGAACTCCGAAAGCACGGGTATTGAGCGATGAAGAATAATAATGAGGAGCAATTGTCATGATCACACAGGTTTTGAGAGATGCCAGAAAGTACGAGGAGGAGAAGGAGCAGTTCATTTCCGAGAAGGAAAGACCCGCCTTCCATCTGTCCTCCCGTGCAGGCTGGATGAATGACCCGAACGGGTTCTCCTACTATAAAGGCCAGTATCATATGTTCTACCAGTATCACCCCTTTGACTCTCACTGGGGCCCGATGCACTGGGGGCACGCAGTGAGCACTGACCTTCTCCACTGGACATATCTTCCGGCAGCCATGGCTCCGGATATGCCCTATGACCGCAACGGCTGCTATTCGGGATGCGCGATCGAGCTTCCCGACGGACAACATCTCCTGATGTACACAGGCGTGATCCACGAATATACGAAGAGCGGCGAAGTCCGGGAAGTACAGACCCAGTGTCTGGCTTTCGGCGACGGAATGGATTACACGAAATACGAAGGGAACCCTGTGCTTACGGACAAGGATCTTCCCCCGGGAGGAAGCCGCTATGCCTTCCGGGATCCGAAAATCTGGAAGACCCCGGACGGTACTTACCGCTGTCTGATCGCCAACAACCGGATCGGTCACGGCGGAAGGATGCTGCTCTATAAGAGCGCGGACTGCATCCACTGGGAATTCGTGAAGTCTCTGGTGGAGAACAATTACAGGATCGGTCTCATGTGGGAGTGCCCGGACTTCTTCGAGCTGGACGGCAGGCAGGTCCTCCTTGCGAGCTCCCAGGATATGCTGCCCAAGGGACTCGAATATCACAACGGGAACGGCACCTTCTATATGATCGGAAAGTATGACGCCGAGGCGGAAGAGTTCAGGGAGGAGACCAACCATTCCGTCGATTACGGAATCGATTTCTACGCACCCCAGACAGTCCTCACACCGGACGGGCGCAGGATCATGATCGGCTGGATGCAGAACTGGGATACCTGCAACCTCCACACGGCTTCCATCCCGTGGTTCGGACAGATGTCCCTTCCCCGTGAGCTCTCGATAAAGAACGGCATCCTGTATCAGACCCCGATCCGTGAGCTGAATGACATGCACTGCGACCGGTGCGCTTACGAGGACGTGAAGATCGAGGACGACGAGATCGAGCTTTCCGGCATCGAAGGCCGTCAGATCGACCTCACGATCGATCTACGGCCGCAGGATCCCAGAAGGGTCTATCAGAAGTTCGCGCTGCGCTTTGCCCAGAACGACGAGTTCCACACGGCGATCAGCTTCAGGCCCCACGAATCCTCCCTCAAGATCAACCGGAAGTTCTCCGGATCGCGGAGGGCGATCCTGCATCAGCGCAGAGCGTACGTAAATCATATAAACGGGGCTCTCCGCCTGCGTCTCATTCTCGACCGCTACAGCGCAGAGGTCTTCGTAAATGACGGAGAAAAGGTCCTGTCCGTGACGATCACAACGGATCTCGCGGCGAAAGGGATCTCCTTCTTCGCGGACGGTGCGGTCACGATGGATATCGTAAAGTATACGATCGACCCGCACAAATAAAGAGGATCTGATCAAAACATCCCGCTTCCGGGGTCTTAATGCTCCCGGAATAAAAGTACAGATGTATGCGGGAAGATTCAGGATCTGAAAAAAATACCGGCCTTCCGGATCGATTCCGGAAGGCCGTTTCTTTTGACCAGCAGTCTGTATTGCGGATCCCCGCGGGGATCGATTTGTCTCAGATTACAAAATCATCCTTTACGGAAGGAGCGAGCGTCCAGATCTTCACAGCGCAGTTGTCCGTCGCCGTATAGTGGAACTCCTCCTTCTCCGGATACAGGTGGGTCGTGAAGGTCGACTCGCCGTCATTTGCGAAGATCTCAACGGAGCACTTGTCCACGTAGATGTGCAGCTTCTCGAGCGGTCTGTCAAGCGGCATCTCGAGCACCTCACCTACGTTCTCGTTGAAGCGCTTATTCATGCCGGTCCTGTCGATGACGGCCTTCTTCGCTGCATCGTCATAATGGATCGTCATTCCGCCGCTGCCGTCCGCCTTCGTGAAGAGGTTGAGATCCGCGTCCCCGCCCTTCAGATCCACTTCCATCTCGAACACAGCCGGAAGCGTTCCGTCCGCGGGAGCCTCCCCGTTCCGGAGCTCTTCGATCCCCGCGACCGGAGTCTGCACGAGCTTGCCGTTCACGAGGCGAAGCTCTCTCGGCAGGCACATGCTGCCTTCCCACTCATCCGGCTCCGTCGGATAATGATTATCCGGAAGTCCGATCCATGCGATCAGGATCGCCTTGTCGGGATCGCCTACATTTGCCGCGAACTGAGCTGCATAGAAGTCAAATCCGAAATCAAGATACTGATAATCCGATTCCGGTGTGAAGGTCAGCGTGTCGTAATCCATCCTGCCCACGATGTAGACGTTGTGATTCGTGCTCTCCGCACGGCCGGGCAGCTTCGTATACTGCGGCGAGAAGATCAGGATATCCTTTCCGCTGATGTTGACGATGCACGGGCACTCCCACATGCCGCCGAAGTTCTCAAATCCCGGAACATTCAGCTGACCTGCGAATTCCCAGCCGCTGAGAAGTTCGTCGGACTTATAGATGAGTGCCGTTCCCTTCTTGTCCATCGTCTGTGCGCCGATGAAAATGAAGTACTTCTTCTGCTCCGGCACCCAGATGACCTTCGGATCTCTCTGATGTTCGCTGTAATCCGGGCGCGGGCCGAACAGCGGCTTCGGCAGCTTGACCGGCTTTCCGTCCCTGCCTACCTTTGCGGCGCAGGTATAGGGAGTGCGCACCCAGTTCTCGTCCCTGTGATTTCCTGTGTAGAACAGATAGAGGTCATCGCCGGCAGCGATCGCGGAGCCCGAATGCGTGCCTTTGTTGTCGAAGATCGTGTCCGGCTTCATGCCGACACCCTCGTTCGTCCAGTGGATAAGATCCTTCGACGAAACATGGTACCAGTATTTCAGGCCGTGGACCGCTCCCCACGGGCACCACTGATAATACAGATGCCACACGCCGTTGTGATAGACAAAGCCGTTCGGATCACTGGACAGGCCTGTGACCGGCATGACGTGATACGTCTGGCGATAGGCCGATTTGATAATACGGCCAAAGAGATCTTTTACATCGTCTGCGCTTTCAAGTACACGGTATCTTTCTTCTAGCGTCCACTGTTTCATCTCATTTACTCCTTATTTTTCTGAGAGACTGCTCTTCCCGATCGGATGAACCGGCATGCACGGTTTTCATTTGCGAAAAACGCACATGTCCGGCTTCCTTCCACTCAATCTGTCTATATTTTACTTGTTTTATGAAAAAATGACAACACGAAACGCTATTATCTGTATTTTTTCGGCACTTTTACGTATCAGTATCGTCCTCCAATTCTTCCGACTCCGTCTCCCTCATCATATTATTCAGCATGACGGCCTTGATGACCCGCTCCCGGAGGATCTTTTTGTCAAAGCCCAGAAGCCTCAGGACATGGAACTGCAGGAGCGCAAGGAGTTCCGCGTTGACGAAGAAGAGCTCCTCCTCCGAGAAGGACCGCACGAGCTTGGAAGCGTCATAATGGGTGTAATAATTTCTTGTATCTATGATCTTCTGAATAAAATCGGGAAGGGCGAGCTCGCCGAGCCTTAAGAAGAGGGGCTCTCCCTCCGCAAATGTAAGATCGGCCAGACGGCTGCGCAGAAAGATCCCGTTCTTATTCCTCGACTGGCCCTTGTCGATCAGGAAAAGTCTCCACTCCTCACACTCCTCCTCGCTGTGATCCTTTGAGAACTCCTCTATCAGGAGGTCCACACGCTCAAAGTAGTATTTGACCTTGTTGGTGATAAAGCGCGCATGGAAGGTCTCGAGAGCCTGCACGAGATTCAGGAAAACGAGTTCGCCGGACCCGCTGCCCTTCTCGAACGCGGTCATATAGAGATCCAGGATCGGGCGAAGCTTTGCGTAATGTGCCCGCCACCGCTCGAACCGCTCCCCGCTGCTGATATCCTCGAACCGGTAGAGGAAGCCGCCTGTCTGACGGATCATCTCGCCGGGCTCTTCATTTCCTCCGCCGATCAGAAGATCCGCATGCTTCAGTCTCTTCACAGGCTGGCCGTTCCGGTCCTTCAGGACCGAATAAATAGAAGGATGACAGTACTGCGCGCTTCTCACAGCCGGCCGCTTGCTGATCCCGATGCCGATCATGTACGCGATCGCGCGGACGTCCTCCATGATCGTCTCGAAGGAGACCGCGATGCCATATACAAATTCGAACCAGACCTTCTGCCGGACGACCATCTCCGTCTCGAAATTCTCGAATCCTCCCCACTCGTTCACGGGGCGGGCCGTGATCGTCAGGTTGTCATTGATGACCATCGCTACCGGCTCCCTGCTGTCCCAGGCAAGGTACTCGTTCGTCTCCCCGATCTCCCAGTGATAGTTGCAGAGGCCTGTCCACTCTATGATATCTCCGAATTCAAAGAAGGCTTCCCGGAACTTTATCTCGCTCTCATCCTCCACAGTGAGCCCCCAGAAAGCGTAGCCCGCGGAAAATCTTGCGCGCCACGTCGCTCCGCTGTCCCTGAACACACGGACGAACTGGCATCCGGAGAGAAGGACGGCATCGCCGTTGAAAAGCTTTCCGTTAATGAACGGTACGCGGCCCCGGAAGGGCGTCCCCGGCCGTTTTCTGCCGTCTTCCGATGCCAGAATAATGTCAAGGGAGATCGTCCTGTGCTCCTGATCGACATAGAGATCCCCCTGATAGAACTCTTCCTTTTTATAAAAGCGCCATGTACCGCTGTATTTTATGCTGTTTGCCATAGAGACCTCCGTGTGAAAGATCATGTCAAAGATCCGCGATGCTATTTCATTATATCATCCGCCAGGATATTTAGGGTCATTTCCGGCCAAAAAGTGTCCCTGCGGAAGCAGTTCGGGATCCTGTCCCGGATTTTTCCCATACAGGATGCAGACAATTTGCAAGCCTTATCAGGGCTTTTCTTTGTGCACTTTTTCACCGGATTCCTGCTTTTTTAACGGCCGGCGGGTCATTTTTGCGAGTCTTTACAACATTTCATACATAATTCGTTAATATTTTATAACGCAAATAAAGAAAATCCCTTTATTTCCTCCGGTTATTTCCTCAAATTTAAAAAACAGCTATTGTATTTTCAAAGTTTTTATGACATAATGTTACGGAAATATTAAAACACCATGCGGATATACGATATCTACCGCAGTACAAACATGGAGAGAATTCAATTATGAAAAGAAAAATCCTCTGCCTGCTTCTTGGTGCTCTTATGGTGGTTTCGAGCCCGTTGTGTGTCCTCGCAGATCAGGAATCTGATATTGCGGCTCAGAAGGAGGCTTCCTCTGATGAGCTTGACAGCACAATGGATCAGATCGAAAGCTCAGTCAGCGCACAGAGTACTCTGCAGCAGGAAATTTCCGATCTTGATACGCAGCTTATCACATTAATGTCTGACATCGATATCCTCACGCTGGATATCGAGTCTACCGAATCACAGATCGCGGAAAAAACAACTGAGCTCGGCGTTGCTGAGCAGAAGCGTGACAAGCAGTACGCGGATATGAAGACACGTATCCAGTACATCTACGAAAAAGGTGAGAACCAGTCCTGGCTCTCCTACGTATGCGGTGCCGAGACACTGGCAGACCTCCTCAACAGAGTACATTACGTTAAGGAAGTCAACGAGTACGACAGGGACATGCTCACAGAGTATGAGACGACAGTCCAGGAAATCGTAGCCATCAAGACAGATCTTGAAGCCTACAACGTCACGCTCAACGAAGAGCAGGCCAATCTGGAGACACAGCAGGGCGAACTCGAAGCGGCGCTGGAGATCAAAAAGCAGGAATCTTCAAATTACGACGCCGAGATCGCCGCGCTTCGTACCAAGGCCGACGAACTGAATGCACAGATCTTAAGTGCAAATGAGCAGCTTGCTCAGATCTCCGCTTCCAGGGAAGCTGCAGAAGCAGCAGCCAGCAGCAAGGCAGCGGAAGCTGCACAGGCACAGGCTTCGGCAGACGCCGCTGAGAAGGCAGCAGCAGAAGCTCAGGCTGAGGCAGCTGCACAGCAGGCAATCGCAAGACAGGCAGCCGAAGCTGCAAGGAAGGACGCTTCTCAGAAGGCAGCTGCTCAGGCAGCTCAGGAAGCAGCCGTAAAGGCAGCTCAGGAAGCAGCTGTTGCTCAGGCACAGCAGGCAGCCGCTCAGGCAGCCGCTGAGAGAGCCGCACAGCAGGCAGCGCAGCGTCAGGCTGAAGCGGAAGCAAGAGCACAGGCTGAAGCGGCAGCAGCCGCAGCAGCAGCTCAGGCCGAGGCTGAAGCGGAAGCACAGCGTCAGGCTGAGGCAGCCGCAGCAGCAGAAGCTCAGCGTCAGGCTGAAGAAGCCGCAGCAGCAGAAGCTCAGCGCCAGGCTGAAGCATCCTACTCCAACGCAGCACTTGGTCAGCAGATCGCAGATTTCGCCTGCATGTGGGTAGGCGGACCGTATGTATCCGGCGGCACAAGCCTTACGAACGGATGTGACTGCGCAGGATTCGTAAAGGCAGTTTACGCGAACTTCGGTTATGATCTGATCCAGGATCCGACGATGCAGGGAACCTGCTACGGAACACCGGTCGGCTCCGTTGCAGAAGCACAGCCCGGCGACATTATCTGCTATGTAGGCGGTCACTCCGCAATTTACATCGGCAATAACACGATCGTCAATGCGAGCAATCCGGAGTACGGCATCTGCGTCCGTTCACCAGCCAACTACAGAACGATCCTTGCGATCGCAAGACTTGTATAAGAACTTTAAAAGCCTCCGCCGAATCGGCGGAGGCTTTTCTTTATGCCCTCTTCTATTATGCAGCATACCGTGTGCGGTCGCGAAGCGCTGCGCATCACTTCACTTCATCCGGCCTTGCGGATCGCTCTCATCAGGCCTTACGGATCGCTCCATAGCCGGGAGAAAGGCACGAGTGCCCCTCCTGCACGGCACAGACTGTCTTTCACATTCAGGGAAGGAATGCTTTGAACAGCACCCTCCTGCACAAGCACAGGCTGTCTTTTACATTCAGGGAAGGAGAAATGCATTGATCAGCGGCCTCCCTGCACAGCACAGGCTTATATGCGCTCCCAGCGCACCTTCACGCAGGGATTCTCCTCCTCCACGGCCTCGCACATCCTCTTCATCGTCATGAGATAAGCTCCGAGACGTTCTTCCGTCTCATTCATGAATACGATCTGAATATCCCACGGTTCTGCTTGTTCGGTAAGCACGTCATAAAGCGCATCCAGATTATTGCCGTAATACTCCGGCAGAGGAAGATTTTCGGCAAGGCATCTGTGAAGTTCTTTCCTGTCCCTTACCCCGGTTATATCTATTTTGAATTTCATATTCCTCACTCTTTCCGGTCATTGACCGGGTTCCCTTTCTCCCGGGCTTCTCCGGGTCATCCCAAACAGTCGGAAGTCTTCATTCACCCTGAAAGAACATCAGAAGCATCTCATGCCCGGCTTCTTCGCAGCCTGCACGAATGATTCAGAAGTCCCCGGCACGGAAGCCGTATGAATGTTAACACAATTTCCGTCCGGCACAGCGTTTTCGCAAACGCCCGGAAGGAAAACAGCTGTAAAGCCTCATTCCTCCCCGTAGAGAAGCTCGAAGCTCTCATAGTGATCGCCTGTGTAGTAGATCTGCCCGTCCGACGAGTATATGATCCTTTTTGCCCCTCTCTTCTTCTTCCCGAGCGTATCGATGTCACATTCGTAATATTTCCTTCCCTTGACGTCAGGCAGAAGCCCCTCATAATTGCCGAACCGATCCCCGCCGATGCACTTTCCGGGGGCATACGGCTCCAGGGATCCGCCCTCCCATCCGAGTGCTCTTGCTTCCTTCTTGGTAATGAAATTCGACGGCAGCTTTCCGTACAGATGAAGGTACAGCGCAACGTCCTCCTTCGACGTATAGGTGCCGTCCCGGTCGAGCCCGCTCTCCTCTTCCGCCTTTCCCGAAGGTGCGCTCTCTGCGGCCTCCGCTCCGTTCTTTCCGTTATTCCCGGCGGTATCCTTCGAAGCCGTACTTTCCTTTGAAGTCCCGGTGCTCTCCTTTGAAGCCGTGCTCTCCTTTGAGGCTGTGCCCTCCTTTGAGGCTGTGCTCTCCTTTGAAGCCGTGCCCTCCTTTGAGGCTGTGCCCTCTGCGGCCTTCGAATCTGTCTTCGCGGGTTCCTTTTCAGTCCGGCTCTCCCCGGAGACCACGCTCTCCGCAGCCGGAGTCCCGCCCTGCGCAGCCGAACCACCCGCAGGCTTTGAAGCGGCTCCGCAGGCTGTGGCAAGCACGAACATAAGGAGCGCCAGAATAAAACTCAATATCCTTCTCTTACGCATAAAATGAAAACCTCCCCGACCGGATACATCTCTTCTTACGCTTTCCGTACTGAAAGCATCGGTCCGTCTGTTGAAATTATCTCACAAAACCGCATGTTTTTCTATCAGAATGCCCGCTCTCACTCCATCGTTTTACATATTTATCATGCAGCAAAAATCATGGGTGCCGTACGATGAAAAATCCCCTGAAATGACTGCTCAGAGTCTAAACTAAAATGGTTGCTCAATTGACAAAATTCACCAAACCCATTATAGTTAGTATAAGAATATTTGTCACTTTCAACCACATGAGGTCTTATAATATCAGGCGTTTTTGCAGATCGGCCTCATGTTCCTCAAAGTACGGATACTGAAAAAAAGATTATGCAGATGGGGCGGGCTGTAGTCCAAAGCGCGCCCGGAATGGAGGTATGTACAATGTATCAGGATGAGTACAAACGCTGGCTTGCCGCTGATCTCGAGGATCCGGATCTCAAACCGGAGCTTCTTAAGATCGCTGACGATGACGACGCGATCAAGGAACGTTTCGCAGTGTCTCTCGCATTCGGAACCGCTGGTCTTCGCGGAACTCTCGGCGCAGGTACCAACCGCATGAATATCTGGGTCGTCCGCCAGGCTACACAGGGCGTTGCGAACTGGGTCAAGACACAGGGCGGCAATCAGACCGTAGCGATCAGCTATGACAGCCGTCTGAAGAGCGATGTCTTCGCAAAGGAAGCTGCTGCCGTCCTCGCAGGAAACGGCATCAACGTCCGCATCTATGACGCTCTTATGCCTGTTCCGGCGCTGAGCTTTGCGACTCGTTACTACGAGTGCAATGCAGGTATCATGATCACGGCTTCCCACAATCCGTCCAAGTACAACGGATTCAAGGCCTACGGTCCGGACGGCTGCCAGATGACAGACGACGCTGCTGCGATCGTTTATAATGAGATCCAGAACACCGATATCCTGACAGGCATCACAAAGATCTCCTTTGCTGCCGGTGTCAACCAGGGCATCATCAAGTATGTCGAAGACGACTGCAAGGCTGCTTTCTATGAAGCAATCGAAGCACGTCAGGTACGCCCGGGTCTCTGCAAGACAGCCGGCCTCAAGCTCGTCTACTCTCCGCTGAACGGCACAGGTCTTGTACCGGTCACGAAGGTCCTCGGCGACATCGGCATCACAGATATCACGATCGTTCCGGAGCAGGAGTATCCGAACGGATATTTCACGACCGCTCCGTATCCGAATCCGGAAATCTACGAGGCAATGAAGTACGGCGTCGAGCTTGCGATCAAGGAAGGCGCAGACCTCATGCTTGCAACTGACCCGGATGCTGACCGCGTCGGTATCGCCATGAGATGCCCGGACGGCTCCTACGAGCTCGTATCCGGCAACGAGATGGGTGTTCTTCTTCTCGACTATATCTGCGCAGGACGCATCGAGAAGGGCACAATGCCGAAGGATCCGGTCGCTGTCATGTCGATCGTCTCCACACCGCTCGCGGACGCCGTCGCGAAGAACTACGGCGTAGAGCTTCGCCACGTCCTCACAGGATTCAAGTGGATCGGCGATCAGATCGCACAGCTCGAGGCTGCAGGCGAAGTCGACCGCTTCATCTTCGGATTCGAAGAGAGCTACGGCTACCTTGCAGGCCCGTATGTACGCGACAAGGACGCTGTCATCGGCTCCATGCTGATCTGCGAGATGGCCGCTTACTACCGCTCCATCGGCTCTTCCATCAAGCAGCGCCTTGAGGAGATCTATGCGCAGTACGGCAGATATCTCAACAAGGTCGACAGCTATGAGTTCCCGGGTCTTTCCGGCATGGACAAGATGAAGGGCATCATGGACAGCCTGAGAGCAGAGCCGCCGAAGGAATTCGCAGGCAAGGCAGTCGTCAATGTAACAGACTACACGAAGCCCGAAGAGACCGGTCTTCCGAAGGCCAACGTCCTGATCTACGCACTGGAAGACGGCGCTTCCGTCGTTGTCCGTCCGTCCGGCACAGAGCCGAAGATCAAGACATACTTCACGACCCTCGGCAAGGACCTCGAAGAGGCACAGGCAGAGAAGGATGCTCTTGCAGCAGCCTGCCAGTCGATCCTCGCATAAGTTCCGTCCATATGAGTGAAGCAGCAAAAGTGAGCCCGTTCTCTGACCCTGTACCCGGGCCAGGTATAAATCATTTCGTGAACCTGAACCTTTTGCAAGTCACTTCCAGGGAGTAAAGTAAAATTCATAAAAGAGCCCGTGCAGCATATCATACACTGCTGCGCGGGCTCTTTCTTTCAGTCATCAATGTTCACTGAATATACCGCAGGGCCTCGGCAAATGCAAGGATCGTCAGCGACCGGCTCCCCGATGGCATACCATTCATCTCCTCGCAGATTCCGCCTGCCTTGTGCTTTTCTTATTCTTCGGAAGGATCTTCGTCCTCCTCCGACGCCTCTTCTCTCACAGGAGAACCTTCATCTTCCAGAGCTCCATCCTCCCTCACAGAAAGATCTGCATCTTCCTCCTCTTTCACAGAAGGATCCGCATCCTTCCCGGCTGCAGCCCTTCTCTCCGCCTTCATGAGCGCGATGAACTCAGCCGCGTCATCCGGAGCATCCTCGAGATCATCCCCCGTATCGACAGAGAGCGGAGCCCGCTTGAAGAAGACGTCATACATGACAGGAATGATATAGAGCGTCATCAGTGTCGCGTAAATGAGTCCCGACGCGATGACGATCGCCATGCCGCGTCCCAGCTGGCTTCCCATTCCCTTGCCGATGATGAGCTGCATCATGGCGAGGATCGTCGTCATGGCCGTCATGAGGATCGGGCGCATACGCGTGCGGCCTGTCGCGACCAGCGCATCCTGTCTCTCCATGCCTCCGATTCTCAGCTGGTTCGCGTAGTCGACAAAGACGATACCGTTGTTGACGACGGTTCCCATAAGGATCAGGAAGCCCATGAGGGAGAGCATCGAGAGCTGCTCATTTGCGATGATCAGGCCGATCATGCCGCCGGTAAAGGCAAGCGGGATCGTGAACATGACGATGAACGGCGAGAGCAGACTCTGGAACTGCGCGACCATAACGAGGTAAATGAAGAGCAGGGCAAGTGCCATCAGCTTTGACATCTGCCTCAGCATATCGTTGATCTCGCTCGACTCGCCCTCGACCTCGATCTTATATCCCTGCGGAGCTTCGTATGTACTGAGCTTCTCCTCCAGTTTTCTTGACAGAAGGGCCAGATTATATCCTTCCTCCGTCTCGGCCGTCACCGAGATATAGCGGTTCAGGTTCTTTCGTGTGATCGATCCCTGCGCGCTCGTCTCCTCGAGGGTGGCAAATTCTCCGAGCTTATGCACCTTACTTTCTGACGAGGCCGCACCGGTACTCTGTCCGGATCCATCCGCCCCGGTCATCGCGGCAAGGGCAGCTGCATCCATCCCTGAAGATCCGGCTGCAGCCGCGGATGACATATCAGCCGCCTTAAACTCCATATCCAGGATATTCTCCCTCGTGAGCCTGTCCGTCTTGTCCAGGATGACGACCTCGAGCTTTTCCCCGCCGGTCGTGATCGTAGTGGATGTGACGCTCGTTGTAAGGCGCTGGGCGATCTCCGCATAGATCTGGGCGACCGTCAGTCCGTAGGACATCGCTTTGTCCCTGTCAATGACCAGATGCAGCGTTTTGGCCGCATCCTCCGATCCGTTCAGGATGTTCGTAAATCCGTTGACCTGTGCGACGATATCCATGACATCCTCGCTGACCTTGTTGAGCGTTTCCAGGTCATTTCCGGAGATATTGATCGTAAGCCCGCTCGCCATCAGCGCGGTCATGTCGCTCATACCGCCGGTCGACACCGTGATCTCGCAGTCGAAACCACCGGTAGCGTCCTCGATCTTTTTGCAGAGCTCCTTCATCTCGTCGGACCATTCACCCGATTCCGGCGTAACGTAGCAGATGTAGGAGCCGTAAACACTGCTGTTCGCCTGCATGGAGCTGATCAGACCCGTCGTGCTGGACGAATCCATGATGCCGACACTCTCCACTCCGTCGACGTCCATGATCGCCTGCAGCACCTCATCGACCTTTTTGTAGGATTCCGCCCGCTCGTCCTCCTCCGGGGTCACGATCGTGACCTGGATGTCCTCACCACTGATATCCGGAATGATCACGATACCCATATTGATGAGCCGGATGATGCAGAGGACAAGGAGCGCGACCGCACCGGCGACCGTTATGATCTTATGCCTGAGACACCATCTGAGCGTTTTTCCGTACAGATTCTGCACGCTGTCCATCACTTTACTGGTCTTCGGCTTGAATCGCCTGAAAACAGTGCTGGAGGCCGCAGGGACGACCGTCATCGCGACCACAAGGGAGGCGATCAGACAGAAGGAAATGGACAGCGCCATGGGAACAAGGAGCTCCCGTACCGTTCCGGTCGTAAAGACCATCGGGAAAAATACGCAGATCGTCGTCAGCGTAGACGCCGTGATCGCGCCCGCCACCTGCTTCGCGCCCTGAACGGCCGCTCGTGGAGCAGCCATGTCCCTTCCGCGCAGACGGAAAATGTTCTCAATAACGACGATCGAGTTGTCGACAAGCATACCGATCCCCAGCGACAGACCGGACAGCGTCATGATATTCAGAGACAGATCCGTAAAGTACATGAGGACCAGCGCGAACAACACGGACAGAGGGATACTGAGTCCGACCAGGAAAGTGGGCCTTATGTCGCGAAGGAAAATCGCGAGGATAATGATCGCGAGAAGCGCACCGAGCAGCATGCTTCGGAGCAGATCCTGCACGATGATGGAAATGTACTCTCCCTGATCCATGAGAATAAGCACCCTGGTTCCCGGATCCCGCTCTTCCAGTTCACGGATCGCCTCGTTGATATTTCTTGAGACCTCATTGGTCCCCGACGTCGAGCCCTTATAAATGCTCAGTACGACCGCCTGCTCCCCGTTCAGCTTGGAGTAGCTCAGGTCAGAGTTGTCTATGATCGTAATATCGGCAACATCGGAGAGCCTGACCGATCCGATCGCGTCCATTTCCACCAGAAGGGAGTCCGCGATCTGGGCGGAATCCTCAAACTCATCGCCGATCTTGAGCAGCCAGGATTCATCGTTCTCGTCATCGATATATCCTGCCGGCATGGAGAAGTTCTGCGCGTAGATGATCTGCGAGAGTGTCTGCGGGGTAAGGAGCGCGTCTGCATTGGCATTCTCAAGCGCCGCTGCCCTGGACGTCTCGTACTGCGATCTGGCGGAAGCCAGCTGCGTCTGCGCCATCGAGAGCTGCTGGGCTGCCGATGAAAATCCGACGGCTGCATCGAGCTGTCCCTGCGTGAGCATTCCGAACACGGATTCCAGCGATGTGAGAAGCGCGGGGACCTGTGCGATCAGGCCGGAAAGCCCGTCCAGACCGCCGTTCAGACCCTGGAGCGCCTCCGTCATGATCCCGTTCACGTCGATCATGGCGACCTGCTGGGCAATGACCCTCACTCTTGCCAGAACGCCCGAGATCTTTGTCACTGACGCCATGAGCCCTGATATCGAGCTTCCGTCCAGCGATGCGAGTGCTTCATTGACCGCACCGATCGCCTCCGTGATCTGCCCGTTCAGCAGATCGACGTCGACAAGGGCGCTTCCCTTCACCATTGCGTTCTGCAGAACAGTCGCCGCCTGCGTCAGCTCCTCCTGGGCCGCCACAAGGTCCGTCGCCGCCGTCGTGAGGGCTGAAAGGGCGAGATTTGCCGCCTCCTGCAGTTCGGGCGTCACCTCTTCTCCGGCGTCTGTCACGGCCTGCTGTGCGGCCGTATACGCAGCCTGCGCCTGGGCAAGGGCTGCGGAAAGGGCAGTTACCTTCGCCTGCGCGGTATCATATGCAGCCTGTGCTTCCGTCACAGCGGCGCTGATCGTATCCTGATCCTGACTGTATGCCGGGAGCGAAGCCTGGATCGCCGTCAGACGGGCGCTCACTGTTTCCAAGAAGCCTCCCATGGAACCGGCAATTTCGGACGCACCTCCGCGAATGGAGTCGAATATGCCCGAGGCCATCGTCGCTCCGAAGCTCGACTCCTGCTCTTCGAGCAGCGCCTGTCCGGCGTCCACCTGACCCTGAGCGTCATCCAGCTGCGTCTTCGCCTCCTCGAGTGCCTTTGTCGTCTCCGTGAGGATCCTGTCATTCAGCGCGTTGATCTTTGTCTGATTGAGCTCGACCTGAACGGTCTTTTTTACAATACCGATGTCCGTGACGGATGCGACTCCCTCCGCCCGCTCAAAGTGCGGGATCACTTCATCGGTCACATAATCGGACAGTTCATAGACATCATATCCGTCCCGCTCGATCGCTATGTACATGGTCGCGACCATATCCATACTTAGTTCGAGGATATTCGGGACCCCGGCTGTCTCCGGCAGTGTCTGGGAAAGCTGATTGACGGCACTCGATACCTTTACCATCGCGCTGTCAATATCCGTTCCGTCCTCGAACTCCAGCTGTGTGAGAGAATAATTCTCTGCACTCACGGTATTGACATTTTTTACATTGGCGATCGTTCCGAGGGTATTTTCCATCGGCTCGCTGATCTCGAGCTCCACCTTCTCCGGGCTTGCACCCGGATACGTCGTGATGACAAGCATATACGGGAGGCTGATCTCCGGCAGAAGATCCATGGGGATGCTCGTGACGGAGACAAAGCCCAGAACTATAACGGCTATGACTGCCACGAGGACAGTAAACGGTCTTTTAACACTGAATTTTTCCATCAGGCTCTTCCTCCTTTCCGCACGATATTTTCCTCTTCAAAAGAACGCAGGAGATCCTGCTGAAGTACGAGCAGACTTCCGAGGTTGTCCTCTCCGAAGCGATCGAGAACACACTGAAGGTAAGAAAGAAGCGCTGTCTCGTACTGTGCGAACACTTCTCTGCCGAACTCTGTCATCCTGACATTCATTCGGCGGCGGTCCTCCGGATCGGGGAGGCGCTCGACGAGATTCTCCTTTTCCAGGGTGCGCAGATCTCTGGAGAGGGCGGACGGAATCAGGCGCATCGCCTTTGACAGATCGGAAACATTGACCTTTCCGTCCTTCTCGAGCTTGCTCATGGACCGGCAGATCTTAAAGAGCAATTCAAAGTGGCATGGCGGACAGTCTGCGAAGATCTCTCTGAACCCTTCCGTGGAGGTCTTCCAGATATGCTCCGTGGTAATGAGGAGTTCACAGAGCTGCTCCCCCGGGGCATCGGAAAAAAGCTTATACATAATCGGATCCCTTATCAATTCATCTTATACATCTGTTAATAGTTAACAAGCGTTAATATTATCATTTTACATAAAGAAGCCTGTTATGCAAGAACTTTTGATAATTCTTAATAAAATACCACAATCTGTCCGTCTGCAGATCCGTAAACGCTCCCGGAACATAATTACCGTATTGGGACATCCCATCGCTTGCCCGCAACGGCAGCGGCATCCTCTTCAGTAA
>CAMOXU010000043.1 GCA_946629525.1 uncultured Clostridia bacterium
AATGTCACATTCGGGTACTCGCGCCTTGCCCCGCCGCTGATTGAGAATTTCAACATGACGGTGCTGCCGGGGCAGAAGATCGCTTTCTGCGGTCCTTCGGGCTGCGGCAAGTCGACGATCGCAAAACTTCTGACCGGGCTCTACAGGCCCTGGAGCGGAGAGATCCTCTATGACGGGATCCCGATCGATGAGATCGACAGGAACCAGTTCACGGGGTCGGTGGCGATGGTCGATCAGGACATCACACTCTTTGAAGATACGATCTCGGACAACATCAGAATGTGGGATTCGACGATCGAGGACTTCGAAGTGATCCTGGCTGCCCGCGATACGATGATGCATGAGACGATCCTTCAGCGTGACGGAGGATACCAGTACAAGATGCTTGAAGGAGGCGCCGACTTCTCCGGCGGTGAGCGCCAGAGACTGGAGATCGCGAGAGTTCTTGCACAGGATCCTACGGTCATTATTATGGATGAAGCGACCAGTGCGCTGGACGCGCGGACGGAGGCTCAGGTCGTGAACTCCGTCAGGGACAGGGGAATCAGCTGCGTCGTCGTTGCGCACAGGCTTTCCACGATCCGTGACAGTGACGAGATCATCGTAATGAACCAGGGACAGATCGTTGAGCGCGGAACACATCAGGATCTCATGGAAGAACATGGATTCTATGAACAGCTGATTATGTGCGATTAGGAGGGAACAAATGGGATGGTTTGAGGAACAGATCCGGGAAAGGGTCCAGAATGATGACGACCTTTTCGCGGATTCCTTTGCCCGGATGGCGAATATGCTGGGCGGACAGGAGTTTTTGTCCGTACAGTTCCATTCGGACAGGGAGATCGCTGAGGAGGCGATCTCGGACATTCTGAAGTTCTATCACGTACATGCACAGGATGTTCCGCAAAATATACACGACTTAAATGAAGTACTGGATTTTCTGCTCCGTCCTTCCGGAATTATGTACAGGCCCGTCAAACTGGAGGGCGAGTGGTATAAGTACGCGACCGGTGCCATGCTCGGAACGCTGAAGGGCGATAAATCCATCGCGCTTCTTCCGGGAAAGTTCTCAGGATATAATTACAAGGATCCTGAGTCCGGAAAGCTCATCCACATCACGAAGAAGAACGCCAGGGATATCGACACGGGAGCGATCTGCTTCTATACGCAGTTCCCGCTCCGTTCGATCGGGACACAGGATCTGATGTCCTATGTGTTCGCGCACCTGAACGGCAGGGATTATGCGAATATGTTCGGTGCGGCATTCGCTGTGACGCTGGTCGGAATGGTCACCCCGCTTGTATATAATTATATCTATACTCTGAAATTCCTGAAGGTGGAGAATCTCAACGGAATCATCTTTGCCCTGATCACGCTGACTTCAGCGACCATTGCGCAGACACTGCTCACAAGTATCCGCACGGTCGTGGACACCGGAGTTGAGCTGCGTCTGGATCTCGCTGTCGAGAGTGCTACAATGATGCGTCTGCTCCTGCTTCCGCCTGCCTTTTTTAAAAAGTTCAGCGCCGGCGAACTGGCGAGCCGTGTGAACGGTGTTCAGAGTCTGTGCAAGATGCTGTTCGACATGGTCTTCACGACGCTTATGTCAGCGCTGGCCCTTATGCTGTACGTCGGACAGATCTACAGCTATGCACCGAGCCTGGTCACGCCGGCAATTGTAATTACGCTTGCGACAATGACGGTATCGATCATCGCCGCAAGGGTCCAGACACGGATCTCAAAGCGCGAGATGGAGGAGACGAGCAAGGAAAACGGTCTTGTTTTCGCTCTGATCAACGGTATCGCTAAAATAAAAAATACGGGGTCTGAGAAAAGGGCTTTCGCGAAGTGGGCAAAGCAGTACACCAAAGCTGCTTCTTATCGCTATAATCCGCCGATGTTCCTGAAAATGAATACTGTGATCACGTCTGCGATCTCTCTCGCAGGCACCATCATCCTCTACACCCTCGCGATTGATGAAAAGATCCAGGTCAATGATTTCATGTCTTTCTCAACGGCTTTCGGGTTTGTGAGCGGAGCAATCGGATCCTTTGCGTCGGTTGCCGTGACGACGGCCCAGATCAAGCCGATCCTTGACATGGTGGAACCGGTCCTCAAGGAAGTTCCGGAGATGGATGAGAACAAGAAAATAGTTACGTCCCTGACCGGTGGAATTGAGCTCAGCCATATTTCGTTCCGCTATAAGGAGACGCAGCCGCTTGTTCTGGATGACCTCTCTCTGAAGATCCGTCCGGGACAGTATGTAGCCATTGTCGGTAAGACGGGATGCGGAAAGTCCACTCTGATGAGGATCCTTCTCGGATTTGAGAAACCGGAAAAAGGTGCGGTTTATTATGACGGAAGGAACCTCGATGCACTGGATGTAAAATCTCTGAGACACAAGATCGGCGTCGTTATGCAGAACGGGAAACTGTTCCAGGGAGATATTTATTCCAATATCACGATCTCTGCCCCGCAGCTCAAGCTCTCTGAAGCATGGGAGGCAGCGGAGATGGCAGGAATGAAGGAAGATATCGAGAATATGCCGATGGGAATGAACACTGTGATTTCCGAGGGCAGCGGCGGTATCTCCGGCGGACAGCGGCAGAGACTCATGATTGCGCGGGCAATCGCGCCGAAGCCGAAGGTCCTTATGTTCGACGAGGCGACCAGCGCGCTGGACAATATTACACAGAAAACTGTTTCCGATTCTCTGGAGAAGCTGAAATGTACGCGAATCGTCATTGCACACAGACTCTCGACGATCAGGAACTGCGACAGGATCATTGTTCTGGACGGGGGAAAGATCATAGAGGACGGAACGTATGATGAGCTGATCGGGAAGAAAGGATTTTTTGCGGAGCTGGTGGAGAGGCAGAGACTTTGACAGGTGCTGCGTCCGGGAGAATGATCTTCTTCCGGCCGGATCTGCAGGAACGAACATAAAAAGGGGCTGTCGCATCAGACGGAGCCGCCGCTATATATGGCAGATATTTGCAAATGACATCTGTCATATATAGTGGTGATCTGTCTTACTGCGACAGCCCTTTCATCATTCGCTTCGCGTTCCTGCCGCCTGTGTCAGCGGTCTTTCGGTCACCGGGAAATGCGGAGAGCACTCATTTATCCGAGACCGTTCCCGTCCTCGACGACTTCCGTTCCCGGCTCTCCTTCGGAGGGAGCCGGATCGCCCGTGCCGTCAGTGACCGTGTTCCCGCCCTGTTCCACGACAGATCCGCCCTGTTCCACGACGGATTTTCCCTGTTCGACGACAGTGCCTCCGCCCTGCTCGACGACAGTGCCTCCGCCTGCTACAGGGTTCGCCCCCGGCGCGTTGTTGCTTCCGCCTTCCACGATGAAGCGGTCCGCAACGATGTTCGCGATGGCATTTTCTGCGGTCGGCTGATCATACCCCACATCGATCGCATAGACCATCCAGCTGCCGTATTCCGGGGAAACAGGCTGCCGGAGAGCTTCCAGCTGGTCTCCGTATCTGAGTTCGAGGTGCCAGCTTCTCTCCATCGTCTTTGAAGGGACAAAGAGGAAATAGGTGAACGGGCCGGAATTCTCATCGACAGATTTGTATTCATAAAACCCCATGTCATCGGTTCCGGTGAACTCATAAGTATGGGAAAAAAGCATATTGCCGTCCGCGTCTGTGCCGCTGATGGTATGCCCTTCGATCATGAGCTTATCAAGACCGCAGATAAAGTACCCGTTCGTCTCGATCGGACCGCCGTTATTGACAGTCGAAGACTCTGCCTCGCCGGCAGGCCAGGATGTGAGGATCGACTGGAGCTGATCCGCGAGGGAAGGAGCATCCGTCTCACCCACGAAAGTGGCGATCTGTCCAATCCATACATCATGGTATTCGGGCGTGCAGACAATATCAAAAAGTCCTGTATAGGTGCCGGGAATAGATTCTATATAGAGATCACCGGCGGACTTTTCCTGCACGACGGATTCCGTCTGCGGGACCGTGGTGACGGCGTCCTGTGATTCAGTCTTTTTATTATCACTGCCGCAGGCTGCAAGGGAGAGAGCAGCGATCGCGGTGATAAGGAAGAACAAGGGCCGACTTCGTTTCATGGAAACCTCCTCCTTTTGAGCAGACCATGGCATCGGGCAGCTGCAAAGCTGTATGCCGCATGGAAGTATAAAGAACGCTCATCAAGCTCCCGTGCCGGGAGCTTCTGATAGTGATCCTCGGTTTCCTGAACGCATGCCCGGTGACCTGCGGCGGCCGGACCGGATTACGGACAGGAACTTCACTGTGTTCTTTTTATTATACACCGTGCCGGCATATTTTTATACAGGCAGAAATTCCTTTTTACTCAGCGGGATCGGCAAAAAACATCCTCCGGATCGCGGCCGCGCCATACTTGAGAATGTACAGAGTGAGACCGGCCCGAATCGGCGGCTGAATCGGACGAACGGATGCGCGAAGCCGGAATTGCAAACAGTATTCGTCTCCATTATAATAGACGGAAGATGCCGCTCCCCGTAAAAAGGGAGCAGGATACGAAAACACACGGTTTTTCTGTACTTTTTCAGAGAGATCAGGATCCTGTTATGAAGAAGAAAAGAACGGCAGAAAAAAAGAATAAGCAGAGCAGCACGCAGTCGTCCGACGCGCAGTCTGTCCTGAGAAGCGCAGCAAAAAATGCAAAAGACTATGCGGTCTCATTTGTTCCGCAGCGGGTAAGCGGACGGACGGCGCTCGGGTTCATGGAATTTCTGCGTGCGGTGCAGCCGCGCCGCGCGGTACTGGCTGAGGGAAATCTGTACGGAAATCTTTACGCCTACAGTAAACATCGGGAAAGAGTATCACAGCAGGACGGATACATAGAGGATCAGGAAAACTATACCGATCTTCGGTACGGAACCGTCACCGTAGCCTATGCGGGATGTGAAGTGATCGCCGTGGCGAACGTGCTGAACGCCCTCCGGCGGGCCGGCCTTCTCGGGAATAAAAAATGCCGGGAGCTGCCGCACCTTCTGTATTCCTTTGAAATGAACGGAAAAATCCTCGGGGGCAGATTCGGAACTTCTCCCGGGTCGCTGCGGGATTATATGCGGTATTGCGGGTTTGAGGCAGAGCTTTACACTGAACCGGGCAATTTTTCGACCGCTGCGGAAATATCCGATGTTCTGATCCTGACATGCTATAATGACGGGAAGAACCTTCTCAGGGAGGTCCATACGTTCTGTATCTCGAAGGAGGACGGATACCGGACGCATAACGCGTATCACCGCGGGAGAGCGGGACGCCGCTATGAGAGTTTTGATGATCTGTTAAGGGATCTGAACGGCGGGCTTGCGAAGCCGATCTGCCTGATCGGTATAAAGGTCCCGGACAGCGGCGCTTATGATTTCGAATCGAAAAACGGATCCGCGGACCCGGAAGAAAAAGGTGTGTAATGTATCTGCTGAGGTTTCCAAAGCATCCGGACATGTTTTTTTACTCAGTCAGGAATGCGGAATCGAGTGCGAATTTTCTGTGTGTACTGGATGAGACGGCATCTCAATATGACCGGTTCATGGGGAAGATGAGCGGACGTCCTCTGACTGTCAGGCTTGTCCGCCCGGGTGAGAGCCCTGAATGCATCCGTGAACTCGCCGAGATCCGTCTTGCCGCCTCGTACCGTTATCCGTCGCAGGCGGTCTATCAGTTCGCCCATGAGCTCTGTCATTTCAGAATAGAATACCCGGTCTGCACGAGCCTGCGATGGCTGGAGGAATCCTTCTGTGAGGCAGGGTCGCATTTTGTCCTGAGACGGCTCGGTCCCTCTGTATTTCAGGACGGAGGATATGCTGCACTGGCAGACTATGCCCCGAGGTTTGCGAAGTATTCCGCAGAATTGTTTCAGACAGCGAGGAGAGTCGATCTGACGGATCCCGGTCAGATCAGGAGATTTACCATGAACTGCTATCTCAGAGAGGAGAACCTCTTTGCGGCGGTGCTTTTGCTTGAAATCCTGGAACAGAGACCGGATCTCTGGAGAGCGGTCCCCTGTTTGGGGCTCGTCCCCGAAGGGTTTTCATTTTACGACTCCCTGTCGATCTGGAGGCAGCACTGCCCGGAAGAACTGCGGTCTGCAGTCGACAGAGTGTGCGGGATCTTCGGAAGAGATCTTTCATAAGTTGCAGGCCCGGAGCTTATGGAACGCTGCGGGTGCAGAAAGAAGGAGCGGATATGATACAGGATATTTTTCCCAAAAAGCTGTATAATCACTATGATCCTTCGGCGGAACCGGACGGAGAGAGTAGGATCATCGTCGAGGGGCCGGACGGGATCCTCACAAAGATGGGCAGGATATCTGATGCCTGTGAGCTCATTTTCCCGCGGTATTCGGAGGTCGGAGGCACCGGAAAACTGACCTATCTCTTTTCCGTCGATGACGAGAAGTATTTCTTTGCGGAAAATGAAATTCCGGATGTCCCCGAAGGCTATGAATTTCGGACCCTGAACATGCTCCGCGACGTGCGGCCGGCTCCCATGCACCGGCTCTACGCCGCTTTTACGGCCCATCATCTGATTGCCTGGTACCGGCAGAATCGTTTCTGCGGCTGCTGCGGGACCCCTACGGAGCAGGACGGCAAAGAGCGGGCGCTTCGCTGCCCTTCCTGCGGGAATCTGATCTTTCCGAAGATCATGCCGGCTGTCATCGTCGGCGTCCGCAACGGGGACCGGATGCTCTGCACCAGATACCGGAGTGGATTTGCCCCTTATGCCCTGATCGCCGGCTTCACGGAGATCGGGGAGACGCTCGAGGAGACCTGTGAGCGGGAGGTCATGGAGGAAGCTGGGATCAGAATAAAGAACATTACTTATTTCGGATCCCAGCCGTGGGGAACGGCGCAGGATATTCTTGCCGGCTTCTACTGTGATCTGGACGGGAGTCCCGAGATTCACATGGACAGGGAGGAGCTTAAGAGTGCGGAGTGGAAGAGCCGCGATGAGATCGAGCTGCAGCCCTACGACTATTCGCTGACGAACGAGATCATGAAGCAGTTCAAGCTCGGCAACATATGAGAGCCGCCGGACAGGCTCTGTTCAATAATAATTTATTTTCAGAGGGAAACGATAATATGGATATCAACAAGATTACAGAAAAAGGACAGTATGAGCTCATTCTCCACGAGGATCTGGAGGATATCCACGCGGAAGGCTGGCTCCTTCGTCATAAGAAGAGCGGTGCCCGCATCATGCTGATCCCTGCAGCTGACGACAACAAGGTCTTTAACATCGCGTTCAGAACGCCGCCCTACGATTCGACGGGCGTCGCTCATATCGTGGAGCACACGGTCCTTTGCGGGTCCCGTGAGTTCCCGGTCAAGGACCCCTTCGTGGAACTGGTCAAGGGTTCCTTCAATACATTCCTGAATGCGATGACCTATCCGGACAAGACGATGTACCCGGTGGCAAGCACGAACGATACCGATTTCAGGAACCTCATGCATGTCTATCTGGACGCTGTGTTCTATCCGAACATTTACCGGGAGGAGAAGATCTTCCGCCAGGAGGGCTGGCACTATGAGATCGAGGCGCCGGATCAGCCGCTTCTTTACAACGGTGTCGTCTACAACGAGATGAAGGGTGCGTTCAGCTCTGCGGATGATTATCTTGAGAGGATGACGTTCAATGCGCTTTTCCCGGACACCGAGTACGGCGTGGAGTCGGGCGGAGATCCAAAGAATATACCGGATCTCACCTACGAACAGTATCTGGATTTCCACTCGAAGTATTATCATCCCTCCAACAGCTATATTTATCTGTACGGCGATATGGATATGGATGAGACGCTTGAGTGGATCGACGGGCATTATCTGAAGAATTTCGATAAGATCACGGTGCCGTCGGAAATTCATTTCCAGAAGCCCTTTGCGGAAATGAAGATCCTGCGCGACAGGTATCCGATCTCCGATGAGGAGCCGGAGGAGCAGAATACATATCTGTCCTACAACCTTGTCATGGGAGATCCGCAGAACGTCCGCGAGATCCTTGCGCTGAGCGTCCTCGACACGGTGCTTTTTTCGACGGCGGGCGCGCCCGTCCGACAGGCTCTCCTCGATGCGGGCATCGGAAAGGACATATCCGGAGGCCTGAGCGACGGGATCCTTCAGCCGTATTTCTCTGTCATTGCGAAAAATGCGGATGAGAAGGACGCGGACAGGATGATCGAAGTGATCAGGAACGCGCTCCTTGCCGAGGTGGAGAAGGGTATCGACGGAAAGTCTCTTCTTGCCGCCCTCAATTTTATGGAATTCCAGTTCCGGGAGGCGGATTACGGCGGATATCCGAAGGGTCTTATGTACGGGCTGGTGGTCTTCGACACCTGGCTCTACGACGACGGCAATCCGTTCTCCTCCCTGCAGCAGCTCGACGCGTTCCGGTGGCTCAGGGAGCAGGTCGGGACCGGGTATTTTGAGGGCCTTGTACGTGAAAAGTTCCTGGAGAATCCCCACAGCGCCATGGTCATCCTGACGCCCGCGAAGGGGCTTGCCAGAGAGCGGGAGAAGGAGACGGAGAAAAAACTCGCGGCTTATAAAGCGTCCCTCACGGAGGAGGAGATCGAAAAGCTCATTGAGGATACGAAGGCACTGAAGGAATATCAGAGCACGAAGGATACGCAGGAGGATCTCGAGTGCCTGCCCATGCTTCGAAGGAGCGATATCCGGAAGGAGGCAAGAAGGTTCAGCAATATCGAGCGCACTCTCTCGGAGGACAGCGAGCCCGGTCCGAAGAACCCGAAGATCATCTTCCACCGGACGGAGACGAACGGGATCGGATACGCGGAGCTTCGGTGGTCCATCCGGAAGGTGCCGGCTGAAAAGCTTGGTCTCGTCTCGCTGCTTCGGGGCTGCTTCGGCATGGTCGACACGGCGGAGCACGGTTATCTCGACCTTATCAATGAGATACGGGCGAGGACCGGCGGGATCTCCTTCGAGATCGACTTTGTTGACAGCCTCGTGGAAAAAGGTTCGTTCGACGTCGCGTTCGTTGTCAGGACGAGGGCTCTTTACGAGGAGCTTCCCTTTGCATTCGACCGGATCCGTGAGATCATCACGTCCTCCGATTTCTCGGACGGAAAGAGGATCCGTGAGATCCTGGATTCCAGAAAGTCGTCCATGCAGATGGCCCTGCAGCATGCAGGGAATTCCTTCGCATCCTATCGGGCGTCCATGGCCTACAGCAGATCCGCAGTCTGCTATGACGCATGCTGCGGGATCAACTATTATCGATACATAAAGGATCTCTCGGATCATTATGACGAGAAGTCAGAGGAGCTTCGCAGAGACCTTGCGGAGATGGCAGGTCTTCTCTTTGACCCGAAGAATCTCCTCGTCGGCTATACCGCTTCGGACGAGGGATGGGAGGCAATTGTGAAGAGCCTTCCGACCGTACTTGACAGCCTGCACGCGGAGAGCCCGTGGACGGAAGACGCGGCTGTGGAACCGGTCGGTCCGTTCAGAGAGGCCTTTACGACGGCCGGACAGGTCCAGTTCGTCGCGCAGGCGGGAGAATTCGAGGGAAGCGGTTTTACCTTCAACGGCGCGGCCGCGATTCTTCGTCAGATCCTGAGCTATGAATACCTCTGGCAGAACATCCGTGTGCTGGGCGGAGCCTACGGATGCGCCGGGATCCTTCGGAGGACGGGTGACGCCGCATTTTCCTCCTACAGGGATCCGAACCTTAAGAGAACACTGGATATCTACGAATCCGTTCCTGAGTATCTTGCGAATTTTACCGCAAATGAGAAGGAGATGACGAAGTACATTATCGGAACGATCAGCGCGATCGACATGCCGCTCACGCCATATCTTTTCGGAAGTACGAGTATGCGGAATTATCTGACGGGGCTTACATACGAGGACGCGCAGAAAGCGAGAGATGAGATCCTGACCGCGACGCAGGAGGATATCAGGAACACGGCCGAAGCAGTGCGGAAAGCCCTCTCGACCGGTGCGGTCTGCGTCATCGGGAGCGAGACGGCTGTTCTCGGGGAGAAAGATCTTTTCGACAGAGTGGAGCCGCTGATCTGACGGAGACGCAGTTCCCCGCCGAATGCCGGAAGGCAGGCCGGAGTGCGGATGGGCCGGCCTGCCTTCGGGCGGAGTGTGCAGCTTCATTTTTCAGGAGGTAAATATGTTTAAATCCGGATATGTCGTCATCGTGGGCCGTCCGAATGTCGGCAAATCGACCCTCATGAACCATCTGATCGGACAGAAGATCGCGATCACGAGCAGGAGAGCGCAGACAACGAGGAACAGGATCGAGACGGTGCTCACGAACGATGAGGGACAGATCATCTTTCTTGATACTCCGGGAATGCTCAGGAAGACCGAGAACAAGCTCGGGGAATACCTCATGGACGTCTCGGTAGGTACGTTGAAGGACGCGGACGTGATCCTGTGGCTCGTCGAACCTTCGGACTTTATCGGGGCGGGAGACCGTCAGATCGCGGAGAGGCTCCTCTCCTCCGCAAAGCCGGTCATCCTGGTCATCAACAAGACGGATACAGTGGATAAGGGGAAGCTTGGCGGGATCATCGCCGCATGGTCGAAGGTCATGGATTTCTCGGATATCGTCTGTGTCTCCGCGCTTCGGTCCGTGAACCTTGACGAGCTCACCGGGGAGATCCTTAAACTTCTTCCGGAGGGCCCGAAGTACTATGACGAGGAGGTCGTCACGGATCAGACCATGCGCCAGATCGCGTCGGAGATCATCCGCGAGAAGGCGCTTCGGGCACTCAACGAGGAGGTGCCCCACGGAATCGCGGTCGTCATCGATTCCTTCAGGGAGCGCTCGGAGGATCTGACCGCGATCGAGGCCTCCATCATCTGCGAGCGTACGGGGCACAAGGCGATCGTCATCGGGAAGGGCGGGTCAATGCTGAAAAAGATCGGCACGGAAGCCCGCAGGGATATTGAGGAGATGCTCGGCACGAAAGTCTTCCTGAAGCTCTTCGTGAAGGTGAGGAAGAACTGGAGGGACAGCGAGAGCGATCTCAGAAATTTCGGTTATGACAGAAAGAAGCTTTGATGGAACTGATAGAACTAACGGGTGTTGTCCTTCTGGCACAGCCGGTCGGAGAATATGATAAGCGGCTGGTCATTCTGACGGGGGAGAGAGGGAAGATCACAGCCTTCGTGCACGGTGCCAGGAGGCCGAACAACCCCCTCATGGCAGCCTCGAACCCGTTCGTGTTCGGGACATTCACGCTTGCGGAGGGAAGAACATCCTACACGCTCAGGTCGGCTGACGTGGTCAGCTTTTTTTCCGAGCTTCCCTACATGCAGCCGGAAGTCTATTACGGGTTTTATTTTCTCGAGCTTGCGTCCTACTGGGCGCAGGAGGGAATGGAGTGTACGGAGATGGTGAACCTTCTCTACGTCACGCTCCGCGCGCTTATGAAGGGACATCAGTCCCGGGATCTTATAAGAAGCATCTATGAGTGCCGGATCATGGCGGAGAACGGGGTGTTCGCGCCGCCGGAGACAAAGGACGGGATGGATGAAAGCGCCTTTTACGCGCTGCACTTCGTCTACACCACGAGTCTTGCGAAGCTCTATTCCTTCGGACTCTCGGAGAAGGCGGAGCAGGATTTTACCCGTGAAGTACGGCGGCGGCTCGCCGGATGCGTGGACAAAAAGCTCAGGTCTCTCACGATGCTCGAGCTTTCTTTGACACAGAACTTTACAGAATAACGGTCTATCGAGTATAATAGTCGCGTCTTTCATAAAGAAGTACGGCGAATAATGATGAAGGAGAATCACAATGGAAAAGACAATGGATAAGATCGTAGCGCTGGCAAAATCCAGGGGATTCATTTTCCCGGGTTCTGAGATCTACGGCGGTCTTGCGAATACATGGGATTACGGCAATCTCGGCGTCGAACTGAAGAATAATGTAAAGAAGGCATGGTGGCAGAAATTTATTCAGGAGAATCCGTATAATGTCGGTCTCGACAGCGCGATCCTCATGAATCCGCAGACATGGATCGCTTCAGGCCATCTCGGCTCCTTCTCCGATCCGCTGATGGACTGCAAGGAGTGCCATGAGAGATTCCGCGCGGATAAGCTGATCGAGGACTACTGCCACGACAATAAGATCCCGATCACCGAGGCGGACAAGGAGGCATACGGTTCGGACGCAGAGCCGCTCGGCTCCGTCGACGGCTGGGAGAATGAGGAGATGGAGCGGTTCATCTTCGAGCGGAAGATTCCCTGCCCGTCCTGCGGCAAACATAATTTTACAAATATCCGCCAGTTCAACCTGATGTTCAAGACGTTCCAGGGCGTTACGGAAGATGCCAAGAATACGGTGTATCTGCGTCCCGAGACCGCGCAGGGCATCTTCGTGAACTTTAAAAATGTACAGCGCACGTCCAGAAAGAAGCTTCCGTTCGGCATCGGCCAGATCGGAAAGTCCTTCAGGAATGAGATCACGCCCGGCAACTTTACGTTCCGGACCCGTGAATTCGAACAGATGGAGCTGGAATTCTTCTGCAAGCCGGGAACGGATCTCGACTGGTTCGAGTACTGGAAGGCATTTGCGAAGAAATGGCTGTTCTCCCTCGGCCTCAAAGAGGACGAGCTGCGCTTCCGCGATCATGATCAGGCGGAGCTTTCCTTCTACAGCAAGGGTACGACGGACGTCGAGTTCCTCTTCCCGTTCGGCTGGGGCGAGCTCTGGGGCATCGCAGACCGCACGGATTACGACCTCGGCCGTCATCAGGAAGTTTCCGGAGAGGATCTCACCTACTTTGACGATGAGTCCAGGGAGAGATACATCCCTTACGTCATCGAGCCGTCTCTCGGCGTCGACCGCATGACGCTCGCGTTCTTGTGTGCCGCGTATGACGAGGAAGTCCTGGATGCGGAGAAGAATGACGTGCGGACGGTCCTTCATTTCCATCCTGTGCTCGCACCGGTCAAGGTCGCAGTCCTTCCGCTCTCCAAAAAGCTTGCGGAGCCGGCGGAGAAGATTTACGCGGATCTCTGCAAACTCTACAACTGCGAGTATGATGACCGCGGAAATATCGGAAAGCGCTACAGAAGACAGGATGAGATCGGAACTCCGTTCTGCGTGACCTATGACTTTGAGTCGGCGGAAGATGAGTCCGTGACGGTCCGTGACCGTGATTCGATGGAGCAGGTCCGTGTGAAGATCGCAGACCTTCCGGCATATCTTGCGGAGAGGATCACATTCTAAGCAGACAATGAATATATCAATACCCTGTATATTTTCTCTGTAATATACAGGGTATTTTTGTTATAATGGACATAGACGGGAATATTCCGATGAAAATTCTGAATATTCACACAGTGAAAGTCACAGTTATTGCGAAACCGGGTGCGGAATGGACCATACAGAGCACACGGTTTTGCAATCTTTTGACAGCAAAGAGCTTTTGAAAGGAGGGTTGGATGGCAAAGTATAACTGCAAGACCTGCGGCGCCGAGCTCTATTTCAATCCGAAGACAGGAAAGATGGAGTGCGAATACTGCGGCTCTTCGTTCGATCCGTCCGAGTACGCCTATCACCCTGAGCAGGACGGCGAGGACACAAAGCCTGTCGCGTATGCCGACGAGAGTGATCCTGTCACGGAGCCCGCGACGGACGACTCGACCGGAGATCTCCGGATCTACAAGTGTCCGCACTGCGGGGCCGAGGTCATTACATCGAAGGAGACAGCCGCCACGACGTGCGTATACTGCAATCGTGCGATCACGCTGTCGGGAAATCTTTCCGGCGCTTTTAAGCCGGATTACGTACTTCCTTTTTCCACAGAACGGAAGGATGTGGAGGACGCGTACCTTAAGCTGTGCAAAAAGTCGATCCTGACTCCCCGCCTCTTTACGAAGAAGTCCACGATCGAGAAGATCAAGGGCATGTATATCCCCTACTGGCTCTACACCTTTGACGGTGATGCACAGATCAGGGTCCTTGCAAAAGAGACGAAGGTCTGGATGTCGGGAGATATCGAGTATACGGAGGTGTCCAGCTACCGAATCGAGGAGGGGGCGCACGGAGAATTCAAAGATATTCCGGCGGATGCCCTGAAGGAGATGGACAATGCGCTGATGGACTCCATCGAGCCGTTCGATTTCTCGAAACTGGTCCCCTTCAATCCCGCCTATCTGGCAGGCTTTTACACCCAGCGGTGGAATGAGGATGCCGCGAAAAATGAGAACCGGGCGAAAGTCCGGGCCAAGGAATCTCTGTCGAAGGCAGCGCTTGCGCACGTCGGAAAGTACAGCGGCGGCATGACCATCGAAAATGAACAGTACAGGTGGACGAGTCAGCAGGTCCACTACGCGATGCTGCCGGTCTGGATGATGTACACGGAATACAAGGGGAAAAAGTACCTCTTCGGAATGAACGGTCAGACCGGGAAGATCGTCGGGGATATTCCGACGGATCCGATGAAGCTTGTTGAGATCGGAGGCGGGATCTTCCTCATTTCACAGATCATCATGATGATCCTTAGGGTATTGGGGGTGATGCTCTGATGAAAATGAAAAGAGTAAAAGCGCTCTGCCTCTCCGCCGCCCTTGCCCTGACAGTGCTGATCGGGAGCGCGGGGCCGGTCTGGGCGAACGGTGACCTCACTCTTCTGGAAGGGGAGGAGAGCACGCAGTCGGATGCGGAAGGCGAACAGGCGGATACCGCGCAGACGGAAAGTACCGGTACGGGCGGAAGCCTCGGCGAGGTGGGATCACAGAGTGCGGATGATCTCTATACCGAGGGCTCTGATTACGCGTCTGAACAGGCGGAGGATTATAAGGAGCTCTCCCATATGACCGGAAGCGGTCCGTATACTTCCAATAACGGGACCGTATTCTATATGCCGGTCGTCACTGATTTCAATCAGAGAGTCTTTGACTATGCGGGTCTCTTTACGGATTCCGAGGAGAAGGCGCTGTTTGAAAAGCTCGGGAAGATCGAGCAGGATAAGAACTGTGAGGTCATGATCATCACTTCGCTCGATGTGCCGGAGGACGCTTACTACGGGACGGAGACGACGCAGAAGTACACGGAACAGTTCTACATGGACAACGCTGATCAGATGGACGGCTTTATCTTCATGATCGATATGAAGAACAGTGTGATCTGGACGGCAGGCCACGGGAAATATAAGGACGCGAAATATGTGGAGTTCGCCTCCGATGTCTATGACGCGGCCATGCCGTGCCTCAGGGATCGGGATTTTTATAAGGGCGCGGACGCGTTCCTTACCGAGCTGCACAAGCTGGAGAATGTGCTGTTCGCCATGATCCCGACCATAGGGTCGCTGATCGTCAGTGCCCTGCTCACGCTCGGCGGAGTGATCGCGCTTCTTTCGAAACATGGTTCGTCCCAGCCGGTCAACAACGCAAAGATCGCCGTAAAGACGCTGAACTACAGGCAGGCAGGCCATCAGGCGGTCTTCCTCGGAACGAGAAGGACATCGAGGAAGATCGAGAGAAGCACCGATTCGGGAGGAGGCGGAGGCTTCTCCGGAGGCACTTCGAGCGGCGGAGGCTTTTCGGGCGGCGGAAGCGGCTTCTCGGGAGGCGGCGGACATTTCTGAAACCGTTCTCCAGCGCGCGGCACCTGTGAATTCACGGATGGGATGCGCGCAAAGTGAGATCCGGATTCATCGGACGAACCGGACAGAGTTCCGCACCATGCAGGGTGCGGCGGGAACGTCGGAGCGTTCCTGAAGAAAAACAGGATCATTACCCGCCGGCCTCCGGCGGGATGAGATACGGATGAAGGATCCGTGAAAGGAGAGAATATGGGACTTATTAAATTGGTTGGCGGCGCAATCGGGGCAGCATCAGGAGCATTCAATACAACGACGCAGAATGCATGGGTCGATTATTTTGAGAGCGGCGACATGTCGAACGGCATCCTCATGAAGCGCGGCAACAAGATCGTCGGCAAGAACTCGCAGAACAGGGGCGGGGACGACAACATCATCACATCCGGCTCGGGAATCGATGTACAGGAAAATCAGTGCATGATCCTCGTTGAGAACGGCGCGATCGTCGACTTCTGCGCCGAACCCGGCAGATACACCTTCGATTCTTCCAAGGCACCGTCTCTCATGAGCGGAAACAACAAGGGACTCAAGGCACTCGCACAGTCCTTCGGATCCCAGTTCCTCGCAGGAGGTCAGCGCACGAACACACAGCGCGTCTACTACATCAATCTCGGTGAGATCCAGGGCTTCAAGTGGGGCTCCGGCAATATCAACTTTGATCACTGGGAGACAGACTGGAATACAGGAAAGCCCTGCTGGCACATCGCGACCACGCTGATGGGCAACGGCGTCTATTCGATCCAGGTGACGGATCCCGCCAAGTTCTATTCCGTGATCGGGGCTGCGAAGGCAGGCGCTGACGGAAACGGACTCATCACGAAGCAGGATATCGAGCCGCAGATCAAGACGGAAGCGATCGCAGCGATCCGTCAGGGCGTCGGCAGACTTTCCGGTCTCCGCATCGGCTATCAGGAGATCGCGGCGCATGAATTCGATCTTACGCAGGAAGTCGACAGGATCCTTGATCAGTCCTGGGAGGAGTCGAGAGGATTCTCGATCTTCAAGATCGCGATCGGCATGATGGATGCCGACGACAAGAGCAAAGAGCAGATCACAAGATATCAGGAGACGAAGGGATATGCTACAGATCCTTCGATGCTCGGCGCATATATGGGAATCGGCAATACACAGGCGATGCAGGCGGCAGCTGCCAATACGAACGGCGCGATCAACGCGTTCGCGGCGATGGGCATGGGCGGATCCGTCGGAATGGGCACGCAGATCAATCAGCTCATGCAGAGCGGAGCGCAGCAGCAGGCCATGACGGCACAGGCGCAGCAGGTGAAGGAAGCGCAGGCCGGCGGATGGACATGCACCTGCGGCCAGTACAACACCGGGAACTTCTGCCAGAACTGCGGCACAAAGAAGCCCGAAGCGGCACCGGCAGCCTTCTGCCCGAACTGCGGGAACAAGTTCGAGGATCCCGCGAATCTGCCGAAGTTCTGCCCGAACTGCGGGACAAAGCTCTGATCTCTGATTCAGAAGCCAGGTGACGGAAGTCTTTGACGAGGATACGGAGTCATGCATTCCCCGTATAAAGGTGACATGAGCTTCGTCATGAAAAGGAACAGTTGATGATACGGATCATGCGGTGCGCTGCGTGATCCGTATTTTCTTTCAGGGTCTTGAATAAATCAGGCATTTACGCTAGAATGTCACTGTCTATTATTTATTATGCAATACGTTGCAATCTCAGGAGGAAGATATGATTAAAGAGAAGAGAAATGTCATCGTCGGACAGTCCGGCGGCCCGACAGCAGCAATCAACTCTTCACTCGCAGGCGTCTACCGCTCGGCAAAGGAGCGCGGATACAAGAAAGTCTACGGCATGGTACACGGTGTGGAAGGTCTCATGAAGGGACATTACATCGACCTTTCCGAGCACATCCAGAACGGACTCGATGAGGAGCTCCTCAAGAGAACACCGGCTGCCTACCTCGGATCCTGCCGTTTCCAGCTCCCGGAGATCCACGAGGACAGGGAGACATTTGACAAGATCTTCGGTATCCTCGATGATCTTGAAATCGACTGCTTCATCTACATCGGTGGCAATGATTCCATGGATACGATCAAGAAGCTCTCCGATTACGGAATGCTGACCGGCTCCAAGGTCCGTTTCGTCGGCTGCCCGAAGACGATCGACAACGACCTCGCGCTGACGGATCATACACCGGGCTACGGCTCTGCGGCGAAGTACATCGGAACTTCCGTAAAGGAAATTATCCGCGACGGTATGTCGATCCTCACGGCACACGGCACGGTCACGATCGTCGAGATCATGGGCCGCAATGCCGGATGGCTCACGGGAGCTGCCTGCCTCGCTGAAGGTGAAGACAGCCAGGGACCGGATGCCATCTATCTTCCGGAAATTGCGTTTGACGTAGATAAATTTGTAGAAAAGTGCGAGAAGCTCCTTAAGGAGAAGAACTCCGTTGTTGTCTGCGTATCTGAAGGTATCAAGACAGCGGACGGCAAGTTCGTCATGGAGCTCGGTGACGGCGTCGATTATGTGGACGCGTTCGGTCACAAGCAGCTTTCCGGAACAGCCAGAGTTCTCGCGAACATCCTTTCCGCACGCCTTGGCTGCAAGACACGCGCGATCGAGCTCTCCACACTTCAGAGAGCAGCTTCCCACAGCGCTTCCCGTATCGATATCCTCGAAGCATCAGAGGTCGGCGGTGCCGCTCTCGCTGCAGCGGATGAAGGCGATACAGGAAAGATGGTCGTCTTTGTACGTACTTCCGATGATCCGTATCAGGCAAACACGGAAGTCAAGGACGTTCATAAGATCGCAAATGAAGAGCGTCTTGTTCCGAGAGAGTGGGTCAATGAGGAAGGCACATACGTAACGGATGAGTTCATCCGCTATGTCCGCCCGCTGATCCGCGGCGATGTCCCGCCTGTCATGGTAGACGGTATTCCGCGCCACCTTTACAGGAAAGGATATGAGGATATCATCTCCGGCAAGGCTTTCGAGAACTAAATAGAATCAGCAACTAAAACTTCCCGCTTCAGAATTCCCGGTCGCCGCTGCGTCTGCGTATGTGGGAAGTATTAGTCAGAAACTTATAAAGGCAGCACATGCTGTGCCCTTCTTACAAGATATGGACGGGTCCCACGGGAATCCGTGCCAACATCTTGTAGAGCGGCACGGTTTGGGCTGTCTTTTTTCAGTGTTAGCGGGTTCTTTTTTCTTGAAAGATATTTCGTATATGTTACAATACTATTGTCTGGATAAACACCATACACAATCGAAATATCAGGAGGAAACGTTCATGACGAAATACGTGTATTTGTTCAGCGAGGGAAATGCATCTATGCGCAATCTCCTCGGCGGCAAAGGCGCGAACCTTGCTGAGATGACCAATCTCGGACTTCCGGTTCCGCAGGGATTCACAATCACAACTGAAGCGTGTACGGCATATTATGATGACGGAAAGCGAATCAACAGTGAGATATCCGCACAGATCACAGAGGCAATTGGAAAGCTTGAGGAGATCACCGGAAAGAAATTCGGCGACAAGGAGAACCCGCTTCTCGTCTCCGTGCGTTCAGGCGCCAGAGCATCTATGCCCGGTATGATGGATACCATCCTGAACCTGGGTCTCAATGAAGATGTCGTCAATACAATGGCTGAGAAGTCCGGCAACCCGCGCTGGGCATGGGACTGCTACAGAAGATTCATTCAGATGTTCTCGGATGTCGTCATGGAAGTCGGAAAGAAGTATTTCGAAGTCCTGATCGACAGAATGAAAGAGGAGAAGGGCGTCAAGATGGACGTCGAGCTCACAGCGGATGATCTGAAGGAACTCGCAAAGCAGTTCAAGGAAGAGTACAAGGCAAAGATCGGCGAAGAATTCCCGACAGACCCGAAGGTACAGCTGATCGAGGCAGTCAAGGCCGTATTCCGCTCCTGGGACAACCCGCGCGCGAACGTCTATCGCCGTGACAATGATATCCCCTACAGCTGGGGAACAGCAGTCAATGTCCAGATGATGGCATTCGGCAACATGGGCGACGATTCCGGATCGGGCGTTGCCTTCACACGCAACCCGGCTACGGGCGAGAACAAGTTCTTCGCGGAAGTTCTTATGAACGCACAGGGCGAGGACGTCGTCGCCGGTGTCCGCACACCGATGGAGATCGATGAGATCAAGAAGACTCTTCCGGAGATCTATGATCAGCTGATCGGTATCGCGAACAAGCTTGAAGATCACTATCGTGATATGCAGGATATGGAGTTCACGATCGAGCACGGCAAGCTGTACATGCTGCAGACCCGTAACGGCAAGAGAACAGCCCGCGCTGCTCTTAAGATCGCCAATGACCTCGTGAAAGAGGGCAAGATCGATAAGAAGACCGCTATCCTTGCAATCGACCCGCGCAACCTCGACACACTCCTTCACGGATCCTTTGACAAGGATGCTGTCAAGAAGGCAGAGCAGATCGGCAAGGGCCTCCCGGCTGCACCGGGCGCTGCTTCCGGCAAGATCGTCTTCACGGCAGACGAAGCGAAGGAATGGGCAGAGAGAGGCGAGAAGGTCGTCCTTGTCCGCCTTGAGACCTCCCCGGAGGATATCGAAGGCATGAAGGCTGCACAGGGTATCCTTACAGCCCGCGGCGGTATGACATCTCATGCAGCGGTCGTTGCCCGCGGAATGGGCAGCTGCTGCGTATCCGGCTGCCAGGAGCTTATCGTCGATGAAGAGAACAAGACGATCAAGCTCGGCGGACACACATACAAAGAAGGCGATATCATTTCCTTCGACGGCTCCACAGGCAATATCTACGATGGTGAGCTTCCGGTCATCGCAGGCTCCATCGATGATGACGATTTCAAGAACATTATGGATTGGGCGGATGAGATCCGTACGCTCCAGGTGCGCACGAATGCGGATACTCCGGCTGACGCTAAGAAGGCTGTTGAGCTCGGCGCAGAGGGCATCGGCCTTTGCCGTACAGAGCATATGTTCTTCGAAGGCGACAGAATCGACGCTTTCCGCGACATGATCTGCTCCGACACAGTGGAAGAGAGAGAAGAAGCTCTCGCAAAGATCCTTCCGCTTCAGCAGGGCGATTTCGAGCAGCTCTATGAGGCTCTCGAAGGAAAGCCTGTCACGATCCGTTTCCTGGATCCGCCTCTGCATGAGTTCGTTCCGACAGAGGAAGAGGATATCGAAGCTCTCGCAGCTCGCAAGGGCAAGAGCGTACAGGAGATCAAGGACATCATTGCCGGCCTTCATGAGTTCAACCCGATGATGGGTCTCCGCGGATGCCGTCTGGCAGTCCTCTATCCGGAAATCGCAGTTATGCAGACCAAGGCTGTCATCCGTGCAGCTATCAAGGTCCGCTCCGAGCATCCGGATTGGAAGCTCATTCCGGAAATCATGATCCCGCTCATCGGTGCTAAGCGCGAGCTTCGCTATGTCCGCAAGATCGTCAAGGATACAGCTGATGAAGAAATCAGAAGAGCAAACATCAAGCTTCAGTACACGATCGGTACAATGATCGAGATCCCGAGAGCTGCTCTTATGGCTGACAACATCGCTAAGGAAGCTGACTTCTTCTGCTTCGGTACAAACGACCTGACACAGATGATGTTCGGTTATTCACGTGACGACTCCGGCAAGTTCCTGAGCGCTTACATGGATGCCAAGATCCTCGACAACGATCCGTTCGCAAAGCTTGATCAGGCTGGTGTCGGCAAGATCATGAAGATCGCTGTTGAAGGCGGACGTAAGACCAACCCGTATCTGCACTGCGGTATCTGCGGTGAGCACGGCGGCGATCCGGCTTCCATCGAGTTCTGCAACAGCATCGGTCTGGACTATGTATCCTGCTCGCCGTTCCGCGTACCGATCGCGAGACTGGCTGCGGCACAGGCTGCCATCAAGCAGGCGAAATAATTCCATATGAATCAATCCCTGAGAGGATGAGAAGGCTGCCACCTTGTGTGGCAGCCTTTTTGTGTAATAGGAAACTTCGTTTCCTATTACACAAAAACGCTCCGCGAGGAT
>CAMOXU010000044.1 GCA_946629525.1 uncultured Clostridia bacterium
GTTAAAAAGAAAAGTACCCCAAGCTGCGCGAAAGCAGTCCTGACGGTACTTTTCTTTCATTTCTCACTGTGATCGGGAGCAGCCGTGCTCCCCCGATATATGTTCACAGACACACCGGCTTATCTTGCAAGGTCCGCCTCGCTGCCGATATCCGGCACAATACTGTTCTCGATCGCCATATCGCGATATTCTTCGCCCATCCCGCTGTCTTTTACGATCTCGTCGCTGTAGGACTGGACAGTCGGGGAGACCTGATAGTTGTAGTCGTCGAACAGGAACTCGTGCAGCTCAACGACGTTCTGTGCGAGCGTGACCGGGATCAGAGCATCAATGCTATCACCGTTGGTCGCAATGATCGAATCCGGCTCAAGATGCTCGAACGGGAAGCCGCTCGTCTTTTCGATGTTATAGTTGAACATCTGGCTGGCCATCTTGACCAGCTGGGCGCTCGAGAAGGATGTCTTTACGAGCGGGAATACATGCTCGATGATCGCGCTTACAGAAGCGATGCCCGAGCTCTTCGCCTTGTCGACGATCTTCTCGATGACAAGTCTCTGTCTCTGGGTACGCTTGGGGTCATTGCCCGATGTATAGCGGATTCTCGCATAAGCGACCGCCTGAATACCCGTAAGGTTGTATTCCGTCGCCTCCTGGCCCTCATAGTACTCGAGCGGAGTGTAATCCATTCCGGTGATCTCGGATGTCTCCACGCAGTAATTATTCAGGTGGCCGACTTCCTCCTCCGTCAGAATGACTGAGATACCGCCCAGGTCATCCACGAGCGTCGCCAGCGCCTTCATATCGACGATGACATATTCCGTGATATTCAGGTCGAGATTGGCGTTCAGCATGGAGAGGAACTGATGCACACTGCCGTGCGCATATGCCGAGTTGCACTTGTTGAAGTTCCAGCCGCCGTTCTCGGGGTCCATATTCAGGTAGGTATCTCTGTAGAGGGATACCATCCGGACTCCCCACGTATCATTATTAACGCTCGCTATGAGCATTGTATCGGAGTTCGCATAATTGATGTCGCCGTCGCGCGTATCGATTCCGACAAGAGCGATATTGGTGAAACCGGTAAGCACTTCATTGGTCGCAACGCCCTCGTTCATGACGACATCCGCCATATCCTCCTGGGCGGCCTGCTGCGGCTCTGCGCCCTGTTCCGCACCGGATAGCTGCTGGTCTCCCATCTCGGTCCCGAGGTTCTTAAGCCCCTTGTTGATCCTGGAGTACGCGAATACGCCGATCGCCAGCACGACCAGAATTACGATCTCAACAATAAAAAGCGCTATATTTCCGCTTTTTTTCTTCTTGCGGCGCCTTCTGTTGTTTCCTGTTTTTCTGCCTGTTGCCATGATTTCTCTTATCCTTTCTTAATGAACAGATGCTGAATTAATAAGCATTCTTGCTGACAAATCCCCGAAAGATCGTCAGAAAGAGGATTTTTATATCCAGCCCGAGTGTCCAGTTCTCGATGTAATACAGGTCATACTCGATCCTTTTTCTGATCGACGTATCTCCTCTGTATCCGTGGATCTGAGCCCACCCGGTCATTCCCGGCCTCACCTGATGCTTGACCATGTAGCGTGGGATCTCCTCCTGGAATTTCTCCACGAAGAACGGTCTCTCCGGACGGGGACCGACCAGGGACATTTCACCCTTCAGAACATTGAAGAGCTGCGGCAGCTCATCGATGCTCGTCTTCCTCATGATCCTTCCGACCCTGGTGACTCTCGGGTCGTCCCTGACAGTCCAGGCCTTCCTCTCGGCGCCCGCATCCTGCACGACCATGGATCTGAACTTGTACATCATGAACGGCTTATTGTGCAGACCGACACGCTCCTGCTTGTAGATCAGCGGCCCGGGAGAGGTCACTTTTACAATGACCGCAAAGACCAGCATGACGGGAGACGCCAGAATGATCGCCGCGATGCTTCCCAGGAAGTCCATGATCCGCTTGAGCGCGGCCGGAAAGATATTCGTGAGCGGGACATACCGGATATTGATGACCGGCATCCCGAGGATATCCTCCGTGTAGGGCTTTGTGGGAATGATATTGTTGTAATCCGGGATGAACTTTGTATGCACACCCGATTTCTCGCAGAGGGCAACGATCTCTTCGAGCCTGTAGTATTCGCCGAGGCTCAGCGTGATCGCGATCTCGTCGAGACGGTTCTCCGGCAGAATGATCATAAGATTATCGATCTTGCCAAGGACCTTGATCCCCTTGTACATCGTTCCGGCTTCGATCCGGTCATCCAGGATCCCCCGGATATTAAATCCCCACTGCGGATTCTGTACGACGCGGTCGATAAATTCTTCTGCAGCCCGGCTGTATCCCACGAGCAGCACATGCCTCTGATTCTTTCCGCGCTTTCTCATCCGCTTGATAAAGCCCCAGATCAGGAATCTGGCGGTAATATCGAACACCGTATTAAAAGCGAAGAACATGAAGATATGCCATCTCGACCAGTACATCTGCGACAGGATCTGCAGAGAGGACAGGAGGAGAAGGCCGCCGATCAGATTCGCTTCCAGGATGGACGCGATCTCCAGGCGTCTCCCCTTGATGCGATGATTGCTGCTGTACAGATTACATGCGGAATAGATGACGATCATCGCCGGGACGATCATCACAAGTGTCCGCTGATATATTCTTAGCGGAACTGCCTCGACAGAAGACTCGAACAGTCCGCTTCGATATCGGATATACCAGGACAGCATGAAGGAACTGACCAGAATCACGGCATCGACCACAGCCAGGAACCGGCTGTAATACTTCTGATTCTCTTCTATCACTTCTATAATTCCCTTCCTGCCATCTGTGCGTCATGGACGACGCAGGATAAAACGAGGGGCCGGATCATGGAACCCGTGCGCAGAGCACAGGAACAAAAGCCCCCCTTCTCGCATTTCCAATTACTATACTATAACGTTCCTGCAAATGCAAGGCAGAAAGTAAGCGGCAAATCTTAAAAATTACGAAAACCTCTGTCCTTATCCGATCAGTCTGCGGACGCAATTGACCCACAATTCCAGCTGGATCCGGACATAATTCGGAAGATTCTCTTTCCTGAATGCGACCTTCTTCCCTTCCTCCGCGCCCTTCCTGCAGAGCCGGAAGCCGTTCACGATCCCCCTCATGTACACGCCTCCGAACCCTCTCCGGTAAAAAAAGGCTGCCTTCACGGCAAATCCGAAGAGAAGGATCGGAAGATTGAGCAGGATCTGGAAGGCCGGCATATTCTTATAGATCAGGTAGATGCTGTTCCGGGAGCTGTTCCTGACCTTGAAATCGTTGTAGAGCGAGCCGGTCGTCGCACTCCCGATGTGCAGGACCTTCGCCGTCGGCACGAACACATTCCTGTATCCGTTGATCCTTGCCTTCCACCCCACGTCCGCATCCTCAAGATAGCAGAAATGATTCTCATCAAATTTACCGATCTCCCGCAGGATCCTGACACTGTAGATCGCGGCTCCGGCGCAGGAGAAGAACAGGGATGCGGGCTTTTGATAGCAGTCCGCCGGCTTTCCCTTCCCCCTCGCGAACGCCCACCCGAGGGCGCAGTAAAAGTCGCCCGCATCGTCCATGACAGACGGATCCGCCATACTGAGCATCTTTGCCTGGCAGGAAAAGATCTTTTCATTTTTCGAGATCGCCTTAAGGAGCTCCTCCACAAAACGGGGGTCCGCCTTCGTATCATTGTTCAGAAGGATCACATAATCCATGTCATAGGAAGCGATGATGCCCGCATTGACCGCGCCGCAGAAGCCCGTGTTCGTCTCAAGGCGCAGAAGCTCCGCCTCGGGAAACTCCTTCTCGATGGCCTCCGCGCTCTGATCTGTCGAGCCGTTGTCGATCACAACGATCCGGTCCGGCATTCTCGTCTGCTGCCTCATCGCAGTGAGACAGTCCCTGTAAAATGCAAGTCCGTTATAATTCGGTATGACAACTGATACCTTTTTCTCCATAAACTGCCCCTTCTCAGACGCGCAGTGAATAATTCCATTTCTTAAGGGATAGATTCTTATTGTAATTCGGATCCCCGTTCTTTATGATATCGATCCAGTGCTTCCGCATATATTCGATCTCGTTCTGGAATCGCTTCACCTTCTCCGGGGTGTCCTCCGGACCGCGCGTTCTCGATTCGTCATGATAGAGTTCGGCATACGGGTCATATACGACTCTGTATCCCGCCTTTCCCGCCTTCAGACAGAAATCGACGTCGTTGAAGGCCACTGCGAGCTCCTCGGTAAAACCGCCTGCCGCGTCGTAGGCCTTTCTGTCCACCAGCATGCAGGCCGCCGTGACTGCGGAGAGATCCTGAAGGATCGCCGCCTTGTGGAGGTAACCCCCTCTTCCTTTCGGCAGGTCGACGAACATCGCGCCCGCAATTCCCCCGATCCCGATCACGATCCCGGCATGCTGCGTCCTGTTGTTGGGATAATACAGTCTTGCTCCGACGATCCCGACATCCTCTCTCTGGCAGACGCCGAGCATCTCGGAGAGCCAGTCCGGCGTGATCTCCGCGCGGACGTCATTGTTCAGGAACAGGAGATACTGCCCCTTCGCGAACCGGACGCCGTAGTTGTTGATCGCGGAATAGTTAAAGGGCTTTTTCCAGCGGACGAGACGGACCCTCGGGTCCTCCGAGAGCTCCCTGTAATATTCGAAGGTCTCGCGCTCCGTGCTCCCGTTCTCGACCACGATGATCTCAAAATTGGTGTAGGAGGATTCGCAGACCGATTCGATGCAGCTCCGCAGCATGGCCGCCGAATCCTTATTCGGAATGATGATCGATACGAGCGGATTTCCCTGCACGGGATAATGGACTCTGTAAAAGCCGAAATCCGGGAGGATCTCCACGGTCCCGGCGATCCCGGAACGCTCAAGATGCTCCTCGATCGCTCTTTTTCCGGCTTCGTAGGCGTAGGTCTTGCTCATCGGATTGTCCGCCGTGGAGCTCTCCGATGTGCGCCAGTGATAGAGGACCTCCGGAACATGCCCGATCTTCTCCGCCTTCTCTGTGAGCCGGAAAATGAGATCATAGTCCTGGGCACCGTCGAACTCGGGCCTGAACCCGCCGACCTCCTCCACAAGGCTCTTCCGCACCACCAGAAGGTGCGTGATGTAATTGTTCGAGCGCAGCAGGTCCGGATTGAAGTCCGGCTTGAAGTGCGGCTGAAAATGCTTCGAATTGTCCTCCGTGATCTTGTCCTCATCGGTATACAGGACGTCCGCGCCGGTCTTTGCGATGAACTGAGCCAGCCGGTAGAGGGCCTGCGGGGCGATGAGATCGTCATGATCGACGAGTGCGATGTACTCTCCCCGCGCCATCTTCATGGCTTCGTTGGAGTTCTGCGAGATCCCCTCATTTTTTTCAAGCTTTTTATATCGGATCCTCCGGTCGTCCCTGTAGCTGCTGACGATCCGGGCAACCGACTGCTCTCCCGGAGCAGGATCCCGGTCGCTCGCGTCCGCGATGCAGAGCTCCCAGTTCTCGTAGGTCTGGCTGACGACGGAATCGATCATTTCCCGAAGGAAGCGCTCCCTCGTACAATATGCGGGAACGACCAGCGAGAAGAACGGCCCCTCCTTGATCCTGGCCCTCCTCTGCTTCTCGAGCTCCTCCCGGGAAGGGCTGTGTGCGCGGAACCACCCGTCGTAGGGGACGTCCTCCGGCTCCAGCCGTTCAAAGAGATGATTCATGAATTCACGGGGCCCGAAATGCTTCAGGTATAAAAACGCTTTTTTTATTTTATAAGGTGTGATTTTCTGCATGCCTGCTCCTTATACGGCCGGATTTTTCTCTTTTTCACTCCGCCGTCCCGCCATGAGACGCTCAAGAAATATAAAAAGAACAAAGAGCACAATAGAGAATGCGCTGATCGCCGCGCCCTTTACGAGGCCCGGGCAGAGATAGCGGACGGAGATCTGATGCTCACCCGCCGTGAGCTCCACGCCGATAAAGCCGTGATCTACCTTCCTCTGCTCTGTCTCCACGCCGTCCACATAGACATCCCATCCGTGTTCGAAAGGGATCGCGATGAGGAGCAGTCCGTCCTCGGGAGCTGTCACCGTGCCTTCGACCCTGTCATCCCTGACCCGGTCTTTCAGCGAGATCTCCGCCGAAGCGTTCCTGTCAGAGTACCTCACGAAGGCAGTCCCCGTAAATCCGTTCGCGTCGATCCCGTAGGTCGGTTCGACGACGGACGCCGGATAGAAGGAAGCGATATTCTTAACGGTCGGATCCCTATAGACGGTGATCCTGCCGAAGGTCTTCATTTTCTCCATGCCGGGGATCCCCGCATCCTCCGATTCGGAGAGAACGTACTTGATCCCGACGAGCTCCGCCTCATTCTGATTCGCGCATCCGAGGATATACATATAGTGGTTTATATCCGCATAAAGAATTCCCGGCCAGTCTTCGCGGATAAAATTCTGTATATTTGCATTCTGGGTCGAATTATAGGTGCTCACCGTGTGGTAGCCCTGCACGAGCGAATCCATGCAGAGGGTCGCCCCGTAGGTCTTCTCGACCCGGTAGTACTCGTCGTCGGTCTCCTTCAGATACTGAAGCGCCTTTTCGGTATCCCCGTCGTACAGTCTCTCGAAATACTCCCCGTCCTTCATGACGGTCTCACGGTTCCGGAAATTCGAGATCGCCTCCACTCCCACATTCATCATAAGGATCATTCCGAGGAGAACTGCAAGCACTCTCTGCGGGGTTTTCTCCTTTTTGAGGCGAAGGGAAAGAACGAGAACGCACATGACAAGTCCGCCTGCCAGATGAAAGACAGGGACATACCAGGGATTCTGGGCGTCCGGCATAAAGATGTAGCGGACGTAGACGCCAGCGATCCCCGCTCCGGCAAGCAGAAGTCCCGGAATACTCACCCTCTTCCGCCTGAAGATCTCCGTAAGTACTGCCGCGCAGATGAGGGTCATATAGGGCATAAAGAGGAAGAAATATCTGGAGAACGGCGCCGTAAAGCCGTTCATGACGGTCCCGACCGTGGGGAACCCGGCTGAAAATGCAAATACGAGAAGCAGGAGATACTGCACAAAGATCCGCTTTGCCAGAGTACGGGCAGGTATCTTCCCGTCTCCTCTCTGAAGTCCCCTGCTGATGTCCGGTACCAGAAAAACATACTGGGCAAGCAGGATCACGGAAAGGGTCGATAAGAACAGATTGGGATCCTCGTAATAATTGAGATATCCCCTGTAGCTTGAGATCCCCTTCGCAGTCGTCATGAACATGCGCCCGACCAGAGCCTGATAGTAATCGATCGGATAGCGGTAGCCTATGAGCCGCTCCATGAGCGTGGCCTCCGAAGCCAGGCGCGAGGAGACGCTCAGGATCGCGGAAATATTGGGAAGGAGCGTGATAAAGCCGATCCCGACGCCCAGTCCCATGACCCATGCAAGGTGGAAAACATCCCCGACATACCGGAAGAACCCGCGAAGTCTCCCGAGAAAGACCCGCACGACGACATAGACTCCGCCGAAGAGCAGGATCATGTAGGCTGTATACATACTGTTAATGACGACGAGGGTCGTCATGAGAGTCAGCGCCTTCCATTTTCGGGGTGCCCGGATACAGCGCTCGATAAAGAAAAGCTCGAGCATGAGAAGGACCGGCACAGCCGCGAACTGATAATGCTGCCCCCACACGAGCATGAACCCGTTGAACGCGTACATGTAGGCTGCCAGGCACTTTGCCCGTTCACTGAGCCGGAAGAGTGACAGAAAAAGATATGCCGCAAGTCCCGCGGCAATGATCTCCCCGATATACAGCCAGATCATTGCGGGAAAGACTGCCTTCTCTCCGCACAGGAAGCCCGTGAGAAAGATGATCCAGAAAAAAGGGTTCGTGATCGTCAGCATATTCATGTTGACGCCGAAGCCGTTCTCCGCATCCCAGAGTGTAAGGTCCCCTTCGCGCAGCTTTCTGACGACAGTCAGGATCTGTGGAAGATACTGCTGTGAAGTGTCCGATCCTATGTCATAAAATGCAAAGATCCTCTCCCCGAAAATGAACTCGTTGAAGACGATCAGGCAGGTGACGAGGACCGCCGCAGAAAGGACGAGTGCCGTCCTCATGCGAAAGTCCAGACGATACGTTTTATTCATTCAAAACCTCCAGAGGACGCACGCGCTGCAGCTTACATGAGTCTTTGCGATCCGGCGCTTCTCCTTCTCGCCCCGATTGCGGTGCGCCGGCCTCCTGCGAAGAGCCCGGCGCAGCCTGTCATTTACATTTCCTTCAGGATCGCGACATATCTGCGGAGCGCATCCTTCCAGTCCGGAAGCGGTTCGAATCCCTCGCGGACGATCTTTGATCTGTCCATTCTGCTGTTATAGGGCCTCTTCGCCGCTGCACCGTACTCCTCCGAGGTCACCGGGATCACCTCCACGGATGTGATCCCCGCCTCCTTAAAGATCTCGCACGCAAATTCATACCAGGAGATATAATCCCCTTCGTTCGTGACGTGGTAGATCCCGTACCTGTCGCTTAAAGCCATGTCAACGACCAGCCGTGCGAGATCGTAGGTATATGTCGGAGTTCCGATCTGGTCGTTCACGACCCGGAGCGTACTGTGGTTCTTCGCGAGATTCAGCATGGTCTTAATAAAGTTCCTGCCGTTCACGCCGAAGACCCATGCGATCCTCAGAATGAAGAACTTCTTCACATGTTCGATCACGGCCACTTCCCCTTCCGCCTTCGTCTGTCCGTAGACATCGAGCGGCTCATACGAATCCTCCGGCTCCCAGGGTCTTGTCCCGCTGCCGTTAAAGACGTAATCCGTAGAGAAATACATCATCGGAATATCCAGTTCCTCGCAGACCTTCGCGATATTCAGAGTGCCGTACGCGTTGACCTTGCGGCATGCTTCCGGCATCTCCTCCGCCTTATCGACCGCTGTCCAGGCCGCACAGTGAATAACGAAATCCGCTCCCGAGTCAATGATTCCTTTTCTCACACTCTCCGGATCCGTTATATCCATCGGAATATAGGGCATCGTCGTTACCGGCGTGCCATCCATCACACCGCTGTAGACCTCCTTCAGGTCGCTTCCGACCCCCTCAAGGTTCCTCTTCGCGAGCTCATTCATCACGTCATGTCCAAGCTGCCCGGCAACACCTGTGACTAATGCTTTCATAGTTCTACTCCTTCTTCAGTTTCTCTTCAATGAAAAGTCCTGCGTGACCATGGAGAGGTTCGGGTTATAATAGGGATCTCCGTCCCTCAGGATCTCCGGCCAGCGCTTCTGGAAAATATCCATCTCCCGCTGGAACCGCTTTACCTTCTCGGGATTGCCCTGATCAAGACCTCTCGATTTGGATTCATAGTGGTACAGCTCCGCATAAGGATCATAGACGATCAGGTATCCGGCTTTCCTCACCTTCATGCAGAAATCAATGTCGTTGAACGCGACAGCGAGTTCTTCCGTGAGTCCTCCCACCTCGTCAAAAACGCTCTTCCTGACCATCAGGCAGGCTGCGGTGACCGCAGAGAGATCCTGCTGGCAGATGATCCGGTGCTGGTATCCGGTCTCGCCCCTCGACTGGTTGACGAACGCATGGCCTGCGATGCCGCCCCAGCCGACGATCACGCCGGCGTGCTGGATCGTGTTGTCCTCGTAATACAGTCTCGCGCCGACAATTCCGACATCCGGTCTCTGGGCGAACCCGAGCATCTCGGTTATGACGTCGCTGCTGATAAATTCCGTGTCGTTGTTGAGCAGGAACAGGTACTCGCCGGTCGCATACCGCGCGCCGAAGTTATTGATCGCCGAGAAGTTGAAGCCGCCCTCATAGTAGACGACCCGCACTCTCTCATCCTGCTCCGTGAGCGTCCTGTAATAATCGAACGTCTCCTGCTCGGTGCTGTTGTTCTCGACGATCAGGATCTCCAGATCCGGGTACCGCTCTCCCCTGTCAATGCTCTTTAAGCACTTTTTGAGGTCTTCGACGTGATCCTTATTGGGGATCAGAACGGTCACCCGCGGCGTCGTTCCCCAGTTCCATTTCGTCCGGTAAATTCCCGGATACTCGCCCGGCATGGACACAGCCGGCCAGCCGAGACGGTCATAATGGGCCTGGATCGCTCTGCATCCCGCGTCGAACGCGTAGGTCTTGGACTCCGGATTCGCGGCGGTGCTTCCCTCGAAAAATCTCCAGTGATAGAGGATCTTCGGAATGTGGACGATCTTCTCCGTCTGTTCGGTGCAGCGAAGGATGAAATCATAATCCTGGGCACCGTCGAACGCGGGATCCAGCAGACCGACGCGGTCGACAAGCGTCCTCTTCACCACCAGCAGATGGCAGATATAGTTGACGGATGTCAGGAAATCCGGATCATAATCCGGCTTCAGATTCGGCTGCATATACTTTTCGCCGATGCCGATCTTGTCCTCATCGCTGTAGAGAAGCTCCGTCTCCGGATCCTTCCGGATCATGCAGGCGTTCTCGTAGAGCGCGTTCGGGGCGAGCAGGTCGTCATGGTCACAGAATACGATATAGTCCCCCTTCGAGACCTCGATCGCCGCGTTCGTATTCTCCGAGATATTGAGCTGCCGCCTGTTGTGGATAACTCTGATGCGCGCATCCTCCGGGACAAGCCGGTCAAGAATGTCCGTGAGCGGTGAATCCGCACCGCTGCCGTCGGAAAGGATGAGCTCCCAGTTCTCATAGCTCTGTGCACGGACGGAATCCACCAGCTCCCTCAGGTACTTCTCCGGGGTCCGGTAGAGCGGGACGACGATCGAGAAGAGCGGAGCCGGGTCGAAGACGTCTTTCCGCTGTTTCGCAAGGACCCTCTCGCTCGGGAGATGCTTTTTGATCCAGTCGGCATAGATGACCGGCTTCATGGCCGGGTTGAAAAGCTTATTATAGGACTTCTCCGCGAGTGCCATCACGCCGTGATACTTCAGATATTCCGTGCCCTTCTTCGCGAGATGCCCGGCCCGCTCGGCCCGGAAGCTCACGGGATCGGTCTTAAATTCCCGGAGCATCCGGTGCTCTCCCGCCCGGAAGGCGAGATACACGCTCTTTTTCGGGATCGGGCGGAGCTCTATGTGGAAGCCGCTCATCTCATCGACCTTCATTTCGTCGAAAAGATCGACGACATCGATCCTCTGGTAGCGCTCCACCTTCACAGGCATCTTCTTTTTATCCGAATCAAGCACAGCCATCTCGACCGGCACCGTCGAAACGGCCCATCCCTGAATGCGGACAAAGCCGTCCTTCTCACTGACGGTGAAATCGTCGACAAAGAGCTTGATGCCCTTCATTTTCTCCCGCAGGGCGCGGCCCCCGATCTCAAAGGCAAGACGCCTGCCCTTCTCCCCGTTCGTGTAGACTTTCAGGGTGTCCCGGTCCTTCACGTCCTCCGGGATGCGGAAGGTCACGATCGTCTCGCTGCCGCCGTAGCGCTCATCGACATTTTCCGTGAGCTTCCTCACCTCCGGCGGGAACGTTTTCCCGCCGAGCTTCGCCGTGACCTCCGTCCGCGGTGCCAGATGGCCGCGCAGCATGAAGAGATGCGGCTCGGTGAGAGAGAATCTGTCGTTCTTTATTAAAAATCCGTCGTTTCTCATAAGCTTAAACTTCCCTTTTCGAAAGTGCGGAATAGTTCGGAGGGATCGTCCCAGCGAGAACATACTCGGCTGCACTGTAATCAAGGTTCGGGTTGAAGTAGGGATCGCCCTTCTCGTATATCTCCGGCCAGTGGCTCTTTAAGATCCTGGCCTCGTTCATCTGCCGGTCATGCTTCTTCTTATCCACCTCCGCATCGTCCGATCCTCTCGAGAGCGATTCATGGTGGTAGAGCTCCGCCCAGGCATTGTATACGACGAGCAGGCCTCTGTCGCGCACTTTGAGGCACAGGTCCACGTCGTTGTAGGCCACGGCCAGCTCCTCGTCGAAGCCTCCGACCTCCTCGAAAACTTTTCTGGGCATCATCATGCAGGCAGCCGTGACGGCGCTGACATCCTGCGTCTTGAAGACACGGCCGAAATACCCGCCGTGGCTGCGCTTTTCGAGGTGGCAGATGTGGCCGGCGATCCCGCCGATCCCCACGACGATGCCGCAGTGCTGCAGCCTGTCGTTCGGATAATACAGTCTCGCCCCGCAGGCTCCGACATCGCTTCTCTGGCAGTAGCCGAGCATTTCCTCGATCCAGCGGTCCGTGATCACTTCCACGTCATTGTTGAGGAAGATCAGGTATTCCCCTCTGGAATGCTTCACCGCGTAGTTATTGATCGCCGAGAAGTTGAATTCCCTCTCCCATGTCACCACAGTGACATTGCTGTGGGCTTTCTGCACTTCCTCGTAGTACCGGAAGGTCTCCGGCTCCGTGCTGTTGTTCTCACAGATGACGATCTCAAAATTCTTATAGGTCGACTTTTCGAAGATCGAATCGACCGCCCTCTTTAAGACGTCCGAAAGATCCTTGTTCGGAATAATGATCGAGACGAGAGGCTCCCCCTGGATCTCATAGATCGTGCGGTAGCTTCCGATGTCCTCTGCGAGCTCGACCCTGGCAGGGATCCCCACTCTCTTGTAGTGGGCTTCGATCGCGCGTCTGCCGTTCTCGTAGGCATACATTTTGCTCTCCGGGTTCCCGGCCGTCGAGGATGCGTGCGCCCTCCAGTGATAAAGGAACTTCGGAACATGATAGATCCTGCGGGCCTTCTCGCAGCAGCGCAGAATGAAATCATAGTCCTGCGCGCCGTCGAATTCGCTCCGCTCATACTCCCCGTCCGGACCTGCGATCTTATCCGCCAGGGACTTTCTCACGCAGAAAATGTGCGTGATGTAGTTATTGGACCTTAAGAGGTCGGGGTTATAGTCCGGCTTGAAATTCGGGCTGTAGTAGACCCCTGCGGAGTACATCAGCTTGTCCTCGTCCGTGTAGACGATATCGATGGTATGATCCCTGTTCAATGCATATACGATCTCGTATACGGCATTCTTCTCAAGTGTATCGTCGTGATCCGAGAGGAGAATGAACTCTCCCTTCGCCATCTTAATGGCCTCGTTGGTATTTCCGGAAATGCCCGCATTGACCGCAAGCTTCTGATAGCGGACCCTCGGATCGCTGAGGTACTTCTCCGCTATGATCTCTCCGGTCTCAGGGGACGTGCTCCCGTCCGCCAGACAGATCTCGATCTTCTGATAGGACTGGCCGAGGAGGCTTTCCATCAGTTCGTCGAGGAAACGCCTCGGCGTATTGTAGAGCGGGATCACAATGCTGACGAGCGGCATATAGGGAAGCTTTCTTCTGCTCTGGCGAAGAAGCTCCTCCTCCTTTACCATGCGGTCATGGAACCAGTCATCGTAACCGGCACTGTCCATCGCATACACCGGATGGGCATTCTTCGAAAGATATTCCTCGCGTTCCTTCTCCTTTAAGAGGATCTTCACTTCCTTCGCGACGTACCCGAACTCGTTCTCGAATTCAAAGAGCAGCGTCTCGTGGCGGATATCCTTCAGATGGATGCGGATGGAGAAGCCCGTGCACATATCCTCCGGCAGGCTCAGCTGGTCATTGACGTCCGAGCGCGGATACCAGTTCTCCTGGATCGGAAGAATGCGGCTCCTGTCGCGGACCATGACCGGCGGCACGACGCCCTGCAGGTCAAAAGCCCACCCGCGGATGACGACGTCGCCTCTGCGGTACGCGATATGGTCGATATTATAGACGATCTTCGCTTCCGCCTCCGTGAGAAGGGGACGAAGCTGCGTGAAGGGATCCCCCTTCCCTGACTTCACCTGCGCCTTGCGATAAAGGAGCATCGTCTTATTCGATGCCAGGCGGGCAGCCAGCTCCGAGCGCTCGATCGCCGCCTGTCTGGCGTCCACATACCGCTTATGGAGCGCATCGAACTCCTTTTTCAGCTGTTCGTATTCTTCCTGATAATTCTTCTCGTCAATCATCCTCTTTTCAGTACCTTCCTCACTTTTTCCGTCGCTTTGTAGGCTTTCGTCCCTGTCACGGCCTCATAGCGGGATTTCCATATATCTCTGTCCCTGTTCAGGACCTGATACTCTTTCATGAGATCCGCGTACTCCTGGTCGGCCCGGATCTTTTCCGCGTTATATTTGCCCACCCAGGTGGCATCCTGCAGGGCATACTTCTTCTCCCACTCCCCGTCGATCCGGTCGAGCCGGCTCTGCAGGTTGAAGACTGCGGCCGAGCAATCCTTCCACATTCTGTGGGCGAACTCTGCGGCCTCGTCTGCACTGGCCTTGCCCTCCCGAAGCTCCCGGATCCCGATCTGCATTCTTTTCGAGGACGACTTTGCAAGGCCGAAGCTCCTTCCGTCCGGATCCTTTAAGACCCGTCCGAAAAAGTGTTCATAGCTCTTCTGCAGAAGATCCATATCCGTCCCGATCCCGAGATACCGTGCCGCCTTCTCCAGCGGATAAAAATCCTCGGCGTGATCGTTGTGATAATAGAAATCTCTCACACAGTGATAGATCACCAGGTCTCTGGGCATGGAAAAAGCCATCGTCCACTCGTAGTCGATGAAGCAGGGACCGTTCTCCGAAAAGATAATGTTGCCCGGGATCGCATCGAAGTTCGCAGCGCGAAAGCCCGGCTTTCCCTCATATGCCGCAGCGCTCCCGAACCAGGCCCTGAATTCTTCCGTGGGCACAAAGGTCTCTTCATTTTCCGGATTCCCGCACAGCAGGTCACGATGACAGGCAAGGACCTTCTCAAAAGCTTCCGGATCCCCGGATTCCACTGCCTCGTTATAATCGGATTCGAGAGATCTGCCTTCGATAAAATCAAATACCGCCTTCCCGTCCCCGATCCTGACCGGGCACGGGATGATCCGCGGGTATGCAGAGGCAAGGATATCCCGGAAGGAGGCCAGATCTTCGATATGCGCCTTCCCCTCAGGATAGACAGGCTCCTTCAGGACGAACTTTTTGTCATCCTCACAAGCGATGGTCGTTATGATCGAATAGCTGCGGCTTCTCTCATCAGAGCACTTCACAAGTATCTTCTTCATATACTCACATATCACCCGGCCGCATAAAAGGGCGGTCGGATATTCCCTTCTCCGGATTTTTCCGGGCCATCTCAACTGTAAATGACTGGAGCTTCCCGCTCCCGGATTCCCGAGGCTCACGGAATAAAGATTTTTATTCCCTGCCGCCATACTTATACATGTACATGCGGGGAGCTTTGGCAGACCAGTGATCCGTCAGCTCTTCCTCACCGCTTTGAGCAGGAAGGAATTGGCGAAAGCCGCCCTCTCCTCCGTCCCCTTAAGGCCGGCAAATGCCTTTCTCTGCGAGAACAGCTTAAGGACATCCAGATCATAGTTCGAATCCTCATCGAAATCGATCTCCGCATCCCGTATATTGTCGTCGCTCAGGATGACTGTCGGGAGTTTGTAGTCCGGGAACGGATAGAAGTAATAGAGGTCCTCAAATCCGCACCGCGCAGTGAGCTCCGTAAGCTCCGATTTCGTAAAGGTCCTTACGTGGTCTCCCTTCCTGTATCCCTCGATGCCGACGAACGGCTTCCCGAGGTGATCCTCGTGGAATCCCGCGAAATATTTCATTCCGAGCTTATTCTCGATCGCGACGTACAGCTTTCCGCCCGGCTTCAGACAGTCGGCGATCTTTTTGAGGAAGGTCTCATACGGATTCTCCCCGCCGACGTAGTAGACAGCGTACTCCAGCACTCCGATGAGCACTACCGCGTCATACTTCTTTTCGATCCGGATATCGCGGAAATTGCCGACAAAGATCTCAATGTTATCGAGATCCTTATGCCTCTCGGCATTTACCAGAGAGCGTCTTCTGGAGAGCTCAATGCAGTCTACCTTCTTCGCTGCCCTTGCGAGCGCACCGGTGACCGCGCCCATTCCGGCGCCGACCTCCAGAACTTCATCCGTCTTTCCGATCTCCATCGGAAGGACGATATTTTCCCTCTGCCTCGTGAGATGGTAAAGGATCGGCCAGCTGTTATACTCGTCGAGGGCAAACTCGTAACCCTCCTCATGCTGTACGATATCGAGGATCCGGTTCTCCACCGCGTCCCCGTCGCTGTACAGATCTTTTCCGCTGTACCATGTGTAATTCAGCTTGACCTTCCCGATGTTTTCTTCTTTCATGCTTTTCCTCTGATCTTTTTCAGCTCCTGCTCATAGTAGTCAGGTCCGAATTTTTCAAATACCATGCGGTTGTTTACGCGAAGCATGTAATCCTGATTCGTGAACTCGATCGCGGCGTATTTTGATCCGGCCACGATTCCCGTAAGATACCGCTCCTCCTGCATCAGGAAAGGAAGGAGAAGACGGACGAGCAGCTGCTTTTCGGGATCTTTCACAAGGGCGGCAAGGCGGCCGTCCCGCAGATGAAGTCCCGCGCGCGCAAATGCCCTTCCTCTCGCCCAGAAGCTTCCGCCGAAGGGGAAAGCCGGATGAGCATCCGTCTTCGCGACCGGGAACGTGAACTCAAGCAGCCTGAGCGTCTCACACAGCTCGTCATAGAGACCGGCCCAGCCGTCGCCGATCTCCGCGAAATATCTTCCGAAGGAGGGGACCGGCGGAACGAGAAGTCCGAGAGCCCTCTCGTCTTTCATTTCGTCCAGAATATTCCCGATCTGCGCCTCCGATCCGATCACGCACTCCTCGTCCCGATAGAGAAGGGACGCCGCGTCCGATTTCGGCTCGGGAGCCTTCCGGACGTCGAAGAGAGAGAGAACGCCGACAAAGGAGTAATCCTCCGCCTGCCGGGAGGCCTCGATCAGCTTTTCCGCGTACGTCCCGGGACCGTCCATAAAGATCACGGGGATCGTATCCGGGACCCTCTTAAGATAACGGCCTGCCAGAAGCTCCGGGTCAGCGCCGGGCTCGCAGAATACAAAGAGGGCTGCCTGATCGTCCGGAGAGAACGTATGCCGGGTATATTCGGAATCCGCAAAATACGTAAGATGCATGACCTGACGGATATCCGGCAGATTCTGCAGACGAAGGATGTTGTCCCAGATCGGGCGGGTCCGCACTCCGGGCAGTTTTTTGATCTCCTCGTATGTGCGGTAGGAGCTCTCCCCGGCCGTGTTCAGCAGGAAGAACTGATAGTCGGAGAAAAAAGTCCGGCGCTTGACGATCGGGCACCGGTCCTCCCGGATCAGTTCCGGCGCGGCGAACATGAACGGGGCATAGTAGGTGCCTTCGAACCGGTCCGAATTCGCATACGCTTCCCATTTATAGCCCAGATCCGCAAAATGCTTCGTAAAGATCGCTTCGTACTGGGTGATCGAATCCAGATAAGAGCCCGGTACTTTCATGTTGCAGATAAAATCCCGGTAATCCCAGCTCATGAAGAAATCTCTCCGCAGCGCGAAAAAGTGTGAATTGAGATGCTCCGGGAGATATCCGTAGATGAGCTTTCCGTCATAAGGATCTCCGGGCACGTTATGGTGCTTCGTGATCCCCCAGAAATCGAGATCTCTCGGATTCATCGCCGCAAACATCTCGCGGAAGGGATAGAGCGGGGCGAAGAACGTATAGTTCATGAGAACAAGCTCATCATACTTTGAGAGCTCTCTGAATCCAATATTAAAGATGGCGTCACGGTAGCCGCCGACGTCAAACCCGAGGTTGACCCGGCAGAAGACTTCATCCGAATGCCTGACAAGGCTCTTCCTCCCCTCAGGGGTAATGAAGCCGTTGACCGCTACGTACACGAAGGCAGCGTTCTCCCGCAGATCATCCAGCATATCCAGAACATACCGGTCCACGATCCCGTCCTTGTCGTAGAAAAGAAAGATCACGCATCGGTTTTTTGATTTCACATCCAATATCATAAGATACTCCCTCAGGACTTTTCGACGGCGTCGACGAGCTCATGGAAGGGCGCCCACCGCCCGATCCGCTCCGACTCCGCACACGTAAGGCCTGCGTTCATATAGGTCAGGTTGTCCATCTCGATCTTGCCGAACGTATCGGAAAGAAGCCATCCGGTGTAATATCCGTCCGCCTGCACCGCGAACGGGTAGAGACGTTCGATCGCGTGAAGCACCGTCGCGTCGATCGCGACCGGCTCCTCCGGGAACTCGTCATAGTTCCAGTCATGGGCGAACAGCGTCTTCATGGCATCGGTCCGGACCCAGAATTCCGAGCCGAGCGGTGCGACGGGCTCTTTCTGCGGATCCATCGGCGCTTTTATGCCGAGCTTTCCGGCAAGCTCCTCCGTCACATCATAGTTCACGCCCCACTCGCCCTTCCCGGTCGTCGGGAAGTAGGGGCCGTGGATGGGGACCGGCGGAGTCAGAAGGCCGAGCCGCGGGTTCTTCCTGAAAAGGTCGATGACATTTTCAACGAACGTCCGTGTCGGCAGAAGGCACTGGAAGCATTCATATTCCCAGGAGCGCCCTATAGAGAGCGGAGATGCCTGCTTTACCTTCTTGTCATGGACCTTGAGGATCAGGTCGTACTTTTCGATGATATCCTTCACGCCGACGAGGAAGGGCGCGACGTCCCTGCCGCGGTTGCCGGTGATCCGGTATTCGATCTTATGGTCCTTCTCCAGGGGGCCGAACGCTTTCCTCACGCTCTCAAGCCTTCTCTCATCCGGGACCGTGACATAGAAGTCGATCCCTGCCGGCATATTTGCGGCGTAGGAGGCACAGCCCTCCGCAAGATCCTCATAATAGACATGACAGACAAGCGCCGTGCGCAGATCTTCGGAGCGCCCGCGCTCTTCCTGCGAAGGCTCTCTCCGGACCGCCGGCCCGTCTTCTTTACGGCCGGACTGCCCCGCGATGTACGCAGCGGATGCGCTGCTGCAGCCCGCATCGGCTGCTTTTTTATGAGGGATCTTTGTGGATACCGTATAGTTCAGGTGCAGTCTCTTCCTGAGATCTGCCATATTGACCGTCCGAAGCAGGTTCTCCCAGATGAGGTCCGCATCGTAGTCCGTCTCGTCACGGATGTACTCGAAGGCCTCGAGGGTCGCCTCGCCTCCGCTTCTTCCGACGGCCTCGCCGTAATCCTGGAAAAAATTCCTGCGCTTTATGACCGGACATCTCTGGGTCTCCATCAGATAGCGGGGGAAATCCCGGAGCGGATCCCAGGTAAAGCCCTCGAGCGGAGCGGGGTCGCAGTAGACGTCCCACTTATAGCCGCGATCCTGCATTTCCTTCGTGAAGACTGCCTCGTGCGTGCCGATCGCCTGCACATAATTTTCGATCGCAGGCATATTCTCCCACCAGTTAAGGAAGTCCGCAGTCTTCATGAAATCCTTTCTGAAGACCTGGAAGAAGGACTGAATATGCTGCGGAAGATATCCGTACCGGACGGTCCCGAACGGGTCGAAGGGCACCTCATGGAAGGCCGTGATCCCCCAGAAATCCAGATCCCGCCCTGCCATCGCATCGAACATCTCGGAGAACGGATGGATCGGACCGAAGAGCGTATCGTTGCAGATATACGCCTCGTCATATTCGAGGAGCTTTTCATAGCCGTAGCGGAAAAGTCCTTTCTTATACGCGGTAATATCATACCCCTCGTTCGGGCGGATCATGAGATCGTCGGCGTATGCAAGGACCATCGCCCTGCTCTCCTCGTCGATCTCCCCGTTCACGACGACGAGAAGGTGATCCGTGACCTCACGGAGACCTTTCAGGAATTCGCCGACATATCTGTCCGCATGCCCGTCTTTATCATGAAATACATACACGCCGCAGCGCTTTGCCTGTTCAGCTAAGAGAATCAAATCATTCGCTCCTATATCTTATGCGTGCCTGACTTTTCCATCGATCACGGTCGTGGAATCCATATCGTAGAAGCCGACCGTGTTCTTATCCGAGATGACATTGATGTCGCAGATGTCATAGAGTCTGTGGTAGACCGCGAACCGGTTGTCCGCAAAGCCGACGCATCCCAGAGAGAGCAGATAGCTCCTCCCCTGCAGATTCATCTTCTGCCTGAACTCCACCACCGTCTCGTCTCCCGGATGGAAGGTTCCCGTATCAATGCGCTCGAGCATTGTATTGGTCCCCGTGACCTCCGTTCCCTGCGGATCCTTGATCGTGAAGCAGAACAGCGGATCGACGAGCTCCCGGTTGAATTTCACTTTCATTTTGATCGTGAACTCGGTCCCCTTGACGATGCCGGAATTGATCTCCCCCTTGTCATCGACAATGGCGAAATCGACGATCTCCGCCTGCTTCTCCCCGTAATCGAGGAGCTGCGGATTCATTTCCAGCTTTCCGTACCACTTTCCCTTCGCATTCTCCTCGTTGAGGTAGCGGGAAATATCCTCCTTGATCGCGGAGCGGTCGTCCGCGTGCGGGTTGTTGACAAGGATCTGCTTGTAGATATCGATCACCCGCTTGGAATCTCCTTCTGTCTCCTTATGCCCCTTGTTGAGAAGGACCACGCGGTCACAGTACTTTGCCACCGACCCGAGGTCATGGCTTACGAAGAGGATCGTCTTCCCGGCCTTCTTGAACTCCTCGAACTTGTGATAGCACTTGGCCTGAAAGAACACGTCGCCGACGGAGAGGGCCTCGTCGACGATGAGGATCTCCGGATCGATATTGATCGCGACGGCAAAGGCGAGACGGACGAACATACCGGACGAGTAAGTCTTGACCGGCTGGTTGATGAATTCCCCGATGTCCGCGAACGAGATGATGTCATTCAGCCTCGCATCCACCTCCTCGCGGGAGAAGCCCATTACGGTCCCGTTCACATAGATGTTCTCAAGCCCCGTGTACTCCTGATTGAAGCCGGCCCCCAGCTCCAGGAGGGCCGAGATCCGTCCGCGGACGGCCACGCTGCCCCCGGTCGGATTCAGTACGCCGGTTATGATCTTGAGGATCGTGGACTTTCCGGATCCGTTGGTCCCGATAATGCCCACGCACTCTCCCCTTCTCACATTGAAGCTGACGTCTTTCAGCGCATAAATTTCCTTATAGCGCTTCTTTTTGCTGAGTCCGAGAGACTCCTTGAGGCGGTCCATCGGCTTGTCGTACAGCTTATATTGTTTTGTCACATGTGATACTTCAATTGCAATATCCTGCATAGAGTCTCCTCTATCTAACTAACGAAATTTCCCGCTTCCGGATCCCTTAAGTTCCCGGATGCAAGAACGCCCCGGCGTTCTTGCCGCGCCGAGCAGGGGTGCGGAGCACCTTCCCATTTGCGCGATGAAGAATAAAATTCAATTCTCGCTCGCGAGAATTGGCGCGGGATTCGGGTCAGCGCAAGCTGA
>CAMOXU010000045.1 GCA_946629525.1 uncultured Clostridia bacterium
AAGGCGCATTCCTCTCATGACTCAAGTCACGAGCATCCTGCGCTAGTTGGTGAATTTAGAAGACGAAAAAGCTGTGATAAGGTTATACGGTAAGAGCGGAAAGGCAGGTGCTTTCCGGGAGTACCTTTAAACCGTCATTTTTCAGGCAGCAGGTTCATAGAGCAGTTTAAAAGGATCGGAGGTAATTGGAAGTATGGGATACAAGTCTGACATCGAGATCGCTCAGGAAGCCACCCCTAAGAAGATCACGGAGATCGCCGCTTCTCTCGGCATCGACGAGAAGTACATCGAGCAATACGGCAACTACAAGGCAAAGATCGATTATAACTATCTGAAAGAGCACGCGGATGCTCCGGACGGCAAGCTGATCCTGGTGACCGCCATCACTCCTACGCCTGCGGGCGAGGGCAAGACCACGACGAGCGTCGGCCTGGCAGACGGCCTGCGCAAGATCGGCAAGAAGTCCGTCGTGGCGCTCCGCGAGCCCTCCCTGGGCCCGGTCTTCGGCGTCAAGGGCGGCGCGGCCGGCGGCGGCTACGCGCAGGTCATCCCGATGGAGGACATCAACCTGCATTTTACCGGTGACTTCCACGCCATCGGCGCGGCCAACAACCTCCTTGCTGCCATGCTGGACAACCACGTGCAGCAGGGCAACAAGCTCGGTATCGACGTCAAGCAGATCACCTGGAAGCGCGCGGTCGACATGAACGACCGTCAGCTCCGCAACATCGTGGACGGCCTCGGCGGCCGCATGCAGGGCGTTCCGCGTGAGGACGGCTTCGATATCACGGTCGCTTCCGAGGTCATGGCGGTTCTGTGCCTGGCCAGCGACATCTCCGACCTGAGGGCCCGCCTGGGCAGGATCATCGTGGCCTACACCTTCGACGGCAAGCCGGTGACCGCTCACGATCTGAAGGCGGAAGGCGCGATGGCAGCCCTGCTCAAGGACGCCCTCAAGCCCAACCTGGTCCAGACCTTGGAGCACACCCCCGCCTTCATCCACGGCGGCCCCTTCGCGAACATCGCCCACGGCTGCAACTCCGTGACCGCCACCAAGATGGCTCTCAAGTTCGGCGACTACATCGTGACCGAGGCAGGCTTCGCCGCTGACCTGGGCGCCGAGAAGTTCCTGGACATCAAGTGCCGCCTGGCGGATCTTCATCCGAGCGCCGTCGTCATCGTCGCGACCGTCCGTGCCCTCAAGTATCACGGCGGCGTGCCGAAGGCCGACCTGAACAACGAGAACCTGGATGCGCTGGAGAAGGGGCTTCCGAACCTGCTGCAGCACGTCAGCAACATCAAGGATGTCTTCGGACTTCCCTGCGTCGTCGCCATCAATGCGTTCCCGACCGACACCAAGGCGGAGCTCGACCTGGTCGAGGAGAGGTGCAAGGAGCTGGGCGTCAACGTGGCTCTGTCCGAAGTCTGGGCCAAGGGCGGCGAAGGCGGCAAGGCTCTCGCGGAAGAGGTCGTCCGTCTGTGCGATATGCCCAATGATTTCCGTCAGTCCTACGAGCTGGATCTCTCCATCGAGGAGAAGCTCGACGCGATCTGCAGGAAGATCTATCACGCGGACGGCGTGCAGCTGGTCGGCAACGCGGTCAAGCAGGTCAAACAGCTGACCGAGCTCGGCTTCGACAAGATGCCCATCTGCATGGCCAAGACCCAGTACTCTTTCTCGGACGATGCTTCCCTTCTGGGCGCGCCCAAGGGCTTCACGGTCTCCGTGCGCAACCTCAAGGTCAGCGCGGGCGCGGGCTTCATCGTGGCCCTGACCGGCGACATCATGACCATGCCCGGCCTGCCGAAGGTCCCCGCCGCGGAGCGCATCGACGTGGACGAGAACGGCGTCATCAGCGGCCTGTTCTGAGGATAGAGTTATGAGAATGATCGAAAAGACAGTCACTGTCTTTACAGAGGAACTGGCCTCCCCCGCGCCCGTACCGGGCGGCGGCGGAGCCAGTGCCCTGGTCGGCGCGATCGGCGTCTCTCTGGGTGACATGGTGGGTGAGCTCACCGTGGGCAAGAAGAAGTACGCGGACGTGGAAGAGGATATCAAGGCCCTGATGGTGAGCGCACAGGAGCTCCGCAAACGGTTCCTGGAGCTGATCGACGGGGATGCGGAGGCGTTCGCGCCTCTGGCGAAGGCCTACGGGATCCCCAAGGACGACCCGACCCGCGATGAAGTGATGGAGAATGCCCTGAAGGTCGCATGCGGCGTGCCCATGGATATCATGCGCACCTGCGCGGAGGCCCTGGACCTCATCGAGGAGTTCGCGGCCAAGGGCTCGAAGCTCGCCATCTCCGATGCCGGCTGCGGGGCGATCCTGTGCAAGGCGGCGATGCAGGCGGCCTCCCTCAACGTCTTCATCAACACGAAGTCCATGAAGGACCGCGCCTGCGCGGATGCCCTCGAGAAGGAAGCCAATGAGCTGCTCGGCAAATACACCGTGATGGGCGACCAGATCTTCGGCGCCGTGGTGGATAAGATCCGGGGGTGACCGGCGTGCGGGTCTTCGCGGACAAATCCTGCGGCTGAGCGGGGCAGATCCTGCGGCCCCAGTCGGATGTCGGACGATCCACGCGGTTGGGAAAAACTGCCGGATCTCATATTTTGACATCCACCAATAATCCATGTATTGGATAATGGTAGACGAAATAACGTTTTCGAGCGCTATGTTGGTGAATTATTGGGGCAAAATGAGAAAATGACATCCATGCTATTGCCTGAAACAGGAAAATGAGGATGTCATTTTTGAAAAAATACTTGGATATTTACAAAAACCGGGGCAGCAGCTTCTCAGTGCTGCAGGATACGAAGGGGAGAAGAAGATGGCCAGGATCCTGAAAGGCAAGGAAGTCGCGGACGCACTGACCGCGAAGATGCAGAATGATGTGGAAGATCTGAAGGCAAAGGGCGTGAACCCGACTCTCTGCATCTTCAGAGTCGGCGAGAGGCCGGATGACCTGTCGTACGAGCGCGGCGCCACGAAGCGGGCCCAGACCGTGGGCATCGAGGTGAAGAACGTGGTGCTCCCCGCGGATGTGACCCAGGAAGTGTTCGACGAAGAGTTCAAGAAGGTCAACGAGGACGACAGCATCCACGGCATCCTTCTCTTCAGGCCGCTGCCCAGGCAGCTCGACAATGAGAAGGCAAGGCAGATGCTCAACCCTGCGAAGGATATCGACGGATGCACGGACCTCTCCCTGGCCGGCGTTTTCACCAACACGAAGACCGGCTTCCCGCCCTGCACCGCGCAGGCGGCGATGGAGATCCTGCACCACTTCGGCATCCAGATCAAGGGCAAAAAAGCAGCCGTCATCGGCCGCTCCCTGGTCATCGGGCGCCCCGTGGCCATGATGCTGATGCACGAAAACGCGACCGTCGTCAACTGCCACACGAGGACCGTGGATGTGCCCTCCATCACGAGGGAGGCGGACATCCTCATCGCGGCCTCCGGACAGCTCCACAGCGTCAAGAAGGAGTTCACGAACCCCGATCAGGTGGTGATCGACGTGGGCATCAACTGGGATGAGGCCAAGGGCGGCATCTCGGGAGACGTCGACTTCGAGGACGTGGAGCCCAACGTCGCGGCCATCACTCCCGTGCCGGGCGGCGTGGGGAGCGTCACGACCTGCGTATTGATCGGACATGTGGTGGAAGCTGCAGGGCGGACTTTGAAGTAAAGAGATTATAAAGCCTGCGGGGCTCCGATGCAGTGGAAAATCGCCCCGCAGGCTTTAATAATCTCTTACGGGGGATCGACCGAAGCGGCGGGTTTCCCCGCAGGCTTTAATATTCACTAGGAGAGGAGTCGAGTTATGAATTCTCCTGCTGAGATTTTGCAGATATGGATCGGGAACGGTGTCAAGAAGGCAAACCTGCCGGTCTTTAAGATGGTCCTGCTCGGCATGGCGGCCGGCGTGTACATCGGTTTCGGCGCCCATGTGTTCCTTCTGGCAACGGCCGCGGCGGAGACGGTCTTCGAGGCCGGCATCGCGAAGCTGGTGGGCGCGGCTCTTTTTCCCGTGGGACTGATTTTGACGAGGATCATCTGGCGCTGCTGGAAGGGATCGAGGAGTTCGCGGAAGGGGTGCTGGCCCCGTGCGCGGCGCAGATCGACGAGACGGACGAGTTTCCGAAGGAGCTCATGGAGCAGATCGCGCAGATGGGCCTGTTCGGGATGAAGATCCCGGAGGAATACGGCGGGCTGGGGCTGGACACGCGCAGCTACGCGCTGGCGCTGGAGGCCGTCAACCGCAAGAACTCGGCGGCGGGGATCATCGTGAGCCAGGCCAATTCGCTCTCGACCTAGGCGGTGGTGAAGTACGGGACGGAGGAGCAGAAGAGGGCGTGGCTGCCCGGCGTGGCGGACGGCACGAGAGTCATTGCTTTTGGCCTGACGGAGCCCGGCGCCGGATCGGACAACGCCTCCATGAAGGCCAGGGCGGAGAAAGTGGACGGCGGCTATGTGATCAACGCGCAGAAGACTTTCATCACGGCGGCGCCCATGGCCGACAACGCGCTGATCTTTGCAAAGACCGATCCGGAGCTAGGGGCGAAGGGAATCTCCTGCTTCATGATCGACATGGACATGAAGGGCGTCTCCGTCGGCAAGCCTGAGAAGAAAATGGGATGCAAAGGGATCCCGGTCTCGGACCTGATCCTGGAGGACGTCTTCGTTCCGGCGGACCGGCTGATCGGTGAGGAGAACAGGGGATTCACCGCGGCGATGAAGACTCTCTCGATCGCGAGGATCGGTGCGGCCGCCAGTGCGCTGGGCATAGCGCAGAGCGCCATGGACGAAGCAGTGAAGTATACCCGGGAGCGGGTGCAGTTCGGCAAGCCGATCTACAAGTTCCAGGGACTGGGCTTCATGATGGCCGACATGGAGGCCAAGCTCCGGGCCTGCCGGCTGCTGATCTATGATGCGGCTTATAAGGCTGACCGGGGGGCGGACGTCAACATGGACGCTTCTGTGGCCAAGTATCTCACTACGGAGACTGCCTGTGAGAACGCGGACAAGGCGCTGCAGCTCCACGGCGGCTACGGTTACGTCCGGGAGTACCTGATCGAGCGGATCTTCCGCGATGCGCGCTTCCACCGCCTGGGGGAGGGGACCACGCAGATCCAGCAGGTCATCATTTCGAGAGAGCTGTTTAAGTGCTACCGCTGCCCAGGGCAGCAGTAGCACCCAGGGCAGCAGTCGTGCCCAGGGCAGCAGTACTGCCCGGAGCAATGTGCACACCGCCGGCCATCCCAAATACACAGATTTGATTATAGAAATGCGGGAAACTATATAATACAATATGCGTGTAAGATCAAGATCCGCGGAATGCGCGCGAGCCGCATGCACGGGTCCGGGATCGGAGAAACTGAATGGTCAGAGTAGGAATGACGCGTCAAGTGCCGCGAAATGGGAGGTCGTTCGCGGACGAAGGGACGGGGCAGAGAAGGCTGCCGGTCCTGCGGTGTCATCCCGCATCCGCTGCCGCGCATGAGATGTGCTTCCGTCGTGGTGGCAAAACCGTAACGTCGTTATTGGGTTATCACGAAGGAGGTTTTTTTATGTTCGAAAAAATGTTTGGAACTTTCGGGAACGGAAAGAACGGGGGCTCCCCCGCGAGGATGATCGTGATGCTGGCGTTCTTCACGGCGCTCTACGTCGTTCTCGAGCGCTTCCTCTCGATCAACATGTGGAACATGCGGATCGGCTTCGCCTTCGTCGCGCTCGCCATGTCCGGCATGCTTTACGGGCCCCTGGCCACCGGCCTTGTCGGCGCCGTGGGAGACATCCTGGGCATGCTCCTGTTCCCCACGGGACCGTATTTCCCCGGCTTCACGCTGAATGCCTTCCTGACCGGCGCGGTCTTCGGCCTCTTCCTGCACGACACCATCACGGTGAAGCGCATGATCGGCGCGGTGGCCGTCAACCAGCTGGGACTCAGCCTGCTCCTGCAGACCCTGTGGATCTCGATCACCTACGGCGCCCCCTACGCCGGCCTTCTGCCGGTCAGGCTCACCCAGTGCCTGGTGCTGATCCCCATCCAGCTGATCACCCTGCAGGTGCTGGCAAGACCGCTGGCGGCCGCCGTCAGACGCGCGACGCCCGGCAGAGCGTAAAGACGCGCGACGCCCGGCAGAGCGTAAGACACAGCAGAGCATAAGCCCCGGAGACGGCGGCACCCGCCGCCGGCCTTTTGGCAGGCCGCGGAAGATCAACGAACCAGATCATATACAGAAGGACAGAAAGCAGAAAATGGCAAAACAAGTTTATGATGACGCACAGCTCCGCGAAAAGATCATGGCCGGCGTGGACGCCCTGGCGGACGCGATCAAGGTCACCCTCGGCCCGGCAGGCCGAAATGTGGTATTGGAGGAGGTGGAGTCCAACGGACTGACCAGACGCTATATCACGAATGACGGGGCGACCATTGCCAAAGCCGTGGAGCTCTCCGACAAGGCGGAATCTATGGGCGCGCAGCTGATCCGCGAAGTCTCGGTCAAAACAGAGGGCACCGCGGGCGACGGCACTACGACCGCGGTGGTCCTGGCCCAGGCCATCCTCCGGGAGGGATACCGCATGGTGGCGGCCGGAGCGAACCCCGTGGACCTGCGCAAGGGGATCCTGGGTGCTGCCCAGGTCGCCGCGGCAGCCATCCGCAAGTCCGCCAAGACCATCGGCACGAAGGAGGAGATCGCCCAGGCAGCAAGGATCTCCTGCGGAGACCCGGAGATTGGCGACATGGTGGCCGAGGCGGTCCACACCGTGGGTCCGGACGGCGTCATCACCGTGGAGGAATCTAATACGATGGAGACGGAGCTGACCCTCAAGGACGGCATAGAAGAGTAGGAATTAAGAGATGCCAAAATATGGTTAATGATTATGGTCTAAACCCCAATATTGTAAAATATTTAATAGCTGGTAAGCTTTACTATTCATATGGATATTCCATAGACACAATTGATTATGATTCTAAATATGCTAGAGCGGTAAAACAATTTGAACATGATCATAATGCCTTTGTATATCATGCAATCGAATACCATGATTATTCAATTGTAAATTCAGAAGGCTATTCAATTAAGTTGTACACTGAATCAGAGGAGCATTCTAAGTTAGTACTACTATATGTTGGGAATGACGTTGACCAATGGAATTGCGAAGAAATATACAATAATTATGCAAAAGCATATTGTTGTAATTTTAATACTCCATCTTCTTCGGGATTCTGTTATGTGGAATTATCAGCACCAAACGGATATATTTCCTGCTCTCAATTACACTTTTATAGAGAAAAACATGATGTTGCATCCATAACGACCGATGATGTGTTAATAGAGAAATATAGAAGAATAAATACTTTGCAATCTCAAGGAATGCACTCTGAAATAGAATTCAATGAAGTTTATATTTCCTACGGTGAAATCGTTGCTGGACATGCCGTTGGGATTATATTTGATATATCAGAGCATCCAGAATTTAGATCATATCTAATCGATTTTACGAATGACAATCCTCAATGCATATCCTATTTTATTATGTATAACAAGTAAGAAGAACCAGGCAATTGACATATTTTTGACCTAAAAAACTCAAGTAAAACAAAAAGTTTGATATAATATGTATTAATATGGTGTAATTCTTATAATGAAAACCATAAGATATCCTACAAACCAGAAATCAATCATAGAGTACGAATAAGAAAACACCTGTCCCCTTACAACGCCCTGCTGACACTCAAGCTGGAGCTGCCGTGAAGACGTAACAGAGGCATTCAAAACGACATAGCGAAACGAAATAAATTAGCCTTGTAGCTACAGAAACGCTGTAGTTACAAGGCTTTTTTCACTTTATAGGAAATTCCGATTCTTGAAGGCGCAAAAAACAACATATGTTCGTCGAACATATGTCAGACCGTAGAAAAATATGAGTAATTGAATAGACTATGGGTCAGAAAGGTTAAAAAATGACGGATATGCAGATCCTGACCAGGATCCGAATTCCGCTGGCGCGCAGGGCGATTTTTGCGGGGATCCGGCTTGCAATCGTATCTACTGTCGGAATTGCGACGATTGCATCCTCGATCAACGCGGGGGGACTGGGAATCCTCCTGTTCGAGGGGCTTCGGACCATGAATATCCCCAAGATTCTATGGGGAAGTATACTTTCAGCCGGAATGGCTGTGCTGCTCAACACAGTGTTGAAAATGCTGGAGGAAAGGTAATACAGGCTTGTCCGGAAAGAGAGCACAGCATGCATGCAGGCGTCTCCCTGAAGCAAACCAGGCCTTAAAGCGAGCCCGGTCATAGAGCAGGGATGACAATAAAGCAGGCAGAGTCTGAAAACAAAGAAGGATCGCGGGAATACACACTCCGGATCCTTCTTTTGATTATGCAATTATACTTTTGATTAAAATGAGGAGAATTGCGCGATGAAGAATGATACTGTTTACAGAAGAATGGTCTTCACTTATGACGATCGGAACGGACATACGCGCTGGGATTGCAGCCGAATTCCCTCTTGAATGCTTTCAGGTAGTTGGAGTAATCGTTGAACCCGCAGTCAAAGCATGCCTGTGTTACATTGCTGCCGCTGAGAAGAAGGTCACGGGAGATCGTGAGTCTTTTTTTCATAATATACTGATAAAGACTCAGCCCGGTATATCGTTTGAACTGGCGGCTCAGGTAATATTTGCTCATATAAAAGTGCTCTGCCAGAAGATCCAGCGTGAGATCTTCCGTGATGTTCTCGTTGATATACCTGAGAAGCGTATTGATCTTCTCATTTTCCATCACATCTTCAGGCACGATTTCCGTATCTTCGTAATAGTATCGGCAGATCCGGACGAAGAGTTCCATCATACAGGCAGTTCCCAGGGTATATCCCCCGATCCGGCGGCTGTGGATCGCATCGATGCACTTTTGGCAAAGATTCTCCAATCGTTCCGCCCTTGTCTTTCCGATGCGCAGCAGCCGGTAATCCCTGAACGCGGCGTCGCGGAAGACCTGTGACAGGTCATCTTCCCCGAATTTGATCTGTTCAAAGAAATTATCGGCAAGCCAGATCACGATCCGCTCGTAGGGACTGCCGGGAAGGATTTCCGGCCGATGGATGTCCAGTCTGTTGGTCAGGAGGATGTCCCCGGGCTGCAAGTGGTATGTCTTGCCCTCGATGGTATACTGAACATTCCCGTCTATGAAGAAGAATAGTTCGTAGAAAGGGTGCTCATGGAAGTTCACATGCGGGGGAACTTCATCGACATAATGATGGATCTCATAGGGAGCGCCGGCCAGCATATATTGCCGGTCTGTCCAGTTATCTCTGTGCATGATCTACCTCACAGCATGTCTGTTATCTGCTTATGACCGTCCGGATGCAGTTAATTCATTTTTGATTTTAGGGCAAGATTCACCACGTTTCAAGACTCTAAGCACCATGCGGCCGCAGGCGGTTCCGGTTAGACTGTAAGCATCAGGAAACAAATACAGAGCGAACGCATGAAATCATAGAAAGGATGGAAAAAGCAATGATGAATCTCCCTTTGAATGTTGATTTTACAGGTAAAGTAGTCGTGGTGACCGGTGCAGGCGGCGTGCTCTGCGGCGATATGGCAAGAGCTTTTGCGCAGGCAGGTGCCAAAGTGGCTGCGCTGGATCTGAATGAAGAGGCCGTTAAGAAGCTGGCAAAAGAGTGCCGGGAGGAAGGATTTATCTGTGAGGGCTACAAGGCGAACGTGCTGGATCCTGAAGTCCTGAAGGCGGTGCACGATCAGGTCGTGGCGGACCTTGGTTCCTGTGACATCCTGGTCAACGGCGCAGGCGGCAACAATCCCCGCGCGACGACGGATAACGAGTTCCAGCATGAGGCTGCGGATGGCCAGAAGACTTTCTTTGATCTGGATGCAGGCGGCGTGGACTTCGTCTTCAAGCTCAACTTCCAGGGGACGCTTCTTCCCACGCAGGTGTTTGCCAGGGATATGGTGGAGAAGAAGAACGGCTGTATTCTGAATATCTCCTCCATGAACGCATACACCCCGCTGACAAAGATCCCGGCTTACTCCGGCGCGAAAGCAGCCATCAGTAACTTCACGCAGTGGCTGGCGGTCCATTTTGCGGGATCTGGGATCCGCTGCAACGCGATCGCGCCCGGCTTCCTGGTTTCCAACCAGAACCGCGCGCTGCTTTTTAACGAGGACGGAACGCCCACAAAGCGTTCCGAGAAAATTCTCAGAAACACACCGATGGACCGTTTTGTAGACAGCTCGGAGCTTCTCGGCGGCGTGTTCTTCCTCTGTGATGAGAAGGCTGCAAGCGCTATTACTGGTGTAGTGCTGCCGATTGACGCGGGTTTTGCATCTTATTCAGGCGTATAAATCGCCTGCAACGGTGGAGTACGAATAATTGCGAAGCTATTTTGGGGCCAGTCTCATCAGCCTGAAAAAGGCATACTGCTCCATCCTATAGCCACATAAAAAACGAGCCTTGCATAAGCAGCAAAACACGCAGCAATATGCCGGCCTCCGCGTGATCCTGATCACTAGAGATGCGCATGATCTGTATCGGAAATTCGGATACGAAGTGCTGAACGATCGCGTTATAGTCAAATAGCAAAATTGCCGAAAGACTGTCATAAATCTGCAGACGATATCGGATGAATGCAGAAAAGGCAGGAACATATGATATTGGTTCCCTCGTAAAAATGTGACTCGACTGTCCGGCTGAAGAAAATGGTTGCCGTATTGAGTGAGACCTGATATGGATCCTTAGAGAACTGCGCTGCTGTTTTCAGGTATATCCGGGCAGAAATTTGCTTCGGGTATCTATGATGAAGTGGAAAAATCAGTGATATATGGCGAAAAAAGAGGCTGACGCTTTCGCGTCAGCCTCGCACACGCACCTCTTTGCCCATCGATCAGTAAAGAGGACACTCGCAATCCGCTTTGCTTCATGCGCATGGACCGATACCCGATTTTCGGGTCTGCAGCCCATGTCAGAGTCAGGTCTCACTTTATGCGCTTATCTCATGACTGCAGTCACGAAAATTCTGCAGGTAATTCAGAAGTTCTGCGCGATCAAGAGTGAGAAGGCAGTTTTGACAGGTACGGATCGTATCGACACTGTCAGAGATTAAGCGGCCCAGAGCCGGGGAACTGCCTGTGCAGATTCAAATCCTTAAGCACCTTATACAGTCCGTCGTCGTCCGCATGCGGCGCCACCATGTCGGCGACGTGCTTTAGCTCCGCCGGGGAATTCCCCATTGCGATGCCGAGCCCGCAGACCTCAAGCATGGATCGGTCGATCATCCCGTCTCCGACGGCCACGGTATCTTCAGGCGATACCCCATAGTAGTCACACACACGCCGCACCGCATTGCCCTTTGAAGCTTTACGGCTCGTGATTTCCAGATAATCTACCTTCGAGAAAAGCATCTGTATTCCGGAAAATTCTGCATTTCCCATCCTGACAAGCTCCTCCAGCGCTGTATGCTCTCCGATGCACAGTATCTTATGGATGCTTTGCGTCAGCGTGCCTATACTCTCAAAATTACATTCCACCGGTTCACATCCTGTGATCTCCGCTTCGCGAATGATCATCGGATGCTTCCTGCGGTCCGTCATCCAGACATCATAGACGAAAAAGCTGACACTGATGTCATAAGGAAGACTGCAGATACGGCGGTATAAATTCAGCGCGTCTTCCACCGGAATACCGCTCTCGGCGACGATCTGTTCCCTGTCTCCTACGATCAGTCCGCCCCCATAACAAATAAAGGGACTTTGCATTCCGGTCACTCTGCGAATCTCCATCGTCCCGGAAGGGGATCTGGAAGAGTTCAGCACAATCGGGATTTCTTCCCGAATTAATTTTTTAAAAAGCTGCTTCAGATTCGCGGAAATTCTGTTTTGTGTATCCAGAACGGTCCCGTCGATATCCAGAAACAAAATAGAATACTCCTGCATAATTGTCATTCCTCTGAATATTGAGAGCAGGAACAGCAGAGCGTTCCTGCTTCGGGAATCTCGTTTTCAGGAGGATTATCCTGAATCGCATTTACAGGGGCCTTATCCTGCAGTTTATTCCCGGGAGTCTTATCCTGTTCAATTGCCCTGAGGATCTTCTGCACATTGTTCCGGCCGTTCCGGATCCCGAGACCGATCGTGATAACTGCCGAGGCTCCCAGGATCAGGACCAGTGCCCCCGTAACAATGAGCCAGATCCTCTTTTCTGCCGGTGCCACCGCAAAATAGATAAGAACGACCCCCACTGATGAGACTGCCATGCCGATTGCAGCCCAATGTCCGAGACGCTTCAGAGCTGCTTCCTGCAGCTTTGCCTCTTCAATAAGAAGTTCCCTGTTCATAAAAATACCTCTTTATACAACAGGGACAGGAAGCATATGTTCCTGTCCCTGTTCGGTCGTTCCGGTAACAGATATCGAACAGATTCGATCTGCAGACGTGTCAGCATCCGCAGGTCCGAATCCATCTCTCCGGTTCTGCAGGAGAAGACCGGATATTACATATCAATATGCAAGACTTACCATGCAAGACTTAACATGTAAGAATTAATATGTAAGACCCGGATTGAAGAATCCGACCAGACAGCCGATCAGCGCAACTGCCACGAGAATCAGCATGACCTGGATCGGTGATCTCTTCTTCTTTGCCATGAGCCACCAGCAGATAATGATGACAACCGCCGTGAGAAGTCCCGGGAACACCTCATCCAGTTTGGACTGAAGGCTCAGGTAAGTCTCACCCTCAGCATTGACCAATTTGAACGCTGTCGTGACAGAGACCCATGTAGCGGAAACCGCACCGATAACAAAACCGCCCAGAGTGGAAACTGCGTCACGGATCGCTTCGCCCTGTGCGCCGACCAGGAACTCAACGGCCTGACCGCCGAGCTTGTAACCGGTATTGTACAGATAACGCATTCCGAAGTAAGCGAAAATGTTCCATACAACAATATAGAAGAGCGCACCGAGCGGAGAGCCGCCGCCGGACATACCCATTGCGATACCGAGGAGGATCGGGATGACCGTTCCGACTACCAGAGAGTCGCCGATACCTGCGATCGGGCCCATAAGACCTGCACGGAGGCCGTTGATCGTCTCATCATCAACTTCTTCGTCGCCGTTTGCTCTCGACTCTTCAAGACCGGCTGTCATACCTACGATAACAGTACCGAGCTGCGGTTCTGTGTTGAAGAATGCGGTGTAAGTGCTCATGGCTTTCGCTTTCGCCTCTTCATCACCCGCATACAGCTCATCGCAGAGAGGAAGCATCGCGTGAAGGTAACCGAAAGTCTGCATGTGCTCCTGTGAGAAGCAGGTCAGATGTCCCCAATACCAATTGTGAAATGACTTGCTTAAGGCCTTCTTTGAAAGTTTTTTCTCATTACTCATCGTCAGATATCCTCCTCCTCATCGTCAAACTCGCCTCCTCCGGCACCGGCTGCAGCCGCAGGTCTCTGTAACTGGACCAGTTTCAGTCTGTAAACAAGGATCGCGAACATGCCGGCAACTACTGTAGCTGATACAAGGTTGATTCCGATACTTCTGGCAAAAACAAAACCTGTCAGATACGGAATGAAATCGGTGACATTGCGAACGATCTGCTTCAGAAGGATCGCAATACCAACGCAGGGAAGAAGAGAACCTACAGTGAACAGTGTCTTCATTGCAAGACCATCCATCGGGAGATGTGTCTTGATCATTTCAACAACAGGAGCGCCGAGCATACACATGATAACTGTCGGGACCATGGAGAATGCAATGTGGGAAATCCACGGATATACGCGGTCTACAAGGAAGATCTGCTTGTAGTTCCTTTTTTCGATCGCTTTCCAGCCGATATGCTGCCAGACGAGGTTGAGCGTTGCCGTACCGTAGAAAAGAACGGTACCGACAGTACCGACCATCGCGCCGAAGGATGTAGCAAGCGCCATACCCTGTTCGGAAGCCGGGTCAAGTCCCTGTGACTTGATTGCGAGCATCGCCAGCGGGATACCGATATAGGAGACAGCACGTACGTCAGCTGAAACCGTTCCGCCCGGGGTAACAAGGGCAATGTAAACGATCTGCATAGCTACACCGACGAGAATACCGGTCTTAAGGTCTCCGAGCACAAGTCCGCATACCAGACCGCCGACGAGCGGACGACCCAGTGTGTAGTTACCTATAGAGGAACTTCCCATACCGGGCATGGATGATAAAGATGCGAACAATCCCAGAATGAGTGCCTGAAATAAATTTATTGACATGACGGATCTCCTCCTTTTCAGTTAAATCCGAACTGACCTCTGAACTTCTTCCAGTTTCCGATTGCCGCTTCTTTGATCAAAGCAAATTCCACTTCGTAACCCTTCTGCATGATGGCCTCGAGAGCTTCGGCCTCTTCCTGTGTAATGGACTGGTTATTTCCAAGCTTTTTTGCGCCCGGCCTGTCGTTGCACGGTCCGATAATGACGGTCTTCACACCCTGAGGATCAAAATTGCCGTCAACAAGGATCTTCTTCATGTCGACCGGATTCTTTGTGATCAGGAAATACTGGTCTTTGGATGCAAGGACCTTCGGGGCCTTTTCAAGGAATTCCTGTACGCCCCATACAAAGGTCTTCTTATCGGAAGCGCTCTTATAAGCCTGCTTCAGGACCGGATTCTTAGCAGCCGCATCATTGACTGCAATGAGGCCTGTGCAGGGATATTCCAGTGACCAGCGCGTAACTGTCTGTCCGTGAATCATTCTGTCATCTACACGAATAAAACTTACTGCCATTTTTATATCCTTTCTCTGCTCCTTTTCGGAGTTGCGGTGTTTTCAGTATTTCAGTCGGTGCGGTTCGCATTTTCAGATATCGTCGTCCGCGTCTGCTTCCGCTGCAACGGAGAACTCTTTGAGTCCTTCGGCAGCATCCCCGAGAATCTCTGTCCGGATCTCATCAAAACTCATATCATCCTTGGAAAGGACTCCTGTCAGAACGAGCGGCAGATTCATACCGCCGATCATAAGGGTTTTGCCGAGAAGACCTTCTTCTGCGATAACATTTGCTGCTGTTGAGAGCGGTGAACCGCCAACGATATCAGCAAACAGGATGAGGTCGTCGTCCGGGCCCATTTCCGGAAGGATCTTCCGGAATTCGACCGCGAACTCGTCTGCGCCCATATCTCTCAGAAGACCGATCGACCTGATCTCATCACTCTCATTTCCGCTGAGCATTTTGACTGCGTCATGCATGCCATTTGCGAACATTCCGTGACTCACAAGAATTACGTATCTCAATTTTCCTCACCTCTCCTTCTCCTGGATTAGTTGTCAGCTCGCCGGCAGAGCTTTATGAAATACATTTTATGAACAGAATATTTTTTCAACAACTGAGCATCGTCATTAAAACAACATGACATTTGCCACATTCTTGTCGAATGTGCGAAAAAAAATATGTATGGCAACATGTTTTCCGTCATGTTGACCATACATATTCTTAGAGAACGCCCAAGCGCTCCTGCCGCGCCGCGCAGAGCGCGGAGCACCTTCCTCAACCTGCACACGCTCACGAACTCAGCATAATATTTATATCGTGCTGAGAGCTGACCAGATATTCCTCGATCGCCTTTCCGCTCTTCAGCGCAGTATCCACCGCATTTTCTGCCATGATCTTTGCCTGGCTGTATCTGCGGAATCTGGGTGCGGATACTCCGGTACTCATGATGTCATGAATCACATCCGGATTGATTTCATAATCACCCGGCACATCCTGGAAAAGATTATCCAGGAGTTCCTTATCCTCCGCTACAGCAATTATCGGAGAGATCCCTGCCGAGGACGAATACATCTTTTTCTGCTGTTCCTCATCGCCGCAGAGCAGCTTCATAAAATCCCAGGCCAGCTCTTTGTGACGGGACCGTGCATTCATTCCGATCAGCGTCGATTCGATTTCACATACGTTTCCGCCTCTCGGCCCGGAAGGCATCTGAACGCAGTCCCACTCAAAGTTGGAATATTTCTTGACACGCCAGGGATAAGGCTGATAGACCTTGTATTCCGAATACAGGAACGGGCGGAAAGCCACCCTTCCTTCATCAAAATCCCTCGCTGTGACGGTATATCCGTTATTCAGTTCGCGCAGCTTCTGATCGAACAGAACTGCCTCCCGAACCCGCAGACTTCCCAGATTGCACGTTTTGCCGTCTTCTGAGAAGAGCACCGCCCCATTTGCGTAAAGCATGTCCGTCCAGCTGTAATTGAAAACGGCATATGCCTTTTTCTCTGTCTGTGCTTCCGAGGCTTCGGTGATTTCACTGCAGATGTCATAGAAATCATCCCAGGTCCAGTCATGGGCGGGCATGCTGATCCCGTATTCCCTGAGAAGGCTTTTGTTTACGAACATCAGGGTCGGAACGCTCTCGAACGGCAGAGCATACTGCCGATTCTCCATCTGGCCGGCTTTCTGACAGGCTTTATAGTAAACAGACAGATCGAACCCGTCGTCCAGCCGGATCAGGTCGTCCAGAGGATAAAGGGCTCCGGAAGCAGCCAACAGAGAAAAATCTTCAGGAAGGACCAGGAACAGATCCGGGCCCTGTCCCTTCATGTACTGTTCAGCCAGCCACTCGCTGTAACTGTCGATTCCGATTCCGCTGACATAGCTTACTTCGATTCCCGGATGCGTTTTCTCGAAAATTTCAATCGCCTCGTCGAAGAACTGATATCGGTCACCGATCGATGTCCCCCAGTAACTGCCCGAGTAAATACCGATGGTGAGCCTTACCGGCTGCACCGTTCTGTACCAGAACAGTCCGTACAGGACAGCTGCAGTGAGCAGCAGGCTTATACTTAATAACCATTTTTTCATGAATCAAATAAATCCTTATTTACTATTCCCGTTTGTACGGCCCAGATGGCAAGCTGCGTCCTGTCGCGAAGATGCAGCTTATTCAGGATGCTGCTGATGGAGTTCCGCACGGTTCCCTGCGAAAGCCACAGCGACTCCGCGATTTCCTTGTTGGACATGCCTCTGGCAACAGCCTGTATGATGTACCACTCGCTCTTGGTTATCTCATCTGTATTCAGATCCGTTATTTCAGGATTCACGATGTTCTTTGCCATGGTGGAGAACTGGCGGATCACTGTGCTGGCCACATTGGGGTTGAGCATCGCTCCGCCGGTATAGACCGTTCGGATCGCCCCGGACAATTCCCCCAGGCTGCTTCCCTTCAGCAGATAACCGCTTGCCCCGCTCTTTAGAGCCCCGAATACAAATTCCTCGTCATCAAATGTCGTGAGCGCGATCACCTTTATATTCGGATATTTCTTCGAGATCTGAGCAGTGCACTCGACCCCGTCCATCACCGGCATCCGAATATCCATCAGTATCACGTCCGGTCTTTCCTCAGGGCTTAGCTCTTTCAGCTTCTGCAGCGTCTCAGCCCCGTCTGCTGCCATTCCGACCACTTCCATATCATTATTCACTCCAAGAATGATCTTCAGACTGTGTCGGATCAGCTCCTGATCATCCACTATCATCACTTTAATCATTGTTCATCCTCCGGATTCCAACTTCGAACAGGAATTACCGCTTCGAGATAGAAGCCCAGACAGCCGTCCTCCCTGTTGCCGTAGCTGAGGCTTCCCTTCAGCATTTCGATTCGTTCGCGCATATAATCCAGACCAAAGCCTGTTTTTATGTTCTGACTTCCGATTCCATTATCCCGGATACTTACTTTGAGGGAGTTTTCTTCCCTCCGGACCATGACGGAAATACTGGTCGCATGCCCGTGCCGCACGGCATTAGTCAGACCTTCCTGCACGATTCTGTAAAGTGTGTCCTCCTCATCCTGCGCCAGGATCAGATCACCTGACGTCTGGTCGTAACTGATTTCCGTGCCCGTTGTCTCCCGGGCGTTCTGAATCATTTTTTCGAGCGCAGATTCTATATCATGGCTTTCCAGAGCATCCGGGCGAAGAGCGTGAATAGAACGCCGCACATCCAAAAGTCCCTGTCTGGCTGTGGCCCCGATCACCTCGAACCGGATTTTGGCCTCCTCCGGTGCAGTGTCCATGAGGATCCTGCCTGCATCCGCGCTGACGACAATTCCGGTCAGGGAATGGCCGAGGGTATCATGAATCTCTCTTGCCAGACGGTTCCTTTCCGTTACTTCTGTCATCTGTTTAATGGTTTCGCTGTATTCCTTCAGCTTTATATTGGCTTCCTGAAGCTGAACATTCTTACGGGAAAGAGCTGTGTTGAGCATCAATATCCTGTAGTTCTCATCCTTCTGGCGCATGATCATCAAAAGCGCGAATATAACAAAAAGAAAAATATTTATGAACGACATGCTGCTTTCTACCGCGACGATCCAGCTTCTTGCAACAGGATGGAAACAGTAAAGATAAGAAGAGAATTGGATGTTATTATAAAAATACCCGAGTATTTTATCACTGCCGAACACAAATTCCAGAATCTGGATGATAACATAAACTACCCGAAGACCCTTCTTATCCGCGTAGTACAGAAGGTCAGCCAGGACGAGGAGCGCAATGCCGCTGTAATAAAAATTCATGGCACGGATCAGTACAAATGAAAGAAACATCTCGCCCAGACATACCAGGTGCACGTTTATTTTGTTTTCCTGACAGATTTCTTCTTTCAGAAGAATCAGGAGGGATAAGGCTGCGTAAAATACAAGGACCTTCAGACACAGCGTGACCGTATCCACCGGAATTCCTTCTGAAACTGATAGAAAAGCATATGCCCCTTTCAAGTTGCATATGACTTTTTTCGATGCTGAGAGAACCGCGATATAGTATGACAGTATGAACCAGTTGCAGAGCAGCATCGTATAAAGGACTCGCTTTAATGATTCTTGCTTTTTCATCACTGCCACCCGTTAATACTGAAATGATCGATATTTTCCGCTGTGATCAGTTCCACCGGAACGATGACCTCTTCTTTCCGGCTGCCCGGACCTTCTTTCAGAAATCTGTATCCCTGCTCTACTGTCTTTTCTGAGACGATGAGCGGGAACTGCGCACAGGTGGCAGTCATCATTCCGTCTTTTACCATTCCTTTCGCCTCGGGGGTTCCGTCAACTCCGTAGACCAGGAAGCGGTCCGTCAGGCCGGCTCCCCGGATAGCTGCCATTCCGCCGAAAGCGCTCGGATCATTCAGCGCCATCAGCGTATCAGCCTCCGGGTGCTCTTTCAGGAGCTTTTCCATGACTAACATGGCATTTTCGATCTGCCCGTCGGATTCCCCTTCTCCGAGTACGTTGAAGCCTTCGTGCCCGCGGATCGTATCCAGAAAGCCCTGAATTCGTTCCTTACCGCTCTCGGCGGTGACATGTTCCAGCAGCAGTATATTGGCAGAATCCCGAATAGACAGCAGATGCCTTGCGCACAGCACTCCCGCTTCATAATTATCGGAAAGCACGGAGCAGGATACCAGCTCACTGTCCTCTACAGGCGTGTCAACGACAATAATGGGGATGCCGGCGGCGTTTGCCAGTTCCAGAGCGGGCTTCACATTATCCCACTCTACCGGCGTCAGGAACAGAACTTCCACGCCCGCGTCGATCAGCTCTTTGACCTGCTCCAGCTGCTTGTCCTGATGCATGCCGGCGTCTCTGGAGATCAGCTGATCTCCGTTTGCCTCGATCAATATGCGGATCTGCTCGTCCAGAAGCTGATAGTAGGGATTGCTCATCGTCATATAGGAAGCCCCGAAGACGTGTTTCTCATTCACCTGCATCAGGGATACGTCGACGCCCGGCATCCAAAAAATGCATACGACAGAGAACATCAGTACAAAACAGATGGTCGGGCAGACGGTTACTAAGACTTTGATCAGTTTTTCTTCATTCATTCTTTTTCACTGCCGGATTGAACTGAAATATCCGGAACGCGAAGGCGTTCCTGCCGCGCCGCGCTGGATTCGAAATATCTTCTTTATGCACGGCTGCGATCCCAAAGGAGGCATAACTTACTGACGCGGGATGGTGACCTGTGTCAGAACCGGGTTTCACTTTGCGCATTCACCATAGCTTTACATCACGGGAATTCTGCTTCAGAGATAAAAAAATTTATACATCATAGTATCACGAACCACCGTATCTTGCATCAGATGAGCGGGTTTTCATGACAAATGTAATGTATCGGAAATGACATTTATCACTTTTCATCGTCGGCGCAGGATTCATGTTTGTTCCATTCCGGTGAGCTTGACTCCGCCGGCCTGATTCCGCTGGTGAAATCTTAAGATTTACTGGTATGATGAAATTCAATGAATGATTGAGCAAAGGGAGTAAAAAGAAAAGGATTTGGTAAATCATTGGTTCTGTACAGCACACAGCATTATTCCATTGATCAAGAAGGATGAGTCTGATTTCCGGATCATCGGAAGCAATGAGCGGGAGCCGCCTGCAACGGTAGAGTACGAATAAGAAAACGCCCAAAAAGAAGTCAGTATTTACGCGGCTTCCAAACAAATTCCGTTAAGTGCTGGCAACAGATTGGCAACATTTCTTTGATATTCACTGCGTAATGAGCGAAAACGGAAGGCGGGAGATTCAAACAGAGACCGGTCGACCGAAGATCTCTGGCGGGATAAAAAGACCTGTCCGGAGGAATCACTGATTCAGTCATTATAGGAATCATATAGACTTATCAGAAACATGTGCTATAGCACGTTAAAAGCACTTGACAAAGCAAACTGCATTTGGCATATTATATGCAGAAAGGAGATGGTAAAAATGATCTCAACTACAGAAGAAATGACCAATTTCACCT
>CAMOXU010000046.1 GCA_946629525.1 uncultured Clostridia bacterium
CCCGGCTCTCACGATTCCGTAATCTGAAGCGAATTTATCGGCTTCCCCTGATTTTCCGCATCCTCTCCATCCGCAGCGTATTTGCAAGTTCTCCGGTCTTTCTGAGCACCTCCGCCCTGTCATCCCACAGAAAGAGGCTGTGGATCCGGACCTCCTCCTCTCCCATCCCGTCCACCTCAGCAATCTCGAGCACCCTGCGCTTTCCGTCCCGCAGCCTTCCCAGATGGACGAGAATGTCTATGCCCGAGGCGATCTGCCGCCGGATCGCGGCAAGCGGGATCGGAAGCGCCATGATGACCATCGTCTCCAGCCTTGAAATCGCGTCATGGCAGGAGTTGGCGTGAATGCTGCAGGAGCTTCCCTCATGGCCGGTATTGAAGCACTGCAGCATGTCAGCCGCTTCCCCTCCGCGCACCTCGCCGACGATGATCCGGTCCGGCCGCATTCTGAGGCTCGCCCGGATGAGGTCTCTGATCGTGATCTCCGTATTTCCCTCCATATTCGACATTTTTGCCTCAAGGCACACGAGATTGTCGATCCCCTGCAGCTGCAGCTCCGCGTTGTCCTCTATGGTGATGATTCTCTCATCCTTCGGAATATAGTTGGACAGGGCATTCAGGAAGGTCGTCTTGCCCGCGCTCGTCCCGCCGCTGATCACGCTGGAATACCCCGCCCGCACAAGATCTTCGAGAAAGCAGGCCGCCTCCTCTGTAAGGCTTCCGAGACGGACCAGCTTATCCATTGTGATCGGCTCCTTCGGAAAGCGGCGGATCGTGAGGATCGGGCCATTGATCGCCGCCGGTGAAATGACAGCATTGACGCGGCTTCCGTCCGGAAGACGGGCATCCACGACCGGACTTCTCTCATTGATCACGCGGTTGCAGCGGCTCACGATCTGCTGTATGACATCGTCCAGCTTCTCCGGTGAGGAAAACCCCCGGGGCAGCCGCTGCAGAACACCCCCCTTCTCCACAAAGATCCTGTCAGGACCGTTGACCATGATCTCGCAGATATCCGGGTCATCCACGAGGTCCTGCAGGATGTCGAGGCGTCTGACCGAGTAGAAGAGCTCCCTGGAAATGCGGGTCCGCTCCCCGATCGGCAGATAATTTTCCCGGTGCGCACGGTTGACAAGCCCTGTTATAGCGCTCCGGATCGCCTCGTCGGAGGGATCGCCTGCGAGCTCGGGGGATGCGAGGAGCGCTGCCCGGAGTGAACGGTATAATTCGTCGTACAATAATTTTTCCTCCCGCCGGTAAAAAATCTGCATGAGCAGGACAGATCCCTGCGCAGATTCCGATCAGATCTATTACAGGAACCGCTTCGCGAACCCTGTAATCATAATACGGCCGATAAATCGGCCTTTTTATCGGGAGTTCCTCGCGGAACTTCCGATAAGATCTATTATGAGAACCGCTTCGCGAACCTCATAATCATAATTCGGCCTGTCTCACAGGCCTTTTTATCGTCATGAGATAATTCCGCAGATTCCACAAAGCACAATGTTTCGCTGTCGTCCGATAAATTAAGAAAACAGCAGGCGCATCCGCGTCTGCTGTCATTATAAAGAACGTTTTTGGATTTATGCCATGCTCACCTTTTCACAAAGTGAACGTGGATTTTTCGTGCGAATTCACGTGTGCTCCTTCCACATCCCGGAGACGAAATACATCAGCGCGCACCATGTATAGACAGAATAGAATCTGCCGTTCGCATCACGCCCTGCTCTGAGGATCCTCCGCGCATCCTCCTCCGTGCAGAGCTCATATCCGCTGAAAAGCTCCGTTCCGACCGCCCCTGACCGGTCCACCCCGTCAAAGCTGTCCATCGAGATCACGGCACAGGCCAGCGCATTGCTCTCGTCCGTCATGCCGGGCGAGCTGAAGAGCAGCGGATTCACAAGCCAGATCCGGTCCGTGTCCCTGACCGGAAGGCCGGTCTCCTCAAAGATCTCCCTCTTCGCGGCAAGGAGGGCGGGTTCTTCCTTCTCCCTGTCCTCCGGATCGATCAGGCCCGCGGGCGGACTCAGAAGGAACTGTCCGGCCGGATATCTGAACTCATAGGACAGAAGAAGCCGCGGCTCCTCCCCCCTGACCTCCACGATCACAAAGCATGAGACCGCGTCCGGGGTCATCGCCTGAAATTCATCGTCCGATTTGAGCGCCACGAGGTCCTCAGCCTTCCCTCTCGTCGCGTTATAGTAGTGCTTCCCGGGTTCGTACTGCAGATCGAACACATTGAGGAACCGTGTCGTGAGCAGCTGTTCCACCCCGTCCATTGTAAGCCTCGGTTTTTCCATTTACGTCTCCTCCACTCCTGAATTATTATTGCCTCCGGCGGCACTTTCTTCCGTTCCCTGCGCCGGCCGGGCGTCATCTCCTCCCATCCTGCGGGCCTCCAGACGGCATTCCGTGGGCGACTGTCCCGTCATTTTCCGGAAGGCCTTCGAAAAATAAAGGCCGTTATCATACCCCACCGATGCCGCGATCGAACCTATCGTCAGATCTGTCGTCCGCAGCAGGGCAGATGCCTTGCGTATCCTGTATCGTTCAAGATATTCCTTCGGCGAGATCTCCAGATAACGGATGAACATTCGAAAGAGAGTGCTCCTGCTCACACCCACGAAATGCGCCACATCCTCGATCGAGATCGTGTAGGAATACCGCGAATCGATAAAAGCGATCGCCCTTCGTATGATCTCCGCATCCCGGTCCCTCACCGGATCGACGGTCTCCGCCTTCTCGGCCAGCAGCGCAAGCAGTCCATAGAGATGCCCGGTCATCGCGACCGTATTGTAGAATTCACTTCCGTAGGAGTCATAGACATCGCACAGAGACCGGTGCAGCCGGTCCCCGAAGTCGATCTTCTCCATCACGAGTCTCTCCGGAGTGAAATCCGAGGCATTGAGAAGGGCTCTCGCGTCGCTCCCGTTAAAGCCGACCCATTCGTAGCTCCACGGGTCGTCCTGATCCGCCTCGTAGCTGATCTCCATTCCGGGGAAAATGATAAACACATCCCCGGCAGAAAGCGGGCGTCTCATATCACCGACGGTATAGGTGCCTTTTCCGCCGGTGATAAAGTGGATCAGAAAATGATCCCGGACACCCGGACCCCATTTATAGCCGGGCGTACACTGCTGCCTGCCGACATTGTAGACCGACAGGGCCATCATGGATTTTTCTCTGACTTTATTGCTGATCTTGAAAGTCTCCATGCCATACCTCATGTTCCTGATCAGGCGCCTGCGAAACTCCGTGCTGAAGCAGAACTGCGCGGACTTTCAGCAGTCCATCGTCTGTCTGAGACCGACCCGACTCAGGTCTTGCTTTCGGTGAAGCCTCACGACTGAAAGTCACTATAATGCGCCGGCTATTTTTCAAGTCCCGCTCGCGAGACCTGGCGCGGGATTTAAGCTCAGCGTCAGCTGATATCTTCCAGACCGAATCCCTGCGAAGCGGCCCGAATTATGATCATGAGAACCGCGAAGCAGTTCTCATACCATTATATTTTACTGTCGTCCCTCTCATCCTGCAACAAAATTACATCCCGGAAAATCGAAAAACTATTGTGGAACAGACGAATTTGATGCATTCTAATAACAGATGATCAAAGGTCTGACAGACACAGATAAAGGAGTCATACTTATGAAGATTTTAGTCACAGGCGGAACAGGATTTATCGGAAGTCATACATGCGTGGAGCTTCTTAACTCCGGCTATGAGGTCGTCATCGCGGATAACCTCTACAACTCGAAAGCACTGGTCGTCGACCGGATCGAGGCGATCACAGGCAAGCGCCCTGTATTCTACGAGCTGGACATCTGCGACCGCGAGGCCCTGAACGAGCTCTTCGATAAGGAAGATATCGATGCAGCCATCCATTTCGCCGGCTACAAGGCCGTCGGCGAGTCCACACAGAAGCCGATCGAATATTATCACAATAACATCGAGTCCACGCTGGTACTGTGCGACGTCATGCGGAAGCACGGTGTGAAGAAGATCGTTTTCTCCTCCTCCGCAACCGTCTACGGCGATCCGGCCTTCGTCCCGATCACAGAGGAATGCCCGCTCGGCGAGACCACCAATCCCTACGGCGCGACGAAGTCCATGCAGGAGAGGATCCTTACGGATATCTGGAGGAGTGACAACGAGTGGCAGGTCATGCTGCTCCGCTACTTCAACCCGATCGGTGCACATGCGAGCGGACTCATCGGCGAGGATCCCAAGGGCATCCCGAATAACCTTCTGCCGTACGTCGCTCAAGTAGCCTCCGGCAAGCGCGAGTGCATCCACGTATTCGGCAACGATTATGACACACCGGACGGGACCGGCATCCGCGACTATATTCACGTAGTAGACCTCGCGAAAGGCCATGTGAAGGCCATCGAAGGGATGGAGACGCTTCCGGGCGTTCAGATCTTCAATCTGGGAACCGGCAAGGGCTACAGCGTTCTCGATATCGTCAAAGCCTTCTCACAAGCCTGCGGAAGAGACCTTCCGTACGTCATTGACCCGCGCAGACCGGGCGACGTCGCCCAGTGCTACTCCGATCCCGCCAAGGCGAAGGAGGTCCTCGGATGGGTCGCAGAGAAGAATATCGAAGACATGTGCCGGGATGCATGGAACTGGCAGAGCAAGAACCCCAACGGATATAACGAATAAGCAGATAAACTTTATACCGGAAAATACAAAAACGCCTCGGCGGACCGGAATTAAACCGGCGCCGAGGCGTTCCTTTTTTTTGACTTAATAAGGCCCCTCTTCTGCAGGAGTGAAAAAGACCCTTCTCCTGTCCGGGGGACCGGCAAAAGCCCCTTCCGGGATAAGCGCTCCTTCGGAGCATTGCGCAGGCCGCAGCTTATCGGGATGCTCAGGTCACCTGCCTTCTCTGATGAACCGCAGATTGCTGTAGGCCAGGATCCCGGCAACAGTCTTTGCATCCTGCAGCTCTCCGGCATATATTCTGCGGCAGAGTTCCGAAAGATCCCACGGCTCGAGCCCGATCTCTTCAGCGTCGTCAAGATCCTGCTCCCCTTCCCGGGTAAGATCCTCCGCAAGATAGACATCCGTGAACTCGCTGCACCATGCCGGAGCAGGGCGGAGTTTCGTAAGAAGCGTGAGCTTTCCGCTCGTCATTCCGGTCTCCTCCAGAAGTTCTCTGGCGGCGGTCACGCGCGTGTCCTCATCGACGGAGTCCCTGGCTCCCGCCGGAAGCTCCAGCGTCTCCCGCCCTATGACAGGTCTGTACTGACGGACCATGAGGATCCTTCCGTCCGGGAGGACCGGAACGATGCACGCCCCTCCCTTTCTGTGATCCACAAAGTCCCAGTACTCATGCTTCCCGTTCGGGAGCTCCATGGTGTCTTTGTAGACATCGAGCACACTGCCCCTGTATACGAGCTCCCTGTCCGTTCTTCTCAGTTTATGTTCCATGATCTTACGAAGCCGGCTTCTCCGCCGCCTGATCCTGCGGCGACAGCCTGTTGACGATGACCTTGGACGGGCACTTGACCGTGCAGTCGCCGCAGCCCGTGCACTTCTCATAGTCGATATGGGCAAGATTGTTCGCAAATGTCATCGCACCGTTCTTGCAGCGGATCACGCAGCCGCGGCATCCGATACATCCGGCAGAGCACTGCGCCTTGACCGCCTTGCCCTTATCCCGGCTCGCACACGCGACGGCGTAGACCGAATCATCGGGGATGATCTCGATCAGGTGCTGCGGACATGCCTTCGCGCACTTGCCGCAGCCTACACACTTCGTACGGTCGACGTACGCGATTCCGTCCACGATGTGGATCGCGTCAAAATCGCACTGTGCAACGCACTCGCCGAAACCGAGACATCCGTCCTGGCAGAGCTTTTCACCCTTGCCCGGGATCGCCGCAGCCGCAGAGCAGGACCTGATCCCGATATACTGGCTGTTCGTGACAGCCTTATCGCAGGTCCCGGAGCACCGCACGAAAGCTACCTGCCGGACGCTCTCTCCCGCAGCGACGCCCATGATCTCCGAGATCTTTGCCGCGACCGGCGCACCGCCGACCGGGCACTTGTTGACCGGAGCCTCGCCCTTCGCGATCGCGGCGGCCAGACCATCACATCCGGGATAGCCGCAGGCGCCGCAGTTGTTGCCGGGCAGGCTCTCGCGGACTGCCGATTCTTTCGGATCGACAGCGACCGCAAACTTGTTTCCCGCAAAGACCAGCATGACTCCGACAAGGAGTGCCACTATGCCGAGCAGGATAATTGTAATTACCAGTAATGCACCGCTACTCATATTCCTGCCTCCTTAGCCCAGTGTGCTGAATCCGTAGAATGCCATTCCCATGAGCGTCGCGGCGAACAGAACGATCGGGGCTCCCTTGATCGGAGCCGGGATGTCGTTGTCCTCGATCTGCTCACGGATACCGGCCAGCAGCACGATCGAGATCGTATAGCCGACGCCGGTTCCGAAACCGGCGACAACACTCTGAATGAAGTTGTAGCCGTCCGTTACGTTGTTCAGGGCCACGCCGAGAACCGCGCAGTTCGTCGTGATCAGCGGAAGATAGATACCGAGCGCCTTGTAGAGGGCCGGCATCGTCTTCTTCAGGAACATCTCGACGATCTGAACGAGCGCTGCAATGACGATGATGAAGACGATCGTCTGCAGATAATCAAGTCCGAGCGGGCTGAGAACAAAAGTGTACAGAATATTCGCCACCGCAGATGCAATGGTGATGACGAAGATGACCGCTCCGCCCAGTCCGGCCGAATTCTTGATCTGGCTGGACACGCCGAGGAAGGAGCAGATACCGAGGAACTGGCTCAGGACGACGTTGTTGATGAGCGCAGCACCGATGATGATCATAATAAGAGATGTTTCACCACTCATACTTTACGCCTCCTTCTTCCCGCAGTTTTCTTTGTCGGAAACGCCGCATGCCGCACAGCCTGCCTCGCATCCTGCGCTCTCGACCCTCCTGTTGGCTTCCGTCTTGATGTGCATCGCGTTCATGACCATGACAATAAATCCAAGGACGAGGAAAGCGCCCGGCGCTTTGATGAGAAGCGCGACCGGCTGATAAGCCGACGGCATGATCTGCACGCCGCAGAGCGTTCCGTTGCCGAAGAGTTCACGGAAGAAAGAAATGCACACAAGGCCGATCGTGAAGCCAAGACCCATGCCGATACCGTCCATGGCGGACAGGAGCGGCGGGTTCTTGGACGCATAGGCCTCTGCACGTCCGAGGATGATGCAGTTGACAACGATCAGAGGGATATAGACGCCCAGAGATGCGTTGAGTTCGACGAAATACGCCTTCATGATGAGCTCGACGACCGTGACGAACGATGCAACGATGACGATGAACGCCGGCAGACGGACCTCATCCGGGATAATATTTCGCACAAGCGAGATAACGATATTGGAAATTACGAGAACCGCGATCGTGCAGGCTCCCATACCGAGGGCATTGGTAACGGATGTGCTGACGGCGAGGGCCGGGCACATGCCGAGCATCATGATGAAGACGGGGTTTTCCTTTACAATGCCGTTATAGATACGTTCAAGATTCTTATTCACGTCTCATCCCCCCTTCACCCTGCTGCAGCGATCTGATTCCGATAGAAATCAAGAGCAGCATTTACAGCGTTGACAACTGCGCCGGATGTGACGGAAGCGCCGGAAATCGAATCGATCTCCTCATCCGTTGTGGAGCCGCCTGCCTTGTTGAGCTTGAAGGTCTCGACATTCTTATCCTTGAACTGGTCTCTGAAGGCCGGTTCCACCGCCTTCATACCCATGCCGGCAGTCTCTGTGATCGTGGTAAATGCAAGACCCGTGATCGTACCGTCCGCCAGGAAGCCGACCGACATCGTGATCTCGCCGTCGTAGCCTTCCATGGAAGTTACGCTGACTGCATAGCCGATGACACTGCCCGCATCGTCGGTCCCTACAGCGACTTCATTGATGGAAACACGCCCGAAGGCTCCGTCGCCGTAACCTGTCTCCGCAAATTCCGCGACCTTGGCATTCAGCGACTCGTCAAAATTGAACTGCGTCGCAGCCGGAAGCACCTCGGCATAGGCGGCGAGCTTGGCCTGTCTTTCATTTTCCGCGATCTGCGAAGCCGTCATCATATTGACGCCCGCCAGAGCGCCGCCCGCTACCAGCGTGATGACCGTGAGGACGATCGCCGCAGCCGGGATCAGGGCCTTCTTCTTCGGAGCGGCAAGCTCCTCAAGAGAAGGAATGACGCTCGCGCCCGGTTTTCCGATGCCGAACGGCTGCGGGACCGGTATGCGGTCGATGAGCGGTGTGAACAGGTTCGCGAGGATGATCGCGAACGTCGTGGTATCCGCCATGCTTCCCTGTACGCGGAAGATCGCCGAGAGGAAGCCGTAGATCACGCCGAAGATGAGCTGGCCCGTCCACGTCATCGGGGACGTGACCGGATCCGTCGCCATGAAGAATGCGCCGAGCAGGAAACCGCCGCCGCACAGCTCTGCAGCGAGATATGTGATGTCGAATCCGCGTCCGCCGAGGATCAGCATGAAAATGAAGAAGCTCACAATACTTGCGACCGGGATCTCCCAGCTGATCGTATCGGATACGATGAGCCAGATTCCGCCGATCAGGATGCAGATCACGCTGACGCCGATATGTCCGCTGACAAATCCGAAGAACATATCCGGAAGGCTGAAATAATCCCCGTTGTTAAGCGCCGCCAGAGGTGTCGCACCGGAGATCGTGTCATAACTGTAGTTCGTCATCGCCTTGCCGAAGGAGATCAGAAGGAACGCACGTCCGGCGAGAGCCGGGTTCATAAAGTTCTGTCCGAGACCGCCGAAGAAGCACTTTGCAATAAGGATCGCGAAGACGCTTCCGAGGATCGGAAGATAGACCGGGCTCTCAGGCGGCAGACAGAGCGCCAGGAGCCATCCGGTAACGATTGCGGACCCGTCCTTCAGGGAATTGGGCCGCTTTGTGATCATATTGAAGAGATATTCCGTTCCGCACGCCGCCGCAATGCTGAGTGCAACGACCAGCATTGAGTAGAGACCGAAGTGCCATGCGGCAAAAACCGTCGCGGGGACCATGCCGATCATGACATTGCCCATGACGCCGAATGTCGTCAGCGGGCTTCTGAAATGCGGGGAGGAGGATACATTAAGGATCGGGCTCTTGCTTTCGTTCGTCATTTTCCGCCCTCCTTCTTTGCCTGGTTCAATCTGTTGAGCGCCATCGCGGCCGGCTTCGCCTGCTTGAAGAGCTGCGTGAGCGGACGCTTTGCCGGACATGCGTAATTACAGGTCCCGCACTGGATGCAGTCAAGACCGTGCACGTCGATAAATCTCTGCAGATTGTTCCGTTCGACCGCCTCCGCCATCATCTGCGGATAGAGACCGAGCGGACATACGCGGATGCACTTGCCGCAGCGAATGCAGTTCGTCATCTGCTTCTGAGCCGTCTCGACGTCATCCTCAAGAAGAACGGTCAGCGCGTTGTTCCGCTTCTCGAGCGGAATGTCAAGGTTCGGGATCGCGACGCCCATCATGGGACCGCCGAGGACCACTTTCTTTGTGCCCAGCCTGATATCATCCTCAAAAGTGAGGATCTCGGACGCGAGCGTTCCGAACTTCACGATATAGTTTCCGGGGTTGGCAGCTCCGCTTCCGGTGACGGTAAGACCGCGCTCGTAAAGCGGGGTATTCAGGCAGACTGCCTTGTAGATCGCCGCGAGCGTCGCAGTGTTGTCCACGATGACGCCGAGGCTTGCGGGAAGAGCGCCGGACTCCATGTACTGGCCGGATACGGCGTGCACAAGGTTCCGCTCACCGCCCTGCGGGTACTTCACCTTGAGTACAAGGACCGAGAACCTGTCGTCTCCGGAAATCTCCTTCTCAATGGCATTGATCGCGTCAGGCTTGTTCTCCTCGATCGCGATGACCGCCCTCGCAGTCGGAAAGATCTGCAGGACGACCTTCAGGCCGTTGACGACCCAGTCCGGATGCTCGACCATCAGTCTGTCGTCGCAGGTAATGCCGGGCTCGCACTCAGCTCCGTTGGCTACGATCCACCGGATCTCCTCCGGATTCTTCGGCATCAGCTTGACATACGTAGGAAAGCCCGCACCACCGAGACCTACGATGCCGGCTTCCTTGACCTTGTCTATGATTTCCTTGCCTGTCATTGTTGTGTAATCACTGAACTCGCCGACACCTTCCGCCGGTGTGTATTCCCCGTCGTTCTCGATGACGATCGACTCTCCCAGAATACCTGCGTTATTTAAACGGGGTTCAATGATCTTTACCTTCCCTGAGACCGACGAATGGATATTCGAGGAAATGAAACCATCCGCCTTCGCGATCAGCTGGCCGACCTTGACGAGATCGTTCTTCTTAACGACCGGTACCGCCGGCTTGCCGAGATGCTGACTCAGGGGAAACACAAGATCTCCCTTGGGGAGAAAGACTTCGAAAGGCTTCTGCGCCGAGAGCTCTTTATAGCCTCTCGGGTGAACTCCCCCTCTGAATGAATATTTTCCCATGCTTCTTCCTTTCCAGTTGCTGACACATGTCACGTTTTTTATCAGATGATTAGTCCCTGCTTCTTTATTGCTTCGGGATGGCGGGAAAAAAGGGCAGTTCTCCGCCTCTGTCCGTCTTTCTGCCATCCCTTCAAAAAAGTCAAACGATATTACAAGTTCGATATTTTATTATGCAATTTTCACGAAATTACAGGTCATAATCCATCAAATCTGATAATTAAAATTATAGATTTCAGCCTAATTGTTGTCAAGAAGTTGGGATGTTTATATTGAGGGACAATGAGTTAGTCAGTTACAAAGGGCAAACTGCTGAAGTGTCCCTTTCCTGCACGGCGAGCCGGGAACACCACGAAATTCCCTTGTGCAGAGCGGATGGGGCGAGCCGACAGGTCACGCATCGGCCGCCGCCTCCGCCGCGATCCGGCCAAGTCCGGTCCAGACGAGCTGCTCCGCATACCGGTCCCGGTTCTTCGGAAGATCCCCGGAACTGATCTTCACTCTCTTTATCTTCTCCCGTATCCGGGAGATCCCGCTCCGGTCGACCCAGGACTCAAAGGCATCCATCCGGACCTTTTCCGGAATATTCCCCGCATCCGGCATGTAGATTGCGTCGCTGGCCTCCAGAAAATCACGGAGGTGCCCCAGCCCTTCTCCGAGATCCAGCACCAGATATTCGTATCCGGTCTCCCGACCGAGGATATCGAAAAGCTTCTCCCATTCCTCAAAGCCGATCCCGCAGAGCTCCTGCCCTGAGAGACAGGGCGGAATATAGTCGAGCTCTCCGGTCCGCCTGACGGCCGCCATGATCGATGCTGCTGTGTCCTTCTCCCCCTGGCGCATGGAGTAGAGGATATCGGAGATATTTTCCTCGAAATCCTCGTGGAAAAGTCCGGACAGGCCCGAAAAGTTCTCGAAATTCATATAAAGGACCGGGCTTCTTCTGGCCAGTACCTGTCCCAGCGCAAGCGCGAAGGAGGATGTAAGCGCCGACGCGGCAGGAGAATACACGCTGAGGATCCGGAGCGCGGGCTTTGTAATCTCCCGCTCCCCCTGCACTCTTTCCGGCGCAGCTGCGGATCCGTAGCAGGCCATCACCTCCCGCACGACGTCATTCGAGGACTGATACTTATAAATATGCGGATACCTCTCCCCCGGCTCCCGCACTGCCTTCTCCGACAAAATGATGATCCGCTCCACGGGCCATCCGGAGATCTCGTCGCGCATCGCCCGCTCCGAGATCAGAAGGATCTCCGTTCTTCCTCCCATGATATACGCTTTTACGCGATCAAAATCCGTAAATACATGCACTTCCAAAGGAATGCTGCTCTTCCGGCTGATATATTCCATGAAACGCACTGCATATTCCGTCTCCGGATCAAAAAGGACCATGATTTTTCTTCTCAAAGTTACCTCCTCCTGATTGTCTCGACCCGCCTGCGGTAGTTTCACGGAGCAGGGCGGTCGGACGTCACGCTGAACAATGCATGTTCAATATAGCAAGGACGCAAATTACCCTCCCGGCCGCAGGGGATTCGCTTTCTGCTCACCCGGCGATCATGCCCGCGCCATTAAGCGCGGCGAACTCAAGCGCACATTCCGCGGCGGCGGCCAGAAAAACAGGAAGCGCGAAGTGAATATTCTCCGGCCGCTCTCCCATGAGCCTGTACCGGGATACCTTTCCACCGGCCAGAGCCTCCCGGGCGTACGCTGCAAAATACCTGAACCGGTCTGTGATGCGGACGCCCCGGGCGAAAACCACTGTGGAGACGAGGGCCCCGAAAAGGATCGAGAGCACGAAGTGCCGCAGGCTTCCGGGCCATCCGAGAAGGGCTCCCGCCGCCATGAGGAGCTTGATATCCCCGGCTCCCATCATCCCCAGGGAAAAGAGCAGGAAAAGTGCAAGAAAGGGGAATCCCGCTCCGACAAGAAAAGAAAGTACGCCCTCCGCACCGAAGACGGTGATCCGATAGGCGCATCCTGCCAGAAGCCCCAAAAGGACCAGCAGATTCGGAATTTTCCCCGTTTTTAAGTCAAAAAAAAGCGCCGCCCCCGTAAGAAGAAGGAGCAGTGCCCATTTTACCGCAAGATCTGTCAACTGCATCACCTCCAAAGAACATGGAACCGCCTGCGGTCCCCGTGTAGTAAAGCCTGATGGTCTGTTCAGATCTGATGCATGTACTATAACAAAAATACAGGATCCCGGGAATACCGGAATCCTGTACGAAGTTCAATATGGATTTTTCGTGCAAAAGATGAATCCACTGTCCGGAACGATCACTGCGGGATGACCGGTGTCCAGTAGCTGTTGCCGTACACATCCGTCAGGCAGTAGGAGGCCAGATATGTATTTCCGTCTCCGGTATCAAGCTCCAGGTTCTCGATCACAAAATCCATGTCACTCGTGATCGTGAGCGGTTCGCCGACCCTGTATCCGTCCTCAAATGTCCCGTCATAATGATAATAGTCGCATACGAATTCGAGCGTGGAATCCACAAGCTCCGGATCAGCGATATCCGTGATCTTGCCCATGATCGCCTCGACGGAATCCGTATTCTGAACGGTGCTGATGCCGACGACGGTGCCATCCGGCGCAAGATTCGAGAACGTGACGATCAGATAGCAGGGCTGGTCGCCGTTCAGGATCGCAGGGATCTTGCCCATGATATTGTAGTTCGACTCATCCGCATAGGCGGTCAGCATATAGTACGGTACGACCTGCCCGTTGAGGGTCATCCACATGCCGTCCCAGCTTCCTATCAGGTCATAATCCTCGTCAAATTCCATCACGTTGTCGAGTCCGAGATTGAGGTATCCCTCCCCGTCATCGACGAACACATTGAGTTCGACGGATTCGATCAGATTCCACTGCTCGTCGCTGAGCTTCAGGACATTCTGTCCGTTCTTCACGGTCCAGACAAGCTCCGAAGCAACGACGGAGTTGTCCGCATAGTACTGCTGCTTCTCCCTGATCAGATCCATGTCGAGCCAGTCGGAATTCTCCTCGGTAAGCCCGTTGACCTCCTTGCCGGGGGCGATTCCCCTGGTTCCGAGGAATGCGTTCAGGAGCTGCCCGATCATCTCATAATTCGCGTCCGCGCCGCCGTAGGAAGTGCCGGAAGAACCGGTGCCCGTCGAGCTTCCGTAGCCTCCTCCGAGCAGCGAGTAAGCCGGTGAGGATGTACCGCCGCTCGATACCTGTCCTCCGACAAGGAGGCTTGCGAAGTTCTTGCAGGCCGCCGTATAGTCCTCGTCGAATCGGATCGCGCTCAGCGTCTTCAGGATCGTGCTGACATAGGATGTCTTCCTGTAGGGGAAGTACACGGAGACGCCGTAGGCGTTGTAGTAGCTCTTGCAGGTCATATTGTACTTGACGATCCCGCGGAGAGTTTCCGCGAGAGCCGTACTTTCCTTCGTCCCGAGCTTATCACAGAAGTCGATAAAGTCGATCTGATCGATGCGCTGTGACGATGCGAACTCCAGGCACCGCTGGCGCGCGTTCGCGACGGTCTGGTATCCGTCTCCCCTGATCATCTCGTTCAGAGACTTTGAAAATGCAGACAGAGCCTGCGGAACAGTTCCGTGAGCTTCCGCAAGGTCGATGACCGAGAGCGTCGTGGAATCGCCCCTTGTCTTCGCGGCGTTATCTGTCGTAAAGGTATCGCAGATGACCTTGCCGAGAGACAGCGTATCAATGGAAGTATTGCTGGAAAGTTTCGTCAGCCAGTCTGTATAGTACCAGCCATATCCCGGCTCCGTCTCCTCCGACGCGATCAGGTAATCTGCGAAGGGCTCGATCGCCATTGCATTTTCAAGATTCGCCATGAGGCAGGCATCATAGCCGATGAAGTCGAACTGGGTGCCGCCGCTCTTCAGAGCCGACACGATATCGTAGAGCATCATGGAGCCGCTGCTCCTGAACTTCTCGTCGTAGCCGTAGCCGGAGAGCGTCCCGCCGCCGTGATCCCAGAGGATCAGCTCGTACCGGTCAGCCGGGAAATTCTGTCTGGCATAGGTAATGAAGGAGCTGAGCGTCTCCGCGTAGGTCATAGCCACGCTTCCGACATCCGACTGCAGCTTCTCGACACCGCCCGACTTTACGCGGTAGATCTGGTTCGTACTGCTCGAGACGACGGAATTCTTCCACCTTGAGCATCCGCCCGTGTAGACAATGACGTTGACTTTGTCCGCATCGATCTTCGCGGCTGCCATTTCGTTGAGGTCGCTCGTCGCCATGCCGTAGTTGGACTCAAGGTCCGTTCCGCACATATAGACCATGACCGTCACTTTATCCTGTCCGCCGCCGATGATCTTGGTGTACTTCTCCCTCGCGCCCTCGGCAACATCACTGTCGACGGTCCCGGAACCGTTGGAGGATGCCGCCTCGTTGTAGGTTCCGCCATTGCCGGTCTGCTGTGTGCTTCCCTCACCCGCCGACTGATAGTAATCAAAGAAGGACGGGCTGCCGGTGCTGCCCGATGAGCCCGTGCCCGATGAGCCGCCGGAATTTCCGAACAGGAAATAAAGGATGACGGCGATCACGATGAGCGGAAGCGAAACTCCGCCCGCTCTCGTAATGCCCGCTCTTCGGCCGGGTCTGCCCGAACCTCCCGATCCGGCACCCAGCCCGGGCCTTGAACCCATTTTCCCGCTCTGCGGGCCGGAGGATCCGATTCCCTCTCCGCGCTTATGTATGGTGGCTTTTCCGGCGCCGACTTTCTTCTCCCGGCCGACCGGTCTCTGCTTTCTGTCCATATCACTCCTCCTTCTCTTTAAGATGCAGCCTGGGCTTTTCCCCGGGGGGAAGTTTCAGATAGTAACATTTTAATAGATAACTTTCTGTCTGTAAATTGCCGATTCCCGCACGGCCCGAAAGAAAACCGCAGCTCCGGGAACGGCCGGACCTCCGTCCGTCCTGTCGGAGGTATTACCGGATCCGGAAAGAAATCTCGCTGACTTCTTTCTTCGGCACATAATAATCTTTATTCTCATCGAGATAATACTTCAGACTTCCGTCCTCGCCGACCGGAACGATCGTCGACTTGTGGGTCGGGTACCCGAAGGCGATCGCCGAATGGATCTCATACTTCTCCGGGATCGCAAGGGCTTCCGCGATCTGCTTCCGGTCGATCGCGCCCATGATGCAGCTTCCCACTCCATGGACCCACGCGGCCATCGTCATGTTCGCTGCCGCGATGCCCGCATCGACGGGGATCCACGGATCCTTTGCCCCCGCTTCCACAAGCAGTAAAATGTAAAGGACCGGGTGCTCGCCGTCCTTCGGAGTGCCGAGCTCCTTCGGAAGCGCTCCTGCAAAATGCGTCATCGGAAAGATCTCCTCGACCTTCTCACGACCCTCAACGACCGCGAATGTGAGCTGCTGGCCGTTCCTGGCGCTCGAGGACAGACGCGCGGACTCAAGGATTTCTCCGATCACCTCCTCCGGCACTCTTCCTGACTGGTCAAAGCGCCGGTAAGTGCGGCGGCCTTCCATAAGCTTCATCATTTCACTCATACTAAAAACCTCCTGACTGGAATCCTTTCGGAACGTGCGGTATAATGATAAATAGTATTCAGATCGGCGTAAACACCTCATAGAAAGTATAGCACAGAAAGGCGATGGAATCAGCCTTGATCCTGCAGCACCTGCACATGAATCCAAAAGGATCGTTACCCGGCCGATGGCATCGCGGAAAATGTATAAAAATCACGCAGACAGGAGGACGATATGGCAAAATATATCATGGCTCTGGATGCAGGAACGACAAGCAATCGCTGCATCCTCTTCAACAGGGCAGGCGAAATGTGCAGCGTCGCGCAGAAGGAGTTCACCCAGATCTTCCCGAAGCCGGGCTGGGTCGAGCATGACGCGAACGAGATCTGGTCCACCCAGTATTTTGTCGCGCAGGAGGCGATGCAGAAGATCGGGGCCTCCGCGGAGGATATCGCGGCAATCGGAATCACGAATCAGCGGGAAACGACCATCGTCTGGGACCGCATGACGGGAGAGCCGGTCTGCAATGCGATCGTCTGGCAGTGCAGAAGGACTGCCGATTACGCGGATTCCCTCATCGCGAAGGGACTCACGGAAAAGTTCCGTGAAAAGACCGGACTGATCATCGATCCCTACTTCTCGGCGACGAAGCTTCGCTGGATCCTCGAAAATGTAGAGGGCGCCCGCGAAAGAGCCGAGCAGGGAGACCTTCTCTTCGGAACGGTCGACACATGGCTCATGTGGAAGCTGAGCTACGGTAAGATCCACGCAACGGATTATTCGAACGCCTCGAGGACCATGCTCTTCAACATCAACACACTCGACTGGGACGATGAAATTCTTGAAGAGCTCAATATCCCGCGCTGCATGCTCCCGGAAGTCCTGCCGTCCTCCGGAATATTCGGCAATACCGATGAGATCCTCTTCGGGGATGCGATCCCGATCGCCGGCGTGGCAGGCGATCAGCAGGCAGCGCTCTTCGGACAGACCTGCTGGACGCCCGGTGAGGCCAAGAACACCTACGGGACCGGCTGCTTCATGCTGATGAACACGGGCGAAAAGCCGATCTTCTCGAAGAACGGGCTCCTCACGACCATCGCCTGGGGATTTGGCGGCAAGGTCGAGTACGCCCTTGAGGGCTCCGTCTACGTGGCGGGCGCGGCGATCCAGTGGCTCCGCGACGAGATGAAGCTCATCGAGTCCTCCGAGGATTCCGAATATTTTGCAAAAAAAGTTCCGGATACGAACGGGTGCTATGTGGTCCCGGCATTTACCGGACTGGGAGCGCCCCACTGGGATCCCTACGCCCGCGGCGTGATCACCGGACTGACGCGCGGTGTGAACAAGAACCATATCATCCGCGCCACTCTGGAATCCCTGGCTTTCCAGGTAACCGACGTCCTGAATGCGATGGAGAAGGATTCCGGGATCCACCTCACCTCCCTCAAGGTCGACGGGGGTGCCAGTAAGAACGACTTCCTCATGCAGTTCCAGGCTGACCTCATCGATGCTCCGGTCAAGCGGCCCAGATGCGTCGAGACGACAGCCATGGGCGCGGCTTACCTCGCAGGCATGGCGGTCGATTACTGGGCAAGCAAGGAGGAAGTCCTGAAAATCTGGGAGATCGACCATTCCTTTACGCCCGATATGGACGCGGATGTCCGCGCGAAAAAGCTCGCAGGCTGGACGAAGGCAGTCGCCGCGACAAGAGGCTGGGCAAAGGACGAATAAATATTCCATGCAGGGACACCGTCCCTGTACATAAAAGACCGCTGTCCTGCGGATTCCTTAAAAGGATCTTCTCCACAGGGCGGCGGCCTTTTTTCATCCGTCATACTGTATAACTGCCGGAATATTTCACTTCCGGATTCCTCAGGCTCCCGAATAAGAAATTCCACGTCGGGACACTCCCGCTCGCACCGGCAGCGGTACTGACGTAGTTTTTGAGGCCTTTGGCATTAAAGATTGTTCACTATGACCTTTCCTCTCTTCACGACCGCCATCAGCGCAAGATCCTCATTCATCAGAACGAGATCTGCGTATTTTCCCTCCTCGATCGACCCGTAGAGGTCATCCACGCCCAGCGCCTTCGCCGGGTGCATCGTGCTGCAGGCGACCGCCGTCTCGAGCGGAATCTCCATCTCCTTCACGGCATTGACCATACACTCGAACTGATTGGAGACTGACCCCGCGAGTGCTCCTCCCTCTGCAAGTCTGCAGTATTTTCCCTTTTTGACAATCGCCTGGCCGCCGAGCACATAGTCACCGTCCGGCATACCGGTAGAGCGAAGGCTGTCCGAAATGATGATCATGCGGTCCGCCCCGTTGAAACGGAAAGCTGTGCGCACCATGGCCGGATGGACATGCACCCCGTCCGTGATGATCTCCGCAGTCACATGCGGACTGTCCGATACAGCACCGACAACACCCGGATCCCTGTGGGTAAAGGCCGGCATCGCGTTGAAGAGATGTACCGCATGGCAAGCTCCGGCATCATAGGCCTTCTTTGCAGTCTCATAGTCTGCATTTGTATGGGCGAGAGAGACACTCGTGAATTCCTTCACCTTCTTAATATAATCGACGAAATCCGGATTATCCTCCGGTGCAAGTCCGATGAACTTCAGAAGTCCCCCGGAGGCCTCGTAGAATTCGCGGGCCAGGTCCGCGTCGCACGGGATTATATAGTTCGGGTTCTGTGCACCCTTTTTCACTTTGCTGATAAAGGGCCCTTCCATATTGATGCCGACGATGTCCGCGCACCGGTCCCCGTCAGCCACTTCTCCCCTCTCCATCCTGTCACGGAATTCCGCCATATTGGCAAGGATCGCCTTGAGCTCGTCCGCCGGCAGGGTCAGCGTCGCAGGGCAGATCGCCGTGACGCCTGATTCCGCCTCGTATCGCGCGATCGTGTGGACTGCATCCTCCGTCCCATCACACACATCGAGTCCGAGACATCCGTGAAAATGAACATCCAGAAGTCCCGGAATCGCATAACATCCTTTTCCGTCCAGAATCTGGTCTGCCGCGCTCTCTGACGCTTCACTGCTCACGAACCGCTCTCCCGAAATGCAGACGTTTCCTTCGTGAAACTGTTCATCCGTTCCGTATACACGTATATTTTTAATGATCATATACTGCCTCCTCTCATCCCGGCCGTTTAACAGTATCATACCATTTCTCTGCGAAGGAATCCTGTAAACGGTAAAATCATTTCGGGAAATTTCCGTCCCCGCGGGTGAAAAACCGGGTCGAAGCAGTTTTTTCACGAATGCCGGGCACGATCCTGCAGCGGCATTTTCCTTTTCCTGCCGGGACGGGCCCCGTTCGGAGCGTTCCTGTCTCAGCAGAAAACCGCGGAATCTCCTGTAAATACAGAAAGCAGGTGCTCACAGCACCTGCACATCCTCCGCGTGTCTTCCGCACACGATATTCAGATTTCCGTTCCTGACCCGGATATCATCGATCATCTGCTTCTCCATCCGGTTATCCTTCAGCATGATATCATAATCGATCTCATACATGCTGCCGAGGTTCACTGTCTTCACCTTCTGGAGCTTTGCGCTCGTCGTATATTTTGCGAAGATATCGTCAAAAATCTCCGTGTAGTCGAGATCCTCCGGAATCGTGATCTTGAGCAGCTTCTCATCCCCGCGTCTTCCGCCGAAGTTCAGCTTCGTGAGAAGGAAGAGCATGACCGAGATGACCAGCGTGACGATCACCGCGAACACGATCTGCCCCATGCCGCAGGCAAGGCCGATCGCCATCGAGAAGAAAATGCCGAGGAGCTCCCTGGCCGTTCCCGCTGCCGACCGGAACCGGATCAGGGAAAATGTTCCGAGCACAGCCACCGCGCTGCCAAGGTTCCCGCTGGTCATCAGGATGACGACCTGTACAAGGGCCGGCAGAAGGGCCATCGTGAGAATAAAGTTGGATGAGTAGCGTTCCGCGCTCAGCATGTATACGAGCGCTGAGACAATTCCCAGGACAAGGGCTGCGCCGATGCAGATCATTGCGCTTTGGATCGAGATCGTTCCTGCTGTTGTGTCGATTATGCTCGTAAACATGTTGCTTCCTCCTCTTAAAACTCAGTTTTTTTGTTCAACTTAATGACGTCGGATGACTATTTTGCAGCCGCTCATGCAAATATGCATTCGCGGGTAAAAGATGTCTCCTCTAAAAAATACAGTTTTTTGTTCAACTTAATGACCTCGGATGACTATTTTGCAGCCGCTCATGCAAATATGCATTCGCGGGCAGAATATGTCTCCTCTTCTCTGTGATTGATTTTCGAATGAACCTCCACCCCCCATGCGGTGCTGAGCCGCGTCCTATGGAGGTGGTATCAAAGCCCCTTCGGG
>CAMOXU010000047.1 GCA_946629525.1 uncultured Clostridia bacterium
CTGTAAAGAATTTTCGAGTATAATGTGTTTCGCTGTTCAGTTATCAATGTGCTCTGTCTTTTTGACAGCTTTGATATTCTATCACTCAGTGCTTTTAAATGTCAAGCACTATTTTATGATTTTTTTCAAAGCTTTTTGTCCGGCTTTTGTCGCCGTAACTTCTACATGATATCACGCACAATTATTACTGTCAACTCATTTTCAGGAGTTTTTCATAATATTTGTATCGGATCCCGCTGCAAAAGCAAATGCTTTATTGAATAAAGCTTTTCCAGTATAACAAAGTTGAATATCCGGTGCAAGTGATTTTTCTCAATTTTAGAAACTAGTAGTTTTTTCAAAAAAAAGAGAGTTCACTACACAATATGTAGTGAACTCTCGCAGGATCTTCTTTAATCCTGAAACGGAGAAGGGGGGATTTGAACCCCCGCGCCGCGTAAACGACCTACACCCTTAGCAGGGGCGCCTCTTCGGCCTCTTGAGTACTTCTCCTCAAAGCCCGAACCGCCAATCATCCAAGGAAACTCGTCTGAGCGACCCGAAAAGATGCAGTTTGGTAAGACTTTCGTCTTTGCTAAGTGCTTGTTAATTATACTAAAACCGTTTTTTGTTGTCAACATCTCTTTTCTTTCTCGTTCAGGCTCAACAGAATCACCGGTTTGTGAGCGGTGCCATTCGCAATTCTCTAATTGACTTATTATTGCAAACGTTATACAATAGCTATGTTCGAAATGCAGGTATAGTTCATCGGTAGAATACGACCTTCCCAAGGTTGAGAGGTGGGTTCGATTCCCATTACCTGCTTGAGCTCCGAAGAGAATTCTTCGGGGCTCTTTTTGTTTCACAGGAAGTTCCGCCGGATTTCCCGGGAGATAAAGATTTCTCAGATTTCGCAAGTATATTCTAAGCTTCGGCGGAGCGCAGCCATGCAAACAGGGATGTGCTCCGCATCCTGCGCGGCGATATGACGCCGGGTCGTTCCTGATATTCGTCATAAAAACCGGCAGGATCCGAATGAGGATCCTGCCGGCCATATCGTACGCTTGTATTCATTTTCTCAGAGATTCAGTCAGGACTCTTCCAAATCCCCGCTGTCAGTCTCCGGCAGATCAGATTCAACATCCTCCGGTCCGAAGTCCTCATCGAAATCCTCATCCTTCGTCTCCGTCTCGTCATCCTTTTCGACCGCATCCACATGGACTTTCGTAAAGCTTGCAACAGTCACACCCTCGTTCAGGTCCATCACCTTCACGCCGGATGTGATCCTTCCGAGGATAGAGATGCTGCTCACCGATGTACGGATCATGACGCCTTCTGTCGTGATCAGAAGGATCTGGTTCTCATCCGTCACCATCTTCGCACCGACGACCCGGCCGGTCTTCTCCGTGATCTTATAGCACTTCACGCCCTTGCCGCCGCGTCCCTGAAGATTAAATTCCTTCTTTTCCGTGCGCTTGCCCATGCCGTTTTCGGAGATGACGAGCATTTCATTTCCCTGGATGGCGAGCTGCATCGCAACGACACGGTCTCCGCGGGACAGATTGATCCCGCAGACGCCCATCGAGCTTCTGCCCGTAGGACGGACATCCTTCTCATTGAACCGGATCGACATACCTTCCGCTGTCACAAGGAAGACATCCTCGTCTCTCTCTGTATAGAGGACCTCGATCAGCTCATCGCCCTCCCGGAGCGTAATAGCCGCGATTCCGCTCTTTCTCACTTTTGCAAATGCGGAGAGACTTGTCCTCTTGACCATTCCCTGGCTCGTCGCCATGAGAAGGTACTTCGTATCGTCATTCAGATTCCAGTCACGGAGCGGAATGACAGTCGTGACATGCTCATCCGGCTGCATCATCAGGAGATTTACCAGTGCGGTTCCTCTCGCCGTCCGGCTGGCTTCCGGGATCTGATAGGCTTTCATACTGTAGACACGTCCCTTGTTGGTGAAGAAGAGCATCTGCTGATGATTTGTCGTCATCATGACGTCAGCCACGGTGTCATTCAGGACCGTCTGCATACCCTTGATTCCCTTTCCGCCCCTGTTCTGGTTCCGGAAATTCTCAACAGTCATGCGCTTGATATAGCCCATCTGCGTCGCCGTGATGACAGTCGGCTCATCCGGGATCATATCCTCGATGGAAATTTCGGACTCGTCGAACTCAAATTTCGTTCTTCTGTCATCTCCGTATTTGTCGGAGATCTCGAGAAGCTCCTTCCGGATCACGCCGAGAAGAAGATTCTTATCCCCGAGGATCGCCTTCAGTCTGCTGATGGTCTCAAGAAGGCTCTTATATTCCGCCTCGATTTTTCCTCTTTCGAGACCTGTCAGAGCACGCAGACGCATGTCGACGATCGCCTGTGCCTGCGCGTCGGAAAGCTCAAAGCGTTTCATGAGTTCAGCTTTGGCTTTCTGGACATTCTCAGATCCGCGGATAATTGAGATGACCTCGTCGATATTGTCGAGCGCGATCAGCAATCCTTCCAGAATATGTGCCCGTTCTTCGGCCTTGTTGAGATCATACTTCGTTCTTCTGGTGACGACCTCCTCCTGATGGATCAGGTAGTTCACCAGAATATCCTTGAGATTCATTACCTTCGGCTCGCCGTTCACCAGCGCGAGATTGATCACGCCGAAAGTATCCTGAAGCTGTGTATGCTTGTAGAGCTGATTCAGAATGACATTGGCATTGGCATCCCGGCGGACTTCAATGCAGATCTCCATTCCTTCACGGCTCGAGTGATCGCCGAGAGCTGTGATGCCGTCGATCTTTTTATTTCTGACGAGATCCGCGATCGACTCGATGAGTCTTGCCTTGTTGACGAGATAAGGAAGCTCCGTCACGAGGATCTCGGATTTTCCGGAAGGTCTGGTCTCGATCCGGGCGACCGCACGGACAATGATCTTGCCTCTCCCTGTGCGGTACGCGTCCTCGATCCCCTTCCGTCCGAGAATAACGGCACCCGTCGGGAAGTCGGGTCCCTTTACGACCGTCATAAGATCATCGATCGACGTGTCTTTTCCCTCGATCTTATCATCGATCATCTTAACGCACGCGCCGATGACCTCCCGCAGATTGTGGGGAGGCATATTGGTCGCCATACCTACCGCGATACCCGTCGTTCCGTTGACCAGAAGATTCGGTATTCTGGCCGGAAGGACCGACGGTTCCTTCTCCGTCTCGTCAAAGTTCGGAACGAAGTCGACCGTATTCTTGTTGATATCGGCGAGCATTTCCATGGAAATCTTAGAAAGTCTCGCCTCGGTATAACGCATGGCAGCCGGAGAGTCTCCGTCTACGGAGCCGAAATTGCCGTGTCCGTCGACCATCGGATAGCGCATATTCCAGTCCTGCGCCATATTGACGAGCGAGCCGTAGATGGAGGAATCACCGTGCGGATGATACTTACCCATCGTATCGCCGACAATACGCGCGCACTTTCTATGCGGTTTATCCGGACCGTTATTCAGTTCGATCATGGACCAGAGAACTCGTCTCTGAACCGGCTTCAGTCCGTCCCGCACATCCGGGAGGGCGCGGGACACGATGACAGACATCGCGTAATCGATGTAGGATGTCTCCATCGTCTTCTTCAAGTCTACTTCATGGATCTGGTCAAATATTTTATCGTCCATTTATATTCCTTTCCTGTAGACTGCATAAAGGCGTTTGCGAAACTCCGTGAGACATGAAGCACAGACTTTCGCGATCGTCTAAGACTGCATATTTTACAGTACCTTTTCCGTCATTCCGTTTTCTTTCCGGAAAATGAAGCTCATCCCGCCTTATACGTCAAGATTCTTCACGTATTTTGCGTTCTCCTCAATAAACTCACGGCGCGGCTCCACCTTATCGCCCATCAGAGTCGTGAATGTGAGGTCGATCTCGGATGCAGCCGACTCGTCCATATTTACCCGCTTCAGAACGCGCTTCTCCGGATCCATCGTCGTCTCCCAGAGCTGGTCCGCGTCCATCTCGCCGAGACCTTTGTATCTCTGGATCTTATTGTTCTGGTCGCGTCCGACTTCCGTCAGGATCTTATCCAGCTCCGCGTCCGAGTAAGCGTAGTATACTTTCCGGTTCTTCTCCAGCTTGTAAAGAGGAGGCTGCGCCAGATAGACATGGCCCTGCTTGATGAGTTCCGGCATGAACCGGTACAGGAATGTCAGCATGAGGGTCGCTATATGGGCACCGTCCACATCGGCATCCGTCATGATAATGATCTTGTCATAGCGAAGCTTTGAGATATCGAAGTCATCGTGGATTCCCGTGCCGAAGGCTGTGATCATGGCCTTGATCTCGGCATTCCCGTATATACGGTCCAGTCTTGCCTTCTCCACGTTCAGGATCTTTCCGCGGAGAGGAAGGATCGCCTGTGTCGCGCGGGAGCGGGCCGTCTTCGCGGAGCCGCCCGCGGAATCTCCCTCGACTATGAAGATCTCACAATTCTTCGGGTTCTTATCTGTACAGTCCGCCAGCTTTCCGGGAAGCGCCATGCCGTCCAGCGCATTCTTTCTTCTCGTGACCTCGCGGGCCTTGCGCGCTGCCTCTCTTGCTCTCTGAGCCAGAACGGATTTCGCGACGATTGCTTTTCCGACGGACGGATTCTGCTCCAGGAAGAGCTTCATCTGCTCGGAGACGATCACGTTGACCGCTCCGCGGGCTTCGGAATTGCCGAGCTTCTGCTTCGTCTGTCCCTCGAACTGGGGATCCTCTATCTTTACGCTGATGATCGCGGTCATTCCCTCCCGGATATCCTCTCCGGTGAGGTTCGGCTCGGAATCCTTCAAAAGCTTCTGGGATCTCGCGTAATCGTTGAACGTCTTTGTGATGGCGGCACGGAAGCCTTCGACGTGCGTGCCTCCCTCCGGCGTGATGATATTGTTGACGAAACCGTATGTATTTTCCTTGAATCCGTCGTTATGCTGCATCGCGACCTCGACCGCGACATTGTTGCGGGTCCCCTCGCAGTAGATGATCTTGTCATAAAGTGCTTTCGAGGACCTGTTCAGATACTGGACGAATTCGACGATTCCTCCCTCATAGTGGAAACTCTTCGAAATTGTTTTCTCCGGTCTCAGATCCGTAAATGTGATCCGAAGGCCTCTGGTGAGGAAAGCCATCTCGCGGAAACGCTGCTTCAGCGTGTCATAGTCGAACTCAATATTTTCGAAGATCTCCCTGTCCGGGAAAAATGTGACCTGCGTGCCGTGTCTTTCGGCATCACATTCGCCGACGACCTTCAGCTTATACATGGTCTGGCCGCGCTCATAGCGCTGCTTATAGATCTTCCCCTCCGAGAAAATGCAGACCTCGAGCCACTCCGAGAGCGCATTGACGACCGAAGCGCCTACTCCGTGCAGTCCTCCGGATACCTTATATCCTCCGCCGCCGAATTTTCCGCCCGCATGGAGGATCGTGAATACGACCTCGACCGCGGGAATTCCGGCCTGATGATTGATGCCGACCGGGATGCCGCGCCCGTTGTCTGTGACCGTGACGGAATTATCCTTATTGATCGTCACCTCAATGTGATCGCAGAATCCCGCGAGTGCCTCGTCGACGGAATTGTCGACGATTTCATAGACGAGATGATGCAGACCACGCAGAGATGTCGAGCCAATATACATACCGGGTCTCTTTCGAACAGCTTCAAGTCCTTTAAGGATCTGAATCTGATCTGCGCCATAAACATTCTGTTGCTCTTCCTGACCCATTGAATCCCTCCTGGTACTGGTAAATGGTGAAAACTCTCTTTCCGACTGCCGCATACTGATGTATGCGGAAAATTTTCGCAAATGAAGTTCTTATTCCTCTATGGTTCCGTTCACTACATGAAAAACTTTGTCCGCCTCGAACCGGTTCTGGACAAATTCATCCAGACCGGTGCAGGTGATCAGCGTCTGTGTATCTTTCAGACTGCCAAGCAGATAATTCTGCCGGCTCCGGTCCAGCTCCGACAGGACATCGTCCAGCAGAAGGATCGGTTTATCGTGTATTTCATTCTCAATGATCTTTATCTCCGCAAGCTTCAGGGAAAGCGCGGCAGTTCTCTGCTGTCCCTGCGAACCGTAGAGACGGAGATCCATATCGTTGACACGGATACAGATGTCGTCCCTGTGCGGTCCCTGGCCTGTCGTCTTGTTTCTTCTGTCACTCTCTATTCCGGCGGAGATCCTGTCCATGAATTCTCCCGGAAGTACATTCGGCTCGTATTCGAGCGTAAGCCTTTCCCTGCTTCCCGTAAGGCCCGCATGGATCTCACCTGCGATCTGATGCAGGATCCCGACAAATTCGCTCCGCTTCTCAATAATTCTGCGTCCGTAATGTACGAGCTGTTCATCCCAGACGGCGATCTCCGAAAAAAGATCCGGTCTCGCATAGAGATCGTGCAGGAGTCTGTTCCTCTGGCCAAGGCACTTGTTGTAACGGATGAGATCCGACATATAGATCTTATCCAGCTCGCACAGGATACGGTCGATCAGCTTTCTCCGCTCGGAAGGTCCGTTCTTGACGATGTTCAGATCTTCCGGCGAGAAAAATACCATATTCACGATCCCGAAGAGCTCGGCGGCCCTGCGGATCGGAACCCCGCCGATTGCAATTCCCTTGGCCTTATTCTTTCGAAGATGCATATCGATCCGATAATCGTTGTTATTCTTATCGATGTGCATCCGGATATGGGCTTCCGCCTCCCCCATCCGGATCATATCGCGATCCCTGCTTCCGCGATGGGATTTCGATGTTCCTCCGAGATAGATTGCCTCCAGAATATTGGTCTTCCCCTGGGCATTGGCACCGTACAGGATATTGATCCCCGGATCGGGAGTAATTGAGAGCGTCCCGTAATTTCTGAAATTCAGCAGACTGAGAGACTTAACGAACAACTTTTACTTCTTCTCCGTCAAATAAGACCACATCGCCCGGGTACAGTTTTCTTCCGCGGCGCACATCCGCCTCGCCATTTACAAAAGCTTCCCCGGCACGGATCCGCTCCTTTGCCTCCACGCCGTCCTCGACCAGCGCCTCCGCTTTCAGCAGCTGGCCCAGCGTAATATAATCACCTTTTAACTTTAATTCTCTCATCATCTCATAAAGTTTACCGGTAATACCAGGTAAGTATATGTGTTCTCCTCGTCCCGGATAAAGCACGGAGACTTGGAATTCGTCAGATACAGCGTGACGATCTCATCGTCAATGACCTTCAGGGCATCCATCATGAAGCGAGGATTGAATCCGATCATGAGATTCCGGCCTTCCTTCTCGATATCGATATCCTCGTTCATCGCTCCCAGCGGAGAATCGATGCTCAGATTCAGATTCTCCCCGTTGAAGTCCAGAATGATCGGTTTTTTATCTCCCTCCTTCACAAAAAGCGTCGCGCGGTCGATACAGGAGAAGAGCGACTGCTTTCTGACTTTTACTTTTGTCTCGTAATCTCTGGAGATCATCTGGTCGACGGAGAAATATTCTCCCTCGATCAGACGGGATACGACCGTAGTATCCTGAAGCTCGAACAAGATGTGGTTCTGCGTCATATAAATTCTGACCATATCCTCCATCTCGCCGTTCAGGATCTTGCTGATCTCGCCGAGCGTCTTTCCGGGAACGATGACCTTGCGGTCCGGATACTCCTCTTTCAGATGGACCCGGCGCATGGAGATCCTGTGTCCGTCCAGGGCGACGACGCGCAGCGTATCTCCTGTAATTTCAAAGAGCTCACCGGTCATGATCTTGTTGTTCTCATTGGACGCGATTGAAAAAAGCGTCTGGGAAATGATCTGCCTGAGCGTGAACTGAGATATCTCGATCGACTCGTCGCGTTCAACGATCGGAAGATATGTAAAATCATCGCCCGCCTCGCCCGGGATCATGACTCTCGACTTGTCGCAGAGGAAGACGACGTTCATGTTATAGTCTGTTTCGATCGTGACTTCACTGTCCGGGAGCTTGCGGACGACTTCCGCGAACATTTTCGCGTTGATCGCAATGACTCCTTTATCCACAACTTCTCCGTGAAGGATCGTCTCGATTCCCATATCCGTATCGTTGGAGATCATACGGATCGTGTTCGTGCGGGCATCGATCAGGATGCACTCGAGGATCGGCATCGTTGAGCGGACCGGTACGGCACGCAGAGATATATTGACACTTTTTTGCAGGTCTGCTTTCTGACAGATAATCTTCATGTGGTAAGAGCGCCTCCCGCGCTTTCGATGAATGGAACGGTCTTCCGGCCGCAGTTCATCAGGCTATAAAGAAAATAAATTCAAAGCCGTAGTAATAGGGGCTGTGGATATGTGATAATACCGCAAAAGGTAAGAAAAGAAGCCAAAATGCGGTGTGTACTTCCGTGCTGATAAAATGAAAAACAGGTGTGGAGAAGATGTGTCAAAAAAATTATCAACAATCTGTCCACATGGAATACACGTGGATACTGTTCACGATCCGGGTGAAATCTTCTTTCGGATCGTGTTCACATTCTGCCGGGTCTCCTCTGAGGTGTTCATTTCCTTCTCGATTTTGCGGCAGGCCGACAGTACCGTCGTGTGATCCTTCTTATTAAGAAGGTTCGCGATCGTAAGGAGCGAGTCATCTGTCATTTCCCGGCAGAGATACATCGCGATCTTTCTCGGATATACGTATTTTGTATCTCTTCTCTGGCTCCGGATCTCCGCGGAGGTGATATTGAAATGCTCTGCGACGGCGTCGATGATCATCTGCGACGTGACATTGCGGCTCTCTTCGGGAGAAATAAGGTCTTTTAAGATCTCTTCCGCGAGATCGAGCGTGATCTGTCTCTTTTCCAGAATGCTCTTCGCGCGGATGCGGTTCAGACAGCCCTCAAGCTCACGGATGTTGGACTTGATATTCTTCGCGATGTAATCAAGGATCTCATCGTCGATATGGTATCCGTCGGTCTCCTCCTTCTTGCGGAGGATCGCCATCCGCGTCTCGTAGTCAGGAGAGGAGATATCCGCGATCAGTCCCATCTCAAGACGGGAACGGATGCGCTCTTCCAGAATATCCAGATCCTTCGGCGGCTTGTCGGAGGAGATTATGATCTGTTTCTTTGCTCCGTACAGGGCTTCGAAGGTATTGAAGAATTCTTCCTGCGTACTTTCCTTTCCTATGATGAACTGGATATCGTCAATCAGAAGAACGTCGATGTTCCGGTACTTTTCACGGAATCTGGACATTGCGGAATTATTGCCGTTCCGGATGGAATCGATCAGGTCGTTGGTAAAGGCCTCGGAAGTCACATAGAGTACGCGCGCTTCGGGATTGTTCCTTAATATAAAGTGCGCGATGGAATGCATGAGGTGTGTCTTGCCGAGACCGACGCCTGCATAGAGATACAGGGGGTTATAAATTTCACCCGGGGATTCCGCCACCGCGAGGGAAGCTGCGTGAGCGAACTTATTGTTGCTTCCGACGACGAAGGATTCGAAGGTGTACTTCGGATTCAGGTGCGCATTCTCCATAACGCGGGTGAAGGAATCTTCCTTTTTCTCGATGACCGGGTCTTTCTGATCCGGGGTCACATAGTGGATATCGAGAGTAAGGCCTGTAACTTCGGCGATCGCGACTTTGATCGCGAGAGTATACTTCTTATTGAGAATGTTGATGCCCATGACGCCGGAGGGAACAACGAACGTGATGCTGATATTGTCCACACTTCGGATCTCAAGAGGCTCCAGCCAGGAAGTGAAGGAAATATTGGTCAATTCGTGATCATATTTAATTTTATTCAGGATTTCGGGCCAGTTTTCTTTGACCAGCGTATAGTTGTCCATTTTTATACCTCGGAGCGGAAAAAAGCAGCTGATACGGAACTGTTTTGAGGGACCGGTCATCAGGATGCGGCCAGTCGGTATTAAATTTTGGAAACGCAGCCGCACGATTTGAAGATTTTTGCCGATGTACGGTGCGGTAAGAACGCTGAGACGTTCATTTTTGGCGTTTTTTGGCCATTTTGTGTAAAAGGACGAAAGAAATGTCCGTATATCGCCTTAAAACGACAGTCATTCATCTTATATGATACTAGAATAAGCTATTTTTTACAAGGGAAAGCTTCGAGAGCAGAAAAGGGCTTTATACGGCTGCTGACCGGGAAGAGGAGAGCGAATTCGTGTGCAAAGAATGTGCATAAGAGGAAAAACATGTGGATAACAGCAAAAAAAAACGTGGATTTCCCGTTGTATAAGTCGGAAAGTTTACAATAATATCGAAAGGGCCTCACCCCTATGTGAATAAATGGAAAGCACGTATCTACAGTCCGAAAAGCCCTTGAAATAAGCCAAAAACGGCGAATTCGTATAAGCGAAAACACATACGAAGACACATGATTATCCACACGTTGTCCACAAAATGTGGATAACATTATGTAATCCTGAAAATTATTTTTGATATTGACATCAAATAGGCTCACCCGTATAATTATAGGGCACGTTTGTAAAGAGGTAAACTTTCAGCACCCGGTTCCGGACGGTCCGCCGTCTCAAATCCCGGGTAAGCTGGGTAGTTACAAAAGTCCCTATTGGCGGAAAGGAAAACTGTTATGAGCAAAATGACATTTCAGCCCAAGAAGATCTCAAGGGCAAGAGTTCATGGCTTCAGATCCAGAATGAGCACAAAGGGCGGAAGAAAGGTTCTGGCTGCCAGAAGAGCAAAAGGCAGAAAAGTTCTTTCAGCTTGATAGCGTTTATATCTGAAATCTGAAATCAGAGAAGAAATTCAAGGCCACAGATTCTGTGGTCTTTTCTTCTTTATTTTACCTCTTTGATATGATAGATTAGTAAAGGACGCCGGGGCGTTCCTGATTGTACATTTTTGTACGATATAGAAGATGAATTTTACAGATGGTCTCAAAAAGAACGCGGATTTCGGCCGCGTATACAAAAAGGGAAAGTCCGCAGCGAACAGAACGCTCGTGCTGTATATCCTGGATAACGGAACAGATCGGAACAGACTCGGAATTTCGGTAAGTAAAAAAGTCGGCAACAGTGTGGTGCGCCATAAAGTGAAGCGTCTCATTAAGGAGTCCTACAGATTGAATGAAGAACGGTTCCTTGCGGGATACGATCTCGTCTATATCGCGCGCATTTCTTCAAAGGATAAATCTTACAGAGAAATTGAGAAGTCTCTTCTTCATGTATCAGGGAAAATTAAGATCCTCGGAGAAGCAGATTCATGAATAAATTTGCAATTGCTCTGATCCGCTTTTATCAGAGAAATATTTCACCGTACAAGGGGACGAACTGTCCCTATACCCCATCCTGTTCAAATTATGCAATCCAGGCTATTGAAAAATACGGATTTTTGAAGGGCGGCCTGCTGGCAGCCTGGCGTATTCTGCGCTGCAATCCTTTTTCGAACGGCGGATATGATCCCGTACCGTGAAATTTCTGATCGTCCTGTTCTTTTCAGGGAAGAGGATGCAGAGAATACCGGATGAAAGCCTCCGGCGGATCGCAGCCGCGCAAATGGGAAAGTGCATCGCACCCTGAGCAGCGCGGTAAGAACGCCGAGGTGCTCCTTATAAAATCAGAAACTGCGGTGGTGTGCGTCAGTATGCCGATCAATTTGGGTAGTTCGGGCAGGTAGTCCTGTCCAACATGCTCCGGGCGACCGGGCATGCAATATATTTTTCATTTTAAGGAGGATGAAACGTGGCAACAGTATTAACAAAGAGCGGAATGTTCATCGTTAAGTACGTGGCGGAAATCCTTGGTTACCTGATGAACGGAATCTATCTGCTTCTTGATAAGGCAGGCTTTCCGAACGTCGCTCTGGCAATCATTCTTTTCACGATCGTCATGTATCTGCTCATGACACCGCTCCAGATCTCTCAGCAGAGATTCTCCAAGCTGAATGCGGTCATGTCCCCTGAGATCCAGAAAGTACAGGCAAAGTACAAGGGAAAAAATGACCAGGTATCACAGCAGAAAATGCTGGACGAGACCAACGCCATTTACGCAAAGTACGGCGTGAACCAGGCAGGCTCCTGTATCCAGCTCCTGATCCAGATGCCGGTTCTCTTCGCGCTGTATCAGGTCATCTATCACATTCCGGGATACATCGGACTGATCGGAGACAAGCTTCGCGTTGTGGCGGAGAACAGCTCCTTCGTATCGTATTTCACGAAATTTGTCGAAGAGCTTCCCAACAATGCACAGCTTGCAGCCACGATCGGGACCGGCGAGAAGATGACGACCGAGACTGTCATGGATACGATCTACAAGCTGAATCCCAGCCAGTGGAGCGAGCTCCTTGAGAAGACGGCGGACAAGGATTATGCCGGGAGCCTTACGAGCCTTCATCAGTATATCGAGAAGGCTACGAGTTTTACGGTCATGAACATTTCGGATACTCCGATGAATCTGATCACGACATCCTTCAAGGCCGGGCAGTGGATTGTAGTGATCGCCGCGGCGCTCATTCCGCTTCTCGCATGGGGAACACAGGTCCTCAACATGAAGCTCATGCCGACGCCCAATAACAATAAGGACAGCAAGGACACGATGTCCCAGACCATGAATACCATGAATACGTTCATGCCGCTCATGTCTGCATTTTTCTGCCTTACTCTTCCGGTCGGTGTAGGTATCTACTGGATCGCCGGTGCGGTCGTTCGAAGCATTCAGCAGTTCGTGATCAACAAGAAACTTGATCGCGAGAGCATCGACGAGATCATTGCGAGAAACCAGAAGAAAATGAATGAAAAGCGTGCGAAGAAAGGACTTCCGCCCCAGAAGATCACAGAGTCTGCTCATGTTTCCACAAGAACGATCGAGGCTGAGAATCGTAAGAAAGAGGAAGCACAGGCGGCGCGCAGTGAAAGGGCGAAGGCCAGGGCTAAAGAGTCGAGCGCGTATTATAATGCAAATGCAAAACCGGGAAGCCTTGCATCGAAGGCCAATATGGTGAAGGCATTTGATGAGAAAAATCTAAAAAAATAAGATGAAAGGGGTTTGAATCGTGGAATATAAAGAATTTAAAGCCAGAACGGTGGACGATGCCATCACAAGTGCATGTATCAGTTACGGTGTAAGCTCCGATCGTCTGGAATATGATGTCATCACGGAAGGAAAAGCCGGCATATTCGGGTTCGGAAGAAAAGACGCTGTCATCCGGGCACGCGTGAGGACCGAGAAAGAAAGAGCGAAGGAAGCGAAGGCCATTGCGAAGGCGGAAGCGAAGGACGCTCTTCTGAACAAGATGCCGGGAGAGGCAAAGCCCGCCAGAAAATCCGAAAAGAAAGCGGAAAAGAAGACGGAGAAAAAAGATCTCTCGGGTAAGAATGAAGCCGGAAATGCAATGAAGGCTTCCGCAAGATCCGAGGAGAAGGCAGCTGAAAAGAAAGAGTCTGTAAAGAAAGAAGAAAAGCAGGCTGAAAAGAAAGCGGTTGCCAAAAAGGAAGAGAAAAAGCAGAAGGCTGCCTCTGAAAAAGCTGTTGAAAAGCCTGTTGAAAAGAGAACAGAGCGCCCGCAGGCCCGCGGGATCGTGACGGCTGATGAGATCGAAAAGAGAGCTGCCGAGGCTGCGGCCCGTGCGAAAGAGGCCGGAATCAATCTGGAGGATTCTCCGGAGGACAGCGGAAAAGAGAGAAGACGCGGAGGCAGGAACCGCCGCGGCAGAGGCAGAAATGACCGCGGTGACGGAAGACGCCGTGAGCGTTTCGGCGACGAGCGGATGACCGTCGTGGAGGAAAAGCCGCACAAGCCGTCCCAGCCGAAGCCTGAGCGTGTCGTCGTCCCGAAGAGCGAGGAGGAAATCGCCGAGATGAAGAAACTGGCGATGGAATTCCTCACGAATATCTTCCGCTGCATGGAGACGGAAGTACAGATCGGCATGGAGTATGATGAGAAAGAAGGCTGCCTGAACGTGACCTTTGACGGTGAGGATATGGGAATCCTCATCGGAAAGCGCGGACAGACACTGGATTCTCTTCAGTATCTTACAAGCCTCGTCATCAACAAGAATCATTCGGATTACACGCGCGTCAAGCTCGATACCGAGGACTATCGCAAGCGCCGCGCGGACACACTCGAGAATCTGTCCCGCAATATCGCCTACAAGGTGAAGCGCACGCACAAGGCCATCGCTCTCGAGCCGATGAATCCCTATGAAAGAAGAATCATTCACTCCTCTCTTCAGAATAATCGATATGTTGAGACTTATTCAGAGGGAGAAGAGCCCTACCGTCACGTTGTTGTGACACCCAGGAAATCGTGAGAGATACAATCGCGGCAATTGCAAGCGGAATTACGGCTTCAGGCATCGGAATCGTAAGGATTTCGGGGCCTGGAGCCTTTCGTGTCCTCGAAAAAATATTCCGACCGGCAAATCCGGACAAAAAGGTCCCGGAATTCCGGGCGAACACCATCCATTACGGGTTCGTGTTCGATGAAAATGAAAAAATCGATGAGGTGCTCGCCCTCATCATGAAAGCTCCCCATACGTACACCGCCGAGGACACCGTTGAAATTGACTGTCACGGCGGTCCCTTCGTCATGCAGAAAATACTGTCCTGTGCGCTCAGAGCGGGTGCAAGGCTCGCCGAGCCCGGCGAATTTACACGGCGTGCGTTCATGAACGGCCGGATCGATCTCTCCGAGGCGGAGGCTGTCATGGACGTGATCGGAGCAGGCTCGGAGGATGCTTTGAAGAGCTCGCTCATGCAGCTTGGAGGATCTGTCCGGCGTGAAATATCCGATCTGAGGGAAAAAATCATTTCTGAAGTCGCCTATATCGAAGCAGCGCTGGATGATCCGGAGCATATGGAACTCTCCGATTATCCGGAACAGCTCGCTGGCCGTCTCGCGGAAGTGAAGAACAGGCTTGCAAGACTCAGAGATTCTTTCAACGAGGGGAAAATGATCCGGGAAGGGATCTATACGGTCATTCTCGGGAAGCCGAATGCCGGAAAGTCCTCGCTCCTGAATGCGCTCACCGGTGAAGACCGCGCGATCGTCACTGAGATCGCAGGTACGACGAGAGATTCTCTGGAGGAGACCATCCGTCTCGGAGGGCTCTCCCTCCGTCTTGCGGACACTGCCGGGATTCGGCAGACGGGTGATCTGATCGAAAAAATCGGTGTGGAGCGGGCAAGAAATCTCGCGGAGAAAGCGGATCTTATTCTGGCAGTCTTTGACTCTTCCCTGCCCTTCGATGAAAATGATGAGGAGATATTCTCCTTTATCAGAGGCAGAAAGTCGATCGTTCTTCTCAACAAGTCGGATCTCCCTGCCTGCGTTACAGCACGGAATGTCCAGGAGAGATGCGATGCGCCGTGTGTTGTCATTTCCGCTATGAAAAATGAAGGAATCACGGAGCTTACGGATATTATCAGGGAAATGTTCTTCGGAGGAAATCTCCGGATCAATGAACAGACGATGATCACGAATGTCCGTCACAGAGAAGCGGTCGAGGATGCGCTTTCGAGCATCGACCTTGTATTTTCGAGCATCGAAGACGGGATGACGGAGGATTTCTTTACGGTGGATCTCATGGATGCCTACGCCTCGCTTGGAAAGATAACCGGCGAGGAGATCGGGGATGATCTTGTGGATGCCATTTTTTCGAAGTTCTGCATGGGAAAGTGAGGATTTCTATGATTCAGATAGAGGAAAAATATGATGTTGTCATCGTCGGAGCGGGACATGCGGGCTGTGAAGCTGCGCTGGCCTGCGCGAGGAGAGGCTTTTCCACGATCATTTTCACGGTGAGCGTCGACAGCATCGCCCTCATGCCCTGCAATCCGAATATCGGCGGAAGTTCGAAAGGACATCTTGTGCGGGAGGTGGACGCGCTCGGCGGAGAGATGGGAAAGTGCATTGACCGGACCTTCATTCAGTCGAAAATGCTGAACAGCTCGAAGGGACCGGCTGTTCACTCCCTGAGAGCGCAGGCGGATAAATCCGAGTACTCAAGATGCATGCGGCGTGTGCTTGAGGAACAGGAAAATCTGGTGATCCGGCAGCAGGAAGTATCTGAGATCCTCACTGAAGATGCCGAAGAAGGAAGAAAAAAAGTGACCGGGGTAAAAACTGTCTCCAGTGCTGTATATCATGCCGGCGCGGTCGTCCTCTGCACTGGTGTTTATCTTGCGGCGAGGTGCATTTACGGGGATACCAGTCAGTATACCGGGCCGAACGGTCTGATGGCTGCAAATCATCTCTCTGAATCTCTTCGAAAGAACGGCATCGAGCTGGTCAGATTCAAGACCGGAACGCCTGCCAGAATTGACAGGAGAAGCATCGATTTCTCGAAGATGACGGAGCAGAAGGGAGATGAGCGGATCGTTCCGTTTTCATTTTCCACGGATCCCGACTCTGTTCAGATCGAGCAGGTCTCCTGCTGGCTCACGTACACCAATGAGGAGACACACCGGGTGATCCGGGAAAATATCGACCGCTCTCCGCTCTACGGAGGCGTGATCAAATCCAAGGGTCCGCGCTACTGTCCGTCCATCGAGGACAAGGTCATGAAGTTCCCGGATAAGAACAGGCATCAGGTCTTCATTGAGCCGGAAGGCCGGTATACGAGTGAAATGTACATCGACGGGATGTCGAGCTCGATGCCGGAGGATGTGCAGTTTGCGATGTATCGGTCTGTACCGGGTCTTGAAAATGCAAACATCGTGCGGAATGCCTATGCGATCGAATATGACTGTCTGGCACCGAAGCAGCTTAAGAGTACTCTTGAATTTAAAAAGATTTCCGGACTTTTCTCCGGGGGGCAGTTCAACGGAAGTTCAGGGTATGAGGAGGCTGCGGCACAGGGAATTATGGCAGGAATCAATGCCGGAAATTACCTGAAAGGACAGGAAGGACTTGTCCTTATGCGGTCGGAAGCCTACATCGGAGTTCTCATCGATGATCTGGTCACAAAAGAGAATTTTGAACCGTATCGCATGATGACGAGCCGTGCCGAGTACCGTCTTCTGCTCCGCCAGGACAATGCGGACAGAAGAATAAGAAAATACGGGTATGATGTCGGGCTTATTTCCGAAGAGCAGATGGAAAAGCTGCGGGAGAAGGAAAGAAATATCGCACAGGAAATTGAGCGGGTAAAGAAGGTCAACATAGGACCATCGGAAGAAATCAACCGCCTTCTTCTGTCCTGTGGGAGTACGGAGATCACGACAGGAATCACACTGATCGAGCTGATCAGAAGACCGGAGCTTACGTATGATGCGCTCGCTGCCGCTGATCCGGAGCGGCCGGATTTCCCGGAGGATGTTCGGGAACAGGTCAATATCGAGATAAAGTATGAAGGGTATATTGAGCGCCAGAAACGTCAGGTAGCGCAATTTGCAAAGAGGGAATCAAAGAAAATACCGGAGTCGATCGACTACGACGATGTGAAAAGTCTTCGGATCGAAGCCCGCCAGAAGCTCAAGGAGTTCCGGCCGGAAAGTATCGGGCAGGCATCGAGGATCGGAGGCGTGTCTCCGGCGGATGTAAATGTACTGCTGGTCTATCTGAAGCAGAATCATCTGTGAGAAGCCGTTTCCGAATGACGGACAGTGCTGATTTTTATCCTTCATCGCGCAATGCTTAAGTTTGAAGATACGCACGCAAAGAACACAGACTTTATTGAGCAATGCGTAAGACGCAAATCTGATAATTCACACGTGAAGTGACAGATCGTGCAGATAGCAAGGTGCTTCAGATACTGTATTGTACAGCAGGAGCGACGGAATATATAAACGTATAAACGTACTATATAATGCATATACGAATATGGAGGAAATAGATTGGATCCTTCCACTGCTTTTATAAAAAATGAATTTCTTGCCAACGATATTTTGTTGACAGATGAACAGGCGTCCCAGTTCAAGGAGTATTATGAGATGCTGATCGAGACCAATAAGGTGATGAATCTGACTGCAGTCACTGAATTTGAGGATGTTGTCCGCAAACATTTTATCGACAGCGTAATGATAAAAGGGAAATTCAGTGTGGAAAAAATCAGGAGTGTTGTGGACATTGGTACCGGAGCCGGGTTTCCGGGGATTCCGCTCAAAATAGTTTATCCACATATTTCGCTCACACTTGTTGATTCTCTTGGAAAAAGGGTACGTTTTCTGCAGGATGTAATGGACAGACTGAAGCTTACAGATACAGTCGCTGTGCATTCCAGATCGGAAGATCTGGCCCGCAATAAGAAATACCGGGAAAAATTTGATTTATGCACCGCCAGGGCTGTCGCTGCGATGAATGTTCTCTCGGAATACTGCCTGCCGTATGTGAAGGCAGGAGGATATTTTGCAGCTTACAAATCCGGAAATATAGAAGAAGAAATCGGGAACGCCGGAAAAGCGGTTGCCGTGCTCGGTGGGAAGATCGAAAGTGCGGATGTTTTTGATTTTTATGATATGAAGAGAAGCATCGTTCTGGTAAAGAAGATAAAGAATACACCGGCGAAATATCCGAGAAAGGCGGGACTTCCGTCGAAGAATCCAATAGGATCTGAGAATTAAACGGTGGTGCACTAACCTCATGCTGCGCCTGCGGCTTGCAAACGCTTAGTGCACTGCGTATACGTGAAAGGTACCAGCCTCCGCCTCCTTTCAGTCGGCGTTTTCTGGACTTTCACAGTAAAAAATCCACTGTACAAAGCAGAATCTTAAAGATAATGCGCGTACAGTGGATTTTTATTTTTCATCTCGCAACTTTGGATAAGATATGATTTATTCTTTTGCATTCATAGCTCTGGATTCTTCCATACTCTTCAGAATGAATGCAAGCGTCTCTTCCGGCTGCTCAAAATGCGGAAGTATTTTTGATTTCGCTACAGAATAAATCTTGATCTTGGGATTGATCTTTCTCCAGGTCCTGGAGATAAAATCTTCGTCTCTCAGAGATCCGCCGACGATAATATCGGCGTGAATTTTCAGATTCTTGAGTGCGTGGTTGACGTTCATGTTGATGTAACGCCCGCTGAGAGATCCCTGAAGAAATCGCCCGCTTCCGTTGCTTAAGTGGGCACTCTCATAATAGGTATCGATCAGAGATGTCGTTACCTTAAAAGGATTGTAGAGGTACTTCTCCGTGAAGAGATTATCGATTCGCTGTCTTGAATAAAGCTTGTTATAAACGAGCTTTCCGACAATAGGTGCCTCGAGAATTTTTTTGGCGATCTTTGTTCTGTTGTCAGGAATTAATGAGAGCAGTCCTGTTGACGGCGGGTTGATGAAGACCATTCCCGAGAATTTTGTAGAGTCATATACGCCGGCCATGAGTGCGATGGAGCATGTGAGACCGGACGCAACAATAAAGGACTTCTCGCAGACACGGGACTTGATAAAGTCAATCAGGAGCTCAACAAAATAAAAATTCGTGTAGGTGAGTTCAGGTTTGTCTGAACGTCCGCAGCCGAGGAGATCCAGGACATAGACGCGATGATCCTTCGCAATTGCATCCACAAGGTTATCCCACTCTGCAGATGATGCAGCAGGGTTGATATCATGAAGAAGAATCACGGGTGACCCGAGAGAACCGTGCTTTGTATAGTAAATATTTAAATTTTTCCACTTGAAAAAGTTTTCGGGCTCCACTTTGAGCTTATTCTGAGAAACTGAGTACTGATCGATATGTCTGTTCAGTAAATGTGCGCCGACTGCAGCTGCAGCTGTAAAGGCAATCATTTTATAAGGATTTTTTTGCATGGAATCCTCCGTTCAGGAAGTTTTAATAATGAATCAATAGTACGAGAACCGCTTCGCAACTTCCGATAAGATCTGTTATAAGGATTATAATCAATATGTTGCGAACATTATACATCATTAATCGGATTCATACAAGGCAACGGTTGTTTCATAGAGAAAGGTTGATGAGGTTTCCGGACTTCTGTAAATTTCGGATTAAAAAACTACGGCGTTTCTGCGGTATTGTACAGTTCGCGAAGCATGTTTTTTGTCTTGTTTCTGTATTCCGCTGGGCGTCAGGAATGATCTGAAAATACATTGAAATATGAAAAAGACTGACAATGTTTCACGTGAAACATTCTGTTAGAAGTATAGATGAATGCTGAATAAAAAAGATCCATCACCTGATTCGGTTGACGGATCCTCCTTAGAAAGAAATCTTAACTTCATCTGCTGTTATAAATCGTGTAATTAGTAACCAATCAGGCTGCCGGCGATCCATGCATTGTCAGAGCCGTTCTCGAGAGTGATCTCATACCATACATAGCCGTCTTTCTTGATCTTCTTGCCGGT
>CAMOXU010000048.1 GCA_946629525.1 uncultured Clostridia bacterium
TCCTACGGTGCGAACGGTACGAATTGCCATCTCAGATTCCTTTCCTCTTTCTAATTTTTTTAGTCGATTGCGAAACGCTGTGCTTCATATGAATTGTGCACATAGTTTCGCAACTTTCTGTTCAATCATTGCAGTCAACTGTCAAGCACTTTTACTCTATGGGAAATGTCTCAGACATTCAGATCGAACTCCACCCGTATGTCCTCAAATCCCGGGTTGATCTCTATATATTCAAGGATCCTGTCCCTTGCGAGGATAAGATACTCCCTCTTCTCATGGCGGAGATAGATCACCTGTCTGTACCGGTCTTTTATCTTTCCCACGCTCTGAGGTGCCGGACCGACGGCCAGGAGTACATTCCCGGGATCGATCCGCCCTATGAACTTTTTCAGGTAGGTCATGCCGGTGGATAGCAGCTTTTCATTTTCACTGCTCCCGAGCACCGCCATCATCGTCCCCGCCGGCGGATAGCGAAGGATCCTCCGGAAGGCGATCTCCTCCCTGTAGAAGGGGGCATAGGACTGCCTTGCGGCGTTCTTCACCGCGTAATGATCCGGGTTGTAGGTCTGGATCACCGCACAGCCGCGCTTCTTCCCGCGGCCGGCACGCCCGACAGCCTGCGTGATCAGCTGATATGTCCTCTCCGCCGATCTGTAATCGTCCGCATTGAGGGACATGTCCGCCATGAGGACCCCGACCAGTGTGACATTCGCAAAGTCATGTCCCTTCACGATCATCTGCGTCCCGATGAGAACATCCGCACATCCCGCGCCGAAATCCGCAAGGATCTTCGTATGTCCTTCCTTCCCTCTGGTCGTATCAAAGTCCATGCGCAGCGTCCGGATGCCGGGAAATTCTCTGTGCACCATCTCCTCGACCTGCTCTGTCCCGAGAGTCATTCCCCCGAAATGATCCGACCCGCACTCCGGACACCGGTCCATGTCCGGCATCTCATAGCCGCAGTAGTGACAGATGAGCCGGCCGTTCTTATGCCTTGTGAGCGAGACGTCGCAGTGCGGGCACTTTACCACGTGGCCGCATGATCTGCAGTTCACGAATCCGGCATAGCCGCGGCGGTTGAGAAAGAGCATGCACTGCTCCCCGCGGTCCAGACATTCCCGCATCTTTTCTCTGAGTGTCTCAGAAAAAACAGACCTGCGGCCGGCCATTGTCTCCTTCCTCATATCGACGATGACGGTCTCCGGGAGGACCGCTTCCCCGTACCTCTGTCCCAGGGTCACACCCGCGTATTCTCCGGTCTGCACCCTGTAGGATGCCGTCAGAGAAGGCGTCGCAGAGCCCATGACCACATGAGCCCCTTCAATTCGGGCCCGCTCTATGGCCGTCTCTCTTGCGTGGTACCGGGGCACGAGCTCCGAGTGATAGGTCTCCTCGTGCTCCTCGTCGATCACTATGAGTCCGAGATCCCTGAACGGGGTAAAAAGTGCTGACCGCGGGCCCACCATGATGGACAGGTCACCGCGCCGGGCAGCCTTCATCTGATCATACTTTTCTCCCTCCGAGAGCCTCGAGTGGAGAAATGAGACCTTCCCGCCGAACCGCTCCACGAATCTTCGGACCGTCTGGGCCGTCAGAGCGATCTCGGGGATAAGGACGATCGCCTGCTTTCCTTCGCGCAGGACGTCCGCGATCAGCTCCATATAGACGAGCGTCTTGCCGCTTCCGGTCACGCCCGTAAGAAGGACAGGGCGCTTCTCTCCCTGCCATTCCCTTCGGATACTCTCCACCGCTTCCGACTGCTCCTGCGTAAGGGCCGCATGCGCTTCGGCTCCGCCGTCGAACGTTCCGGGACGCCTCACCTTCTCCGAGGAGAGGATCCGGATCACTCCGTCCTTCTCAAGCCCCCGGATCATGGGAGGTGTCACGCCGTATTCCGCAGCCAGCTTCGAGATGAGCTGACCGTCCTCCAAAAGGAGCGAATCGATCACATCCGCGCGCTTTTTCTGGCGCTTTGTGAGCTTTTTCCTGTAGTCTGCCGCCGCTTCCCGATCGACGAGAAATGCCCGCCTGATGAGAAGGGGGTTCATTTTCTTCTTCGTCGGGAGGACGACCCGGAGCGATTTTGTGAGGACTCCTCCGTATGTCCTGCTCATCCAGACAGCAAGCGCGACAAGTTTTGCCTCCGCCGTCTCCTCATCGGTGACGACGGCGGATACGGGCTTCATTTTCCCGGGATCCACCTCACAGCGGTCAGTGATCCCTATACAGAAGCCGCGGACCTCACGGGCTCCGAACGGGACCATGAGGGATGCGCCGACGGCGATCTCCCTCTCCATCTCCTCCGGGATGATGTAGCTGAAGGGCCGGTCGAGCGCCTCAGACGTTATGTCAACAATTACTTCCGCGTAAAGCATCTGCTTCTAATATATCCTTTATGATATCTCTCTCGTCCATCGGATACCGGACGCCGTTTATCTCCTGATAATCCTCATGCCCCTTGCCTGCCAGCACGATGATATCTCCCGGGAGTCCATGATGGATCGCCCAGGCGATCGCCTCCCGGCGGTCAATGATCTCAATGAACTTTCCGTCCGTCCGCTCGATACCGGTGCGGATGTCCGCGATAATGTCCTCCGGCTTCTCCGTCCGCGGATTGTCGGACGTGATGATCGTGAGATCCGCCATCCGGCCGGACGTCTCTCCCATCTCGAATCTGCGGTCTCTTGACCGGTCGCCGCCGCATCCGAAGAGGCAGACGAGACGGCCGGGATGATAGTCGCGCAGGGTGGAGAGAAGGCTCTCGAGCGCCATCGCGTTGTGGGCATAGTCGATCATCAGCGTGAACTGGTCCGACACCGGGACCATCTCGATGCGTCCCTTGACCTTCGCGACCTTGAGCGCCTTACGGATCACATCCTGCGAAATGTTGAAATGTCTGCAGATCGAGACGGCCGTCAGCGCATTATATACGGAAAATCTGCCCGGAATGTCGAGCTCTACGGGGAAATTCTCTGCTCCGCACACGTCGAAGGAGACTCCGAGATAGCCGGGACGATGGATATGACTGATATTCTCCGCCCAAATCGTCGCCTCCGGATTCTCTATTCCGTAAGTCTCGATGCTGCACTCCGCCTCTCTCATGACATCCTTCGTATGCGGATCGTCCGCATTGAAGATGCCGGTCCTGCACTGCTTAAAGAGCAGGCTCTTGCAGTGGAGATACTGATCAAAATCCGTGTGCTCGTTCGGGCCGATATGATCCGGAGAGATATTCGTGAAAACGCCGATCTCAAATATAAGGCCGGCCGTACGGTCCATCATGAGTGCCTGGGAGGAGACCTCCATGACCGCGCAGTCCATCCCCGCTTCGATCATATCGCGAAGATACTTCTGCACCATATAGGATTCGGGCGTCGTATTGAGCGCATGGATATGCGTGTCCCCGACGATCACCTCGATCGTTCCGATCAGGCCGGTCTTATGCCCTGCATTATCAAGGATCGACTTCACCATGTAGGTCGTCGTGGTCTTTCCCTTCGTACCTGTGATCCCGATGACCGGGATCTTCTCCGCAGGATAATCGAACCAGGCTGCGGAGATGAAGGACAGCGCCCTTCTGGTATTCGGCACAGAAATGACCGTCACATCCCCGTCGGGTACCGTCACGTCATGGTCATCCTGTATCACGACGGCACGCGCACCGGCTGTCACGGCCTCCCCGATCCTGTCATGCGCGTCAAAATGCGCACCGACAATGCAGATATATAAACAGCCCTGGCATACTTTCCGGGAATCATAGATGACCTCCGAAATATCCTGCCCGTCTGTCCCCTGAAGAATTTTATGATCCAGTCTAGAAAGAAGCTTTTTTAATATCAAAGGTCTCTCCTCCGTTCCGCCGCAGGGCGGGTAATTATGATTACCTAATTTTAACCCATCCGTTATGTTCCGTCAAACCTTTCGTCACCCCGGGGACTGCCGTTCCCGGCCTCACTTTCCGGGCCGCTTTATTTTTCCTTTATAATTTTTATTTTTTCTTTCGAACATGTACACATCCTGCACACATTTTCCCCTTATGATTACATCAGATAGTTAATTAACCACTCACTATCTCCCCCCTCATTAAAGAAGAGAAAAAGCTGTCGCTTTGGATCTCACGATCCACTGCAACAGCTTTTTTTCTTTATGCAGTTCACTCTCCGTCAAGGGAGGACAGGAAGATCTCACGGATCGGTCCCGCCATGTAAAGGGATCCGCATGCGCAGACCGGTCCTCCGTCCGCAAGCTCCTGCGCCAGCCTGACGGCCTCCTCCGGGTCACGAGCAATATATGCCGGCACGCCTCTCCCGCGGATCCGCTCCGCAAGGGCATCCACCGGCAGCGCCCTCAGGTTGTCGGGAGTGAAGCAGACGAACTGCGACGCATGCGGGATCAGCAGGTCGATCATCGGGTCGACCGCCTTGTCTGCAAGTATGCCGAACAGAAAGACGATCTTTTTTCCGGGAAGGAAGTCGGTGAGTCCTTCCTCGAGTGCCTGCATGCACTGCAGATTATGCGCGCCGTCGAGCAGAAAGACCGGGTCTTCCCGAAGGAGCTCCATTCTCGCCGGCCAGACCGCTCTCGCAAGGCCTTCCCGCACAGCCTCCTCATCGATCCTGAAGCCTCTTTTCCCAAGGCACTCTGCGGCAAGACAGACCATGACGGCATTTCTGACCTGATGTCTGCCCGGGAGATTGATATGCATCTTCCTGCCGCGGAAAAGGAAATCGGATCCGGTGAGATCCGCCCTGAGGATCACGGCTTCCCCGGGATCCATGATCTGCGCCCCTGCATGCATTTTCTCACAGGTATCAAGGAAGACCCGCAGGATCTCCTCCTTCCCCGGATAAAGGACGACGTCACACCCTTCCTTAATTATGCCGGCCTTGACCCTGGCGATCTCCTCAAGCGTACTTCCGAGATAATTCGTGTGCTCGAGCGCCATATTCATGATCATGCAGACGGCAGGAGGCGGGATCACGTTGGTCGCGTCTCCGCTGCCTCCGAGTCCGACCTCGATGACGGCGATCTCACATCCCATCTCCCTGAAATAGAGAAATGCGAGCGCTGTCGTCTCCTCAAAATCCGTCGGGGCATCCTCCATTCCCTGCGCCGCATTCTTCACGGTCTGCCGCAGGGCGGAAAGCTCCGCGTCGGTGATCTCCCGGCCGGCTGCGCGGATCTCTTCATTTTCCCGCACCAGGAAGGGGGACGTGTAGAGACCGGCTGTATATCCCGCCTGCAGAAGGACCTCGTACAGCATGACGGAGGCGGAACCCTTCCCGTTCGTCCCTGCCACATGTACGAACTGCATCGACTTCTGGGGATCGCCCAGACGGCGGCAGAGCTCGCGGACGCGAAGAAGTCCGAGGCGGAATACTGTCTGTCGTTTCTTTTTCATAATTTCCTCATGTTGTACCTGCTGAACCATTCCTCTTCAGATCGGACTGCAGGATTGTCAAATATTCCCTCTTCAGAGCGAATTGCAGGCCTGTCAGATACTCCCTCTTCAGAGCGAATTGCAGGCCTGTCAGATACTCCCTCTTCAGAGCGAATTGACGATCGTCGTCCCCGCTTTCCCCATAAATGCAGCTCTCACGCGGGGGATCGAGGTGATGATCGCTTTCTTATTGTATCCCATGTCCACGAAATTGATGGCCGACTCGAACTTCGGCAGCATCGATCCCGCCTCAAAATGATTCTCCTCACAGTAGCTCCGCGCCTGGCGAACGCTGATCCGGGTAAGGATCTTCTCATTGTCCTTCCGGAAATTGAGCGCGACCGCATCGACGGACGTGAGGATCATGAACACATCTGCGTCGAGCTCCATCGCGAGCAGGCCGCTGGCGTAATCTTTCTCTATGATCGCCGGTGCCCCGCGAAGATCGATCCCCTGCTCCATGACGGGGATCCCTCCCCCGCCGCAGCAGATCACGACCTGCTCATCACGGAGCAGCGTCCTGATCGTCTTCGTCTCGATCACGTCTCTCGGCTGCGGGGAGGCGACGATCCTTCTGTAGCCGTTCTCGGACGGGGTGACAAAATTCCCCTTCTTCTCCTCCTCATTCGCTTCCTCGCGGGTCATGACCCTGCCGATCACCTTGGTCGGATGATAGAAAGCCTTGTCGTAGGCATCGACGAGCACCTGCGTGAGCACTGTCGCGACCGGCTTGTCGATTCCGCGGGTCAGGAGCTCCGCCCGGATCGAATTCTGCAGATCATAGCCGATATAGCCCTGGCTCATGGCCGAGCAGACCGACATCGGGCAGTTGGTGTACTCCGGATGATTTTTCGCGAACTCGCTCATCGCCATATGGATCATTTCGATCTGCGGCGTGTTGCCGTGCGTGACCACGACGTTGCAGTTCATTTCCACAAGGTCAGCAATCGCTTTCGCCGCGCCCCTCGTGGCTGTCTTCTGTTCCGGAAGCGTTGATCCCAGCGCCCTGTGACCGAGGGCGACGACCACTGTCTTTTTCTTTTCCATATGCCACCTCTAAGTTCCTGTCCGGCTCCGATAAGCCTGAGACACGCAGATTCCACGTACTTTCGTGCTTTCAGCAGTATTCCGTACTTCGCTGGGATGCGCAGGGATTCGGTTTGGAAGATATCAGCTGACGCTGATTCGAATCCCGCGCCAGGTCTCGCGAGCGAGACTTGAATTCGTACACATCACGAAATTCATTTCGTACACAGTACCGGAGATATACGCTGTGCGTCACGTCGCAAGGATAAGATTTACCATGAAATAGATCAGAACGATGACGCCCAGAACGATGCGGTACCATCCGAAGACTTTGAAATCATGATCCTTGATATATTTAAGAAGGAACCGGATCGCGAAGAGCGATACGGCGAACGCAGTGACCATACCGATCGCAAGGAGCAGCAGCTCGAACCCGCTGAAGGCAAATCCGAACTTCACGAGTTTCAGGAGACTTGCGCCGAGCATCACTGGGATCGCAAGGAAAAATGTATACTCGGAGGCTGTCTTCCGATCCATCCCGAGAATAATTCCGCCCAGGATCGTCGCGCCGGAACGGGATGTCCCCGGGATCAGCGCGAGGACCTGATACAGGCCGATGATGAAGGCAGTTTTCCAGTCGATCTGTTCGATCCCGGTGATCAGCGGCTTTCTCTTCCGGTTCCTGTCCTCCACAACGATAAAGAGCACACCGTACAGGATCAGCATCACCGCTACCGTCGGGTAATTGTAAAAATGCTCATCCAGCCAGTCGTCGAAGGGAAGTCCGATGATGATCGCAGGAATGCAGGACACCAGGATCTTGAGCCACATGTTGAATTTTCCCCTGTTCAGGACCCGGAAAATGCCCTGCTCCTTCCGGTCCGCCCGCTGAAAAGGCCAGAGCTTTCCGAAATACAGAAAGACGACGGCGAGGATCGCGCCGAGCTGGATGACTACGAGGAACATGTTCCAGTAGTCCTCCGAGACATTGAGCTTCAGGAACTGCTCCACCAGGATCATGTGGCCGGTCGAGCTGATCGGAAGCCACTCGGTGATTCCTTCAATGATGCCGAGTATAATTACTTTAATAATTTCGAGCATAGCGCTGTTTCCTTTTCATCAAAGATTTTACAGGCGTTCGCAAAACGCGGTGCTCCATGGAAATAGTGTAATTTCTCACGCAATCCCGTTTCCCGCATAGTTTCGCAATTACTTAATAGATTTAAGCGGCCGGGAGAAAGAAGCGCGTTTTCTCCGCCTGCAGGCAGCCCTCGCCGGATATCGTCTCAGGCTGATTTTAACTATACACTAAGCGTCATTTCGGCGCAAGAATTTGTGAAGGGCGAACAGAGCCTGCCTGCAGGGGCTTCCCCGCCGCGCATTCTCAGGCTTTATCGCGGAACAGAGAGCCGCATTGCGGCTCTTTGCGCGCTGGTGCGCGCAAGCGTCAGCTTGCACTTTCAGATGCGCACCAGTCGCATCCTCGCGGAGCGTTTTTGTGTAATAGGAAACGAAGTTTCCTATTACACAAAAAAGCGACGGCCATGTAGACCGTCGCTCTCTTTCGATGCAGGAGATGGGACTTGAACCCACACTCTAACTGAATAGAACAGGCACCTGAAGCCTGCGCGTCTGCCGATTCCGCCACTCCTGCATGTTGGACGCACATCCGCGCGTCAACAAAATGTATAATACTACGTTTCCATTCATCCGTCAAGAAAAAACTTTTTATTCATTGACAGAATATTGCGGGAAAGATACCGGCTCCGTAAAGGCTCATCCGAGAGCTTCGCCGGCAGGCCCGCAGAGCCTCTCACTCTTCCCTGAAGGGATTTCCCCGTTTTTCCGGCATGGAGATGGCAAGCGCCTCCCTGAGCACGTCCTCCACAGTCTGCACCGGAACGATCTCCAGCCGCTGTCTGGTCTCCTCCGGCACGTCGGGAAGATCCCGCACATTGTCCTTCGGAATGAGGACCTTCCGGACCCCCGCCCGCTCGGCAGCCATGAGCTTTTCGGGCAGCCCGCCGATCGGAAGCACCTGCCCGCGGAGCGAGATCTCTCCCGTCATCGCGAGATACCGGCTCACCGGGATCCCGAGCGCCAGAGAAGTCACCGCCGTGAACATCGTAATTCCTGCGGAGGGTCCGTCCTTCGGCGTCGCCCCCTCCGGAATATGGATATGAATATCGTTGTTCCTGAAATCGAGTCCCTCATTGATAAAGAGCGACTTCACAAGGCTCACCGCCGTCTCTGCGGACTCCTTCATCACATCGCCGATCTGACCGGTCAGCATGATCTGCCCGGTCCCCTTCATGGCCGCGCTCTCAACGAACAGGATCTCCCCGCCCGCCTGCGTCCATGCGAGGCCGGTCACGACGCCCGCCGGATTCTCTCTCAGGATCTTGTCGTGGAGGATCTTCTTATTTCCCAAAAAGTGCTCCACATCCTTATCCTTGACAACGATCTTCTCCGTGTCATTCTCAACGATCTGGACCGCTGCCTTCCGGCAGATCGCAAGGAGCTGCTTCTTCAGCCCGCGTACGCCGGCTTCCATGGTATACTCCGCGATGACCTTCTTCAGGGCCCCGTTGGTGAAGCGGATATTGTCCTTCGTAAGTCCCGTCTCCGCGATCGCCTGCGGCACAAGGTGCCTTCTCGCGATCTGAAAATGCTCTGCCGGAGTATATCCCGGCAGCTCAATCATCTCCATGCGGTCCAGCAGCGGCCGCGGGATCATATCCCAGCTGTTGGCCGTGCAGATAAAGAACACATGGCTCAGATCATATGGCAGATCCACATAGTGGTCCGTGAAGGTGGAATTCTGCTCCGGATCCAGCACCTCCAGGAGGGCTGCCGAGGGGTCCCCGTCGAAGCTCGACTTGATCTTGTCCACCTCGTCCAGCACGATGACCGGATCCATCACGCCGCTCCGTTTGATCCCGGACATGATGCGTCCCGGCATCGAGCCGATATAGGTCCTTCTGTGGCCGCGGATCTCCGCCTCGTCCCGGATCCCGCCGAGGGAAATGCGCACATACTCTCTGCCCAGAGCCTTCGCCACGCTCTTTCCCATCGAGGTCTTTCCGGTCCCGGGCGCACCGACGAGCAGCAGGATCGAACCGTTCTGCTTTCCGTTCAGCGCCATGACAGCGAGATGCTGCAGGATCCTCTCCTTCACCTTCTCGAGGCCGTAATGATCCTGATCCAGGATCTTCCTCGCCCGCTTCAGGTCGATCTTCTTCGGCTCGCCCGGCTTCCAGGCAAGGCTCGTGATAAAGTCCAGATAGTCATAGAGCGAGTTATACTCCGCTCCGTTCGCCGGCTCCTGCTCGAACCTTCTGAGGGTCCTCTTCGCTTCCTTCTTCACCTCGTCCGGCATGCCGCAGTGTTCGATCTTATAGGCAAAGCCCTCCGTATCTTCTTCGGCATTCGGATCCATCTCCTCGAGCTCCTTCTGAAGAAGACCGATCTGCTTGTTGATGGCGGCCTTCTTATAGGCATTTCCATCGGCATCATCCCGGTTCGCGAGCTCCACCTGAAGCTCGATCGTACTCTTGAAGCGCATCATCGCGTCGTGGACGAGCGACATCCTCTCGCGGAAGGAATCCGTCGCGAGAAGCTCGTACTTCTGCTCGGGAGTCATATCGTAGAACTGGCAGAAGGCGGCGGCATACTCGTTGACGGACTCGATCGTCTTAATGTATTCGATCGCGTAATCCGCGCCCCGGAAATTCCCTGCGATCTCCGTCGTCGTCTTCTTCAGCATCTCGAGGAATTCTTTTTCGCCGCGGGCGGTGACATCCATGACCTCATTGACCGGCTCGTACGTCCCGCTGAGGATCCCTCCGGCATTCATGACATCCAGCACCCGGACTTTGCCCCGGCTCTGGATATGCAGAAATGTCCCCTGCCTCTCGTCGTCGATCTCCAGCACATCCGCGAGAACGCCGAACTCATAGCAGTCCGTCTGGGTCACATCCATTTTCCCCTTCAGGGTCCGGATCGGCAGCAGGATGCAGCGGCCCTCGGAAGCCTTGACACGCTCCCGCTCCTCCTCTCCGAACGTGCCGATATTCAGCCGGTAATCGACATCCGGCAGGATAACTGTATCATAAACTGTAAGTATCAACACAGCAGTGTGTTCCATATATCCCTCCAAATACTATCAGGGCCGCTTTCCCGGCTTCTTTGCGCGGTAAGAGCGGCCTTCTCTGTTAGCATCCCACTACATCGAGTGCTAACAACTTATCTTATTTTAGCACAGAGCAGACATATGTCAAGGTTTTGACACGGAAAAATCATTCAGGCCGGCTGATCCGAAAAAATCAACCGGCCTGAGCCATCACATAATTCTATTCTTCTCCCGCCCGCGGCTCCGGTCACTGCAGCAGGTTTCCGGACGGCTGCAGGAAATTGATCTTCTCGGGGCGGAGGCTCGCCTTGAAAATGTTGTTGTCAAGATCCAGAAGGCACACATAGTAGATCGCTCCGAAGTGCGGATCCTCGACCAGATGGCCGAAGTTATCCATCGTCTTTACGACCCCGTCCCTGCAGAGGATCCGATAACGCACATAGTGATAAGATTCCTTATTGTCGGGCATCTGATACTGCTGCACCATGATCTCATTTTCCGTGGCCATCAGATCATCCGGATGGACGATTCCCCGGAAGCTGTTCCCGGTGTACTTGCGCAGATCCTCGACGCTCGAACAATTGAACATTTTCGCGACGGACTCGCTGACATACAGCAGCTTCTCGTCCCCGTAAGCCTCGTAGACAAAGAATCCTCCGGGCATTCCTCTCGAGAACTCGTCGACCGTGAACATGAACTGGTCGGTGTTCGCCGGCTTCATATTCTTGTCCGCAAAGCGATACCGTGCCTTGCCCTGGGACTTCGCCTGGATCAGCGCCCTGTCCGCCTGTATGCAGAGCTCTCTCGGCGTCGTTCCCATCTCCGGATACATCGCGATGCCGATCGAGAATGTGATCGGGAAGTTGAACCCGCTGATCGAATTTGCTCTCCTGACAGAGGAAATGAAAACATCCAGAAGGATCCTCACCTGCGTCTCATCCGTATCCCGGTAGAAGACCGCAAATTCGTCCCCGTCCAGGCGGAAAATGATTCCTTTCCCGCCGAACCTCCGCTCTATCTCGGCCGCGCAGATCGCAAGAACTCTTTCTCTCTGCTCCCTTCCCCAGCTGTCGGAGATCCGTCTGAAATTATCGCCCTCAAAAATGATCAGCGCACAGGTCGTCGTCTTATAGGACTCCATGTACGCGTTCATCTGCTTTATCCCGGCCTGCCTGGAAAGCAGGCCTGTGACCACGTCCCGCTCCTCACTATCCGAAACACCTGATGAATATACCTTCTTTGCAACCTGAATCATGACGATACCTCCTGCTCACAAAAAGAATCCGGTAAGATTCCGTAAACAACATGCATCTATCAATCCGCGTCCAGCATCGCGGAAATCTTGCTGCTGAAAAGATCGTAAGCAATATCATTTTTGCCGCTGTTTATGACAATATCAGCCATTGCCCGCGTAGGTTCGACATAGAGGTAATGCATCGGCTTGACAGTCGTAAGATACTGATCTATGATGCCGCGCAGGTCGCGGCCCCTCTCCTCGACGTCCCGGAGTACGCGGCGCAGGATGCGCTCGTCCGCATCCGCCTCGACATAGACCTTGATGTCAAGAAGCTTTCTGACTCTCGGGTCCTGCAGTACAAGGATCCCCTCCACAATGATGACACGGCTCGGCCTTACGAGCACCGTCTCATCCGACCGGTTGTGGACAGTATAGTCGTAGACCGGACAACGGACAGACTCTCCTCGCTTGAGCGCCTTCAGGTGCTCGACCATGAGGTCGGTCTCCAGCGCCTGCGGATGATCGTAATTCGTCTTTTTTCTCTCCTCGAAGGGGATCGAATCCTGCCGTTTGTAGTAGTTATCATGATAGACGACGGAGATCCTGTCTCCGAACGCCTCCTTCAAGCGATTAGTAAATGTGGATTTTCCCGAGCCGGTCCCCCCGGCAACTCCGATGATCGTCGTATCCAAAAAATTCTCCCTTCCTCGCACCGGTCCTTCTTTTCACCGGTGCAGCCAGCCTCTTCTCACTTTTTTTCGCCGACAAAATCCATCACGAGCCTTGCGATCTTCTCACTGTGGATAACATAGCTTCCATGCCCTTCGCCTCCGAGGATCCGAAGCTTCGCGCCGGGGATCCTCGTCGCGATATATTTTGTCTCCGACTCTTTCACGAGATCCCGGCTCCCCGCAAGGACCAGCGTCCGGGCCTCGATCCTGCCGAGCTCCTCCGCCGAGATGTCCGGCTCTGCCAGCATGAGATCATAAAGAGGATCCTTCTTTATCTTATTGACAAGAGAGATCGTAAACCGGAAGCTGTTCTTCACGCCCTTAGGGGAAACATTGGCCCCGCATGTGATCAGGTTCGTAATGCGGTCTGTCTGCGAAGCGGCGAGAAGACCGATGATCCCGCCGTCGCTGAATCCCACGAATGTGACGTCCGTAAGGTCGAGTTCTTCCATGAATGCGAGAATGTCCGCTGCCATATCCCGATAATGGAAAGCTCCTCTGTAGGCGCTCCTCCCATGTCCGCGGCTGTCCACCGCATAGCAGGTAAAGCGGCAGCTCAGCATTTCCACTGCCTCGTCGAAGATCGTATGATCCTCCCCGTTCCCGTGAACGAGGACCAGGGGGCTCCCCGACCCGTACTTTTCATAATATAGTCTCAGTCCATTGACATTGGCGATCATTTTCCGATTTCCTCCAGAAAACTGTTCACATACTTTGCATAGAGCGCCGGCTCCGTCAGAACGGAGTTGGCGTGAGACGCACCGGGGATCAGATGGATCTCGCGGTATCCTTCCGTCATTTCATACATCCGGAAGCTGTTGTCCGGCAGGATGAATGTGTCTTTCTCCCCGTGAAGCAGAAGAAGCGGTACTTTGTTCTCCTGCAGGCCGTCGATCGGAGTCATCTCCGAGAACCCGATCCCGTAGCGCTGCTTTGCGCACAGGGAGGAAACGCGGAGGGCCGCTGAACCGATCGCTTCGTTGGGGAACGCGCCCATGAGAACGTTCCAAATATCCGAAAAACCGCAGTCACAGACCGCGAAATCGACGTCCTGTGTCAGGCCGAGCGCCGAGATCGTCGCAGCGCTCCCGAGAGATTCTCCGTGCAGGCCCAGAACTTCGATATTGTCATACCGCTTCCTCGTATCCTCTATAAGCCTTACGAGATCCCGTCCTTCGTAAACACCGTAGCTCGTCCAGGTCTTTTCATTTTCCCCGTGACCGCGCAGATCATACACGATACAGTTGTAGCCCCGGTCCAGATAGATCTTCATGTACTTGAGACTTCCAAAGCGGTTGTCAGTATACCCATGCGTCAGAATAACATACTTTCCGCTCTCCACGGGGTTCTTGCATAAAACCGTGTGCAGACCGTACCCCTCATAGCCTTCCGCGATATATTCTTCTTTCTGAAGGCCGTCATACCAGCTGATGTCATAATGGTCTTCCTGCCACCTGCGCGCTTCGTCAAGCTTCTGCCTCTTACCGCCTGACATCACGAAATCCGCAAAGCCGAAGCCGGAGACTCCGGTCAGTGCCGTCAGAATTCCGGCAGCCGCAAAAAGCGTCTTAGCGATTCCCTTCCTCATGATGCGTGCTCCTTTTTTGGAAATATCTCATCTTTATGCAATTATACAGCAAACTGAGCAGAAATCTCAATATTTTCTGTGAATAATATGTACAGGCACATGACATGACAGTCCGTGGTATAATATATCTTATCGGAAGTTCCGCAAGGAACTGCCGATAAAAGGCCGATTTATCGGCCGAATTATGATTATGAGGTTCGCGAAGCGGTTCTCATAATAATTTTGATCAGAACTGATTCTCACATTGCTAACAGAGTGTTTCCGCTCTTTTCAAGGAGGCCTTTTTTGGAGAATACATTTTTACCCGTCAGCCGCAGAGACATGGAAGAACGCGGCCTGTCACGGCTTGATTTCGTCTTTATCTCTGGGGACGCCTACGTCGATCACCCCTCCTTCGGCCCTGCCATCCTCGGCCGTCTGCTCGAAGCGCACGGCTACAGCGTCGGCATCATCGCACAGCCGGACTTCAGGGATCCCGGGAGCATCTGCGTCTTCGGAGAGCCCCGGCTCGCTTTCCTGGTCTCCTCGGGCAACATGGATTCCATGGTGAACCATTATACGGTCGCGAAGAAAAAGCGTCACACGGACGCCTTCTCGCCGGGGGGCGAGATGGGAAAGCGGCCCGACCGGGCAGTCATCGTCTACGGCAATCTGATCCGGCGCACGTACAAGAAGACGCCCGTCATTCTCGGAGGTCTCGAAGCCTCCCTCCGGAGGTTCGCCCACTACGACTACTGGTCGGACAAGGTCCACCGCTCGATCCTTCTGGATTCCGGGGCGGACCTGATCGGCTACGGGATGGGGGAACACACGCTGATCGAGATCGCTGACGCGCTTTCGTCAGGCATCCCCGTCTCGGATATCACTTTTATCCGGGGGACTGTCTACAAGACACGGAATCCGGAAAATGTCTATGATGCGGTCACGCTCCCCTCTCTCGACGAAGTGAGCACCGACAGGCGTGCTTATGCGGAGAGTTTCCGGATCCAGTACGAGAACACGGATCCCTTTCAGGCGAAGACCCTGATCGAGCCCTGCGCCGGAAAGCTCTGCGTCGTGCAGAATCCGCCGGCGCTGCCCCTCACTCAGACAGAGCTGGACGACGTCTACGCCCTCCCCTACGCAAGGACCTGGCACCCCATGTATAACGGAAAGGGCGGAATTCCGGCCATCAGCGAAATAAAATTCAGCATCACCGCGAACCGGGGATGCTTCGGAGGATGTAATTTCTGCGCTCTGACCTTCCATCAGGGACGGATCATGCAGGCCCGGAGCAAGGCCTCCATCGTGGAGGAGGCGCGGTCCATGACGGAGGATCCCGACTTCAAAGGGTATATTCACGATATCGGAGGTCCGACCGCGAATTTCAGGAACCCGGCCTGCAGAAAGCAGTTAAAATCCGGAGCCTGCAGGAACCGCCAGTGCCTCACCCCGAAGCCCTGCAAAAATCTGATTGCGGATCACAGGGAGTACCTTGATATCCTGCGCACCGTGAGAAGCCTTCCCAAAGTGAAGAAGGTATTCATCCGGTCAGGCATCCGCTTCGACTACATTCTGGAGGATCCCGACCGGACCTTCTTAAGAGAGCTCTGCGAGCATCACATAAGCGGCCAGCTCCGGGTCGCTCCGGAGCATGTCTCGGACAGAGTCCTTGCCATGATGGGCAAGCCCGAGAACAATGTATACGAATCGTTTGTACGGGAATTTGAGAAGATCAATAAGAGGACCGGGAGGGAACAGTATCTGGTCCCGTATCTCATGTCCTCCCACCCGGGAAGCACCCTTGACGACGCGATCCGGCTTGCGGAATATCTGCACGAAAAGCAGATCCGTCCGGACCAGGTGCAGGATTTTTATCCGACGCCGGGGACTGTCTCGACCTGCATGTACTACACGGGACTGAATCCGCTGACGATGGAGAAGGTCTTTGTCACGAAGAACCCCCACGAAAAGGCGCTTCAGAGAGCGCTGACCCAGTACTGGATGCCGGAAAACTACGACCTTGTGAAGGAAGCCCTCATAAAGGCTCACCGCGAAGATCTGATCGGATTCGATAAGAAGTGCCTCATAAAGCCCAGAAAGATCGGGCAGAAGAAAGCACCGCAAAAACGAAACGAGAACACGAGGGAGACCGGGAAGAAAAATGCCCCTCAGAAGCGCAGGGAAAACACGAGAGAGCTCGGAAATAAAAAAGCCCCGCAAAAAGGGCGGCCGCGTTAACGACATGTTTCCATACGCGCGAGTGTGCATCCTCCCGGAGGTTTTTGTCTCATAGGAAACAGCAATTTCCTATGAGACAAATAATTTCCTATGAGAGAACAAAGAGCCGCATTGCGGCTCTTTGCGCGCTGGTGCGCGCAAGCGTCAGCTTGCACTTTCAGATGCGCACCAGTCGCATCCTCGCGGAGCGTTTTTGTGTAATAGGAAACGAAGTTTCCTATTACACAAAAAAAGGAACCACCCTCAGGTGATTCCTTAGAGCGCGAGACGGGGATCGAACCCGCGACCCCCACCTTGGCAAGGTGGTGCTCCACCGCTGAGCCACTCGCGCATTGTCTGCCGCTCTTCGCGACAAGTGATATAATACACGATTCGCCCACCGGTGTCAACACCTTTAATAAACTTTTTTCTTTTTTGCTCTGAAATACAGAACAATTCCCGCAATTATCGCGAGCACGATCAGGATCCACACCCAGACAGGAACGTCCATCAGGTTGAAGCAGCGGACGTTGATCCACATCTGGTTGATCTTCTCGTTGGTCTCGTTGTCGAAGCAGACCATGATCGAGGATCTCGCCATATCCTCCTTCGTCGGATACTGTGCACGCAGCTGCCGGTTCATGCAGTCTGACGGTGCGGTCAGGATATAGTCCTCGTCGTCCTCCTTCCCGGTGAAGAACCAGCCGAGCGGGTATTCGATCGTATCCTCCTCGTCCTCCTCCGCGCTGAAGTTCCAGTCCGCATATTCGTAGATGAGCGGATCGTCGCCACCCGCGATCACGGATGTGTAGCCGACATAGTACATGTTGCGGATGACATTGTCCGGTCTCGATATAAAGTTGATAAAGGCTTCCGCCGCGTGCTGCTTCTCCTGATCGCCCCTGATCCCGCACTCCAGCATGACCCAGCCGTCAAAATAGACATTGGTCGCTTCAACGGGAACCGTATAATTCAGAAGGAAGTCGACGTCGTCCGCCTGGTCGAGCGTATAGACGCCGTCCCCGGACCACTGCAGATTGGCAACTACTTTCCCGGTAACCATATCGGCCTTTCCGGATTCGGTTTCGAACGAGTAAGCGTTGTTCTTTACATCCTGCAGATAGTTCTGGACTGCCTCGATCGTATCCGGAGAGACATCGTTCATTTCATTTTCCAGCTTTTTCAGATAATCGGGATCTGATATAAAAGCCGGATCCGTCAGCAGGTCATGCTTCAGTGCGCCGACTGCCGCAAAATAGGAATCGCGGACGTTGTCCTTGATCGTGATCCTTCTCTTATATTTCGGATCGCCGAGGATCCTCCAGGTCGACGCTTCCTCCTCCGTCACAAATTCCGGATTGTAAACGATACCCGTGACGCCCCACATATAGCCGGCCGCGTACTTGCTCCAGCTTTCCCCGTTGATCTCGCTTCTGTCAAAGATGTTCTTGAGATAGGGAGAGATGCCGCGGGCGTAGTAATTATTTTCATCCGTCGTATCGTAAAAATGGTCGGACAGCGGGACAAGCTTTTTCTCGTCCATAAGCTTCATGAACATGTACTCGGACGGGCAGACAAGGTCGTATTCGTCTCCGAGGGTCAGCATATTGTAAAGATCCTCGTTCGTGCCGAAGGACGAGTACTCCACCTTCACGCGCTTCCCATAGGTCTCATAATACCAGTCCTCAAAATCTTTCCACATCGCGTTGACACCGATAATTTCAGCGCTCTCCAGATCGATCTTATCCTTCTCGTCCCAGTCGCCGAAGTCGATATACTCCTCCCAGTTGCAGACGCGCAGCTTTATGACGTCATCTTTTTTCCCTGCGGAAAATGCCGGGACCGGGAACGCGCCGACCGCTATGACACCCGCCAGGAGTCCGGCAAGCGCGCGCTTTCTGAACACACTTTTTCTCATACGGTCTCCTTTCTGCTGCCCGGCCGCACATTGGCGACCACGACTATGAGCACGACAATCAGGAAAATTACAGCGGAAAGAGCCCACAGAGCGGTCTTGATCTCCGTCTGCGCACCCTTCGTCGCATTGACGACATAGGTACTGATCGTGTCAAAGGTCGCAGGCTTTGTGTATGTCGCGATAAAGTAATCGTCCAGAGACAGTGTAACTGCCAGCGAAAAGCCGGAGAACACGCCGGATGCGATCTGCGGAAATACCACCTGCCAGAGGGCCTTTCTCGGCGTTGCACCGAGATCCAGGGCTGCCTCATAAATGCTCGGATCCATCTGCTTGAGCTTCGGAATAACCGAGAGATAGACAAAGGGCGCAAGCAAGGTCACCTGACCGGCGACAAGCGGAATGAACGTATCTTTGTCAACACCCAGAACGACGACGAGCAGGATGCAGATCGAGAAACCGGTGACGACGTCCGCGTTGATGACCGGAATCTGATTCACGGTACTGATGAGAATGTTCATTCTCTTCTTCGAATAGAAAGCGCCGATCGCGCCGAGCGTTCCGAGGACCGTGGCAATCAGCGAAGCGCCGACAGCCAGGGCAATCGTCCCGATGATCATGTCGGTGAGCTCGGGCGTTGTAAAAAGAGTCACATAGTTGTGCAGCGAAAAACCCGGGATCGCACCGATATTCGTCGCGCTCGTAAAGCTGTATGCCGTAAGGATCAGGATCGGTCCGTACAGAAAGAGAAGGACCAGGGCAATAAAGACGCCTTTCAGTTTACCTATCATAACAGGGCACCTCCTCCCGCACTCTGATCTTCCTCCTCGAGGTTCCTGGTGAAGTACGTAAATACACAGATGAGAAGCAGCAGGATCAGAGCGATCATCGATCCGCCGTTCCAGTTGTATGCGGCGAAATAGCTGCCGATCAGGCTACCCATGATATATGTACTGTTATAGAGCATATCCAGGACGACGTAATTCGTCATCGCCGGAAGAAAGACCATCGACACGCCGCTCATGATGCCCGGAACGGACAGTGGAAGCGTGACCTTGAAAAAGGCGTCGACATCGTTCGCTCCGAGATCCTTGGCCGCCTCGATGAGCGAAGGATCGAGACGGGAGATCGTCGTGTAGATCGGAAGGATCATGAAGGGCAGAAAATCATACGTCATGCCGATGACCGCATTGATGAACGGATAGTATGCAATGTTCTCCTCAATCACGGTAAGGATCTCCTTGAGGGCCGTGATGCGGAGCGAGAAGTTGATCCACATCGGGAGAATGAAGACCAGAAGCATCGCCGACTTCCTCTTCACCCTGCTCTTTGCAAGAATATAGGCCGTCGGATAGGCGATCGCGAGACAGACGACTGTCGTCACGAGTGCGATCACGATACTGTAAAAGAGTGTTCCGAGTGTGTTCGGATCAGAAAAGAATCCGATAAAATTGCTGAGCGAAATGTGCCCGTCCCTGTCCGTGAACGCATAATAAATGAGCACGAAGAGCGGGACGACGACAAAGACCGCAAGAAATATCACATACGGAATACTCAGGTTCTTTCGGGAAAAACGAAACGTGCGCATTGCCGCTTACTCCTCTCAAATAGTAATTGAAGTTAGGCGATTGCGAAACGCTGTGCTTCATGGAAATTGTGTGAACATTCAAACGGCTTCCGCGCCAGGAACTTCTGATCATTCGTGCAGGCTGCGAAAAAGCATTCGCAAAAAGTACGAACTCGCTTCGCTCAGACGCGTGCTTTTTGCTCATTTCGCATCCTGCACTCATGAAGAAGTTCC
>CAMOXU010000049.1 GCA_946629525.1 uncultured Clostridia bacterium
ACTTCTGGATACCATCGGAGTTGATCTATTACGTAAAAAATAAGGTTTCAGTGTTTCAAGTGAAAGCAAAAAAGCTATGTAGCTGTAGTAACAATGCGGCTTTCAGCCGCAATCACCGCTTTGCGGTGAATAATTCAGGTTTAGTGATCAGGCCATTTTGGATCTCAGGCTCCCCTCGCAAGAACCTTCGTGCGGGGAATCTCATACTGTTCGCAGGATTCCTTCTGCAGGTCTGCCTTTCTTCTGACCTCTTTCCAGCTGGGTGAGGCAAAGTAGAAGAGAGCAGCAGTCATGCCGAATATGAAGCTGATCGACACGCCGGCGCTTACATAGTGGCCGTCGATGAAGGTAGCGATCAGGTAGGCGCTCGGAATGCGGACCGCCCACAGCATGAGCAGGTTGACGACCGTTGAGTATTTTACTTCCCCGATGCCGTTAGCCAGATTCAGGATGCAGTTCAGCACGCCGAAGCACCACTGGAAGGGCAGCTGGATATTCAGAATGAGGAGCGCGTACGCCGTTGTCATCGGATCATCTGTGAACCAGTGCACCATGTTGGGACCGGCAATATACATGATGATTCCGAGCGAGATCGTGATCTGAGCGGAGAACACGGGAATCCTCCGGGCGCCCTGACGAAGCCGTTCATAATTTCCTGCACCGTAGTTCTGGCCTGCGAAGGTGCACATGGCTGCGGAGAAGGACGCTGTCGCGATGGAGCTCACGCCCATGATTTTCCCGCATACAGAGGCACCGGCCATGAATTCCGATCCCTGTGTATTGATCAGAGACTGGAGAACGATGTGTCCCACGGTGTAAAGAGAATTGTTCATGCCGAGCGGCAGCCCCAGCGAGATTATTACCTGCATGGTGTCTTTCCGGGGTCTCTTCGGAAGGACTGTGAAGGTGATCTCCGGATATTTTTTCTTTATATATAAAATGCTCGCAAACCAGGACAGGTACATGGCAATGATCGTCGCGAGCGCGGCACCAGACACATCCATTCTGAATCCGGCAACGAAGGCGAAGTCAAGCACCACATTGGTGAGGCAGGAGATGACCAGAAAGACCAGCGAGGCCACGCTGTCTCCCAGGCCTCTCAGAATGCCGGCGTTCATGTTGTATCCCATGTTGCCGAGAAGTCCGAGGAATACGATCCGGATGTAGAGCACTGCCAGATCCCATGTATCTGCCGGGACCTGCATCATGTGCAGGATAGCCGGTGTGAGGAGAATACCGAGTGCAGTCAGCGGAACAGCGACAAGATAGGTGAAGGCCGTGGCATTGTCGATGATCTTCTGGAGCTCTTCCTTATTTCCTGCGCCGGTGCACCGGGAGACCAGGATGGAGACGCCGCTGCCGATCCCCATGAAAATGCACATGAACACTTCGAGGAGCTGGGAGCTCGTTCCGATCGCCGCGATGGAGGTGTGGCCGTAGAAATTGCCGATGACCAGTGTATCGACCGTGGTGTAGAGCTGCTGAAGAATGTTGCCGATGACCATGGGTATGGCGAAGAGAATGACCAGCTTCCGATTGCACTTATTATCTTTCCTGAGGAAAAATAAAAACAGCAAAAAATGATAAAGAAATGCAAAAACCTGCCAAATCGGCTACAATAAGACTGTGAATGCAGGTGGATAGAGGCTTCCGGACAGCAGATCGCGGACGCTCTGGAGTTCGGAGCACACGCGGAGCCGGAGGAATTCGGCGGATTCCTGCAGGTCTCCGGGATCACTTACACGATCGATCTGACGATCCCCTCTGGAGTGACGAGAGATGAGAACGGCGTGATGACAGGGATAACCGGTGAGCGCAGAGTGAAGGATATTCTGATCAACGGGGAGCCGCTCGATCCTGATAAGACGTATACGGTCGGCAGGAGCAGCTACGCGCTGCGCGGGCACGGGGACGGGCTCGCGGCTTTTGATGGGTGCAAAGAACTGCCTCACGACTACATTGAAGATTCTACGGCACTTCAGAGATTCCTTACGGAAAAGCTGGGGGGAACGGTTCCGGCTGAGTATGCGGACAGATATGGAAATGAAAGGATCACGCTGGTGCAGTAATATCAACTGAGTTTACCGGTCGAATCATGCGTATCGGTTTCGCTAAGCGGTTCCGAAAAATAAAATGGAAACGTTGAACAGCTGTGACAGGAGGTGGCTTCATGAAAAAATCGATTAAAAACCTTGCCTTCAGCGCCGCGCTCGTCGCGACGGCAGTCACATTCACATCCTGCAGGAATAATGAGCAGGCTGTCTACGGCCCGCCGCCGGACTATAACGCCTCTGAAAATGTCCTGGAGGGTGTGTACGGCCCGCCGCAGGGGTACGACGCTTCCAAAAACGCGGAAGCGGATGTGTACGGCCCGCCGCAGGAGTACGACGCTTCCAAAAACGCGGAAGCGGATGTGTATGGTCCGCCGCAGGAGTATGACGCTTCCTCGAACGAACCGGAGGTCGTGTACGGCCCGCCGGAGGACTTTGATCCCTCCGAAAACGTCGAGGAGGATGTGTACGGTCCTCCGCCGGGTTTTGACCTTCCCAATGTGATCAGATAAGAAACCATATCGGAAGCAGCAGAGCAGCTTTCTGTATAAAGCCGATTTATCGGCAGAATTATGACCATGAGAACCGCGAAGCGGTTCTCATGCTATCGGAGAGAAGAAGTATGACTGAATCTGAGATCCGAGCACTCAAAGCCCGGCAGATGGACGAACTGGCGGAATGGCGCGAGCACCTGTACCGCGAACCCGAGCTCAGGGAACTTTTCCTTGAGCTCACTTTGCGCTGCAACGAACGCTGCTTTCACTGCGGCAGCCGCTGCGAGAGCGATGCGGAGGCCGGAATGCCTGCGGAGAAGTATCTGGAGGTCCTTTCGGACGTGCGGGATCATTTCGGGACAGGGAAGACACGCATTTCCATAACCGGAGGAGAACCGCTCATGCGGCGCGATTTCTTCGAGATTATGGGGGTCGCGCATGAGATGGGATTTTCCTGGGGGATGACGTCCAACGGCACGCTTATTACGCCTGCCGTCGCGCGGCGGCTCAGGGAAACGGGCATGAGGACGATCTCAATCAGCATCGACGGTCTCCCGGAGACGCATGACCGTCTCCGCGGACTGCCCGGCGGCTGGAAGCTTGCGATGGCAGGAATCGAAAATCTGCTTGCGGAGGGCGGCTTCGGGCATGTGCAGGTCACCACGGTCTTTAACCACGGGAATATCGGGGAGCTCGACGCGCTCTATGAGATGTTCCGGGAGATGGATATCGACTCCTGGCGTGTCATCGGACTCGAGCCGATCGGCCGGGCGCTCCAGCACCCGAACCTTATGCTCACGGCGGAGGATCAGCGGCGGCTCTTTGATTTTATCAGGAGCCAGAGAAATGAAGGAATGCCCGTCACCTACGGCTGCAGCCACTATCTCGGTCTCGAATATGAGCGGGAAGTCCGGAGATGGTATTTCCTGTGCAACGTCGGCCGATACGTAGCCAGCGTGATGGCGAACGGCGATGTGGGAGCCTGCCTCGATATCGAGCGTCGCCCGGAGACGATCCAGGGAAATGTTTACAATGAGAGCTTTACGGACATCTGGCGGAACCGCTTTGAGATCTTCCGTCAGCCGCTTTCCCGCCTGAGTGAGACCTGCCGCGATTGCAGTCATGAGAAATACTGCGCGGGCGGGGCAGCCCACAGCTGGGATTTTGATAAGAATGAGCAGAGGATCTGTATGAAGGGGATTCTCTTCTGACGCTTTTTGCAAAATATGAGCGGAGTATAAATACGATTAAGGAATGGCAGAATCAGTTATGAACGGAAACGATATAGATTATGATATGGAAAGGCCGGAGATCACGCTGGAAGGACTGGCTGATCTCACGGAAGGGAGCTTTCTCCTCATCGATGTGAGGGACGAGGCTTCGTATGAATACGGAACAATGGAGAATGCCGTTCATTTTCCGGATCTCCTTGAGGAAGCCCGGGCGGGCAGGCTGCCGGCGGATAAGAAGCTGGTCCTCTTCTGCATGCACGGGCTGGAGAGCCTTATACAGGCGGAAGAGCTGCGGCGAATGGGTTTTGATGCTGTAAGCTTAAAGGATGGATACGGAGCTTTTCTTCGGGCATTTTCTCTGAAAAGAGAGGACCGGTCGCGGGAGATCGAGCTCTCGATCATTAAGAAGAGGAACTTCCATGAGAAGATCTTCAGCAAATTTACGAAGGCGATCACGCACTTTCAGCTGATCTCGCCGGGCGATAAGATCGCCGTCTGCATCTCGGGCGGCAAGGATTCGATGCTCATGGCCAAGCTCTTTCAGGAGCTGAAGAGACAGAACCGGTTCCCGTTCGAGTTGGAATTTCTCGTCATGGATCCCGGCTACAATGAACTGAACCGCCTTCTGATCGAGAACAACGCGGCGACGATGGGAATCCCGATCAGAGTTTTTGAGACTTCGATCTTCGATGCGGTCTATAATGTGGAGAAATCTCCGTGCTATCTCTGTGCGAGGATGCGGCGCGGGCACCTGTATGACAAGGCGAAGGAGCTCGGCTGCAATAAGATCGCGCTCGGGCACCATTATGACGACGTGATGGAGACGAATCTCATGGCCATGCTGTGGGGCGGCCAGGTCCAGACCATGATGCCGAAGCTGCACAGCCAGAATTTCGAGGGGATGGAGCTCATCCGGCCCATGTATTATGTTCGTGAGGAGGATATCAAGGCGTGGAGGGATTATAACGGGCTGCATTTTATACAGTGCGCATGCCATTTTACGGATACCTGCAGTTCCTGCAGGGACGACGGCGTGTCGATCTCGAAGCGCCTTGAGACGAAGAAGCTCATTGCGCGGCTCAAGAAGGACAATCCGTACGTGGAGCACAGCATCTTCAACAGTGTGTTCAATGTGAATATTGACGCGCTTCCTGCCTACAAGAAGGACGGGGTAGTGCACAGCTTCCTTGAGAATTATTGAGACAGCTTCATGGAAGAGGATGGGACAGTTCCCGAAAAAAGGACAGAGACCGGAGTCAAAATTCGCCCGTGTATCCGGGTAATAAAGAAGAGTCGGAGCAGCGTATGCCCCGGCTCTTCTTTATGTATGTCAGATATTGACCTCCAGAATAATCGGAGCGTGGTCCTGTCTGGCTCCGGAATCCATCATGTCAGACCGCGCGACACGGTCTTTGATGCGCTCGCTGACCAGGAAGTAGTCGATCCTCCATCCGCTGTTGTTGATCTTGCTCGTTCTGATCCGCTGTGCCCACCAGGAGTAGGCTCCGGGCACGTCGCCGTGCATTTCCCGGAAGGTGTCCACGAAGCCGGTCCCGAGCAGATTCGTAAAGCCCTCGCGCTCCTCGTCCGTGAAGCCCGGAGACATATGGTTGCTCTCGGGGTGGGCGAGGTCGATCTCCTTATGCGCGACGTTGTAATCTCCGCAGGAAATGACCGGCTTTATATGGTCCAGCTCTTTCAGGTACTCCGCGTACTTCTGATCCCAGACCTGCCGGTCCGCGAGACGTCTGAGTCCGTCGCCGGCGTTCGGGGTATAGACCGTATTGAAGTAAAAATCCGGGAGTTCGAGGGTGATCAACCGGCCTTCCAGGTCCATGGGGGCCGGAGCGCCGATTTCAGGCAGCTCGGTCCGGACGTCGAGAACTTTTTTATAAAGGATCATGGTGCCCGCGTATCCCTTTCGGGCAGTACCGTGGGAGCTCGTCCATGCGAAATCATAGTCCGGGAAAATGTCATTTAAAGCGGCAAGCTGCTTCTTATTCATGCCGGCTTCGGGGAGCTTGGTCTCCTGGATGGCGATGAAGTCGGCATTTTCCGCGGCGATGCCGGCGAGGACAGCGCGGGTCAGCTCCGCGCGGGGGCTCTGGCCGGTGAGGCCGGCGTTCAGTGAATCTATGTTCCATGAGATGAATTTCATAAAGGTTCCTCCGGAGATCGTGCGTAGTCATTTTCCTTCCGATGATTTATGCGAAAAGACCTCTAACATCATAGCAGATAGGGCAGGGATTGTGCAATATGATAAAAAACCATAGCAAGCGGAGACCTTTTGGGATATAATAAAGGAAGTATCAGTAAACCTTTATCAAAGGAGGACTATATGAAAAAGTTTATGGCTTTACTCATGGCAGTCTGCATGACTGTCGCACTTGCGGCCTGCGGTTCAGGCTCTTCCTCATCGGGTGATGGCGGTTCCGGCGCAGCTTCCGGCGGATCGACGACAGATATCGCGTTCGTTACCGACGTAGGAAACATCGACGACCAGTCGTTCAACCAGTACACATGGGCGGGCGTTCAGGAATTCTGCGATGCGCAGGGCCTGAAGGCAAATTATTACAAGCCGTCAGAAGACTCGGATGCGGCTCGTGTAGAGCAGATGGACAACGCGATCAAGGATGGTGCCAAGGTCGTCGTTATGGCAGGTTATCTGTTCGCACCGGCTCTTGAAGAGGCACAGGCAAAGTATCCGGATACCGCATTCCTCGCGATCGATATCTCCACAGGCGATCTTGCGAACCCGGGCCAGAACGCAGCTCTCATCACATACAAGGAAGAGCAGGTCGGCTACCTTGCCGGCTATGCTGCTGTAACAGACGGATATAAGAAGCTCGGCTTCCTCGGCGGCATGGCAGTTCCGGCGGTCATCCGTTACGGCTACGGCTTTGTTCAGGGCGCTGAGCAGGCAGCCAAGGACAAGGGACTCACAGATGTCAGCATGAAGTACTGGTACAGCGGATCCTTCTCAGCCAACGACGATATCAAGGCCAAGATGGACAGCTGGTATTCTGAGGGAACAGAAGTCGTCTTCGCATGCGGCGGTTCCATCTGCCAGTCCTGCCTTGCAGCTGCACAGGCGAACGGCGGCAAGATGATCGGCGTTGACGTTGACCAGTCTTACCTTGATCCGGAAGTCGTCATCACTTCTGCCATGAAGGCTCTGTCCCACTCTGTTGTCGTCGCTCTTGAGGACGCACAGGCCAACGGATGGAAGTTCTCCGATAAGTATGCCGGCAAGGAGACAAAGCTCGGTGCGGCTGAGGAAGGCGTAAGCCTTTCCATGGAAACTTCCAAGTTCAAGACCTTCACACAGGAAGACTATGACAAACTGTTCCAGGGATTTGTTGACGGAACGCTTACCTGCGATGACAGCTACGATGACAATGTCAAGCCGGCCGTCTCAACGATCACTGTAGAATATCTCCAGTAATTTAAGTCAAATACGAAAAAACCAGCAGGGTGCCCGGAAGTAATGCCGGGCACTCTGCGTAAGAGAAAAAACGCTGTCCGCATAGGAGACAGCCGGTGAGAGAAGCGGTTCCTCCTCCGGGCTTCAGGGCTCTACCGGCTGTCTCCTATATGGATAGCGTAAACTGTCGTGTTCATATAAATAACAGGAAAGAGGTGAGAAGGAGTGGCAGAGGATTATGTAATCGAGATGCTCCACATTACGAAGGAGTTTCCCGGGATCAAAGCCAATGATGACATCACTCTTCAGCTGAAGAGGGGCGAGATCCACGCGCTGCTCGGCGAGAACGGAGCCGGGAAGAGTACACTGATGAGCGTTCTCTTCGGCCTGTATCAGCCGGAAAAGGGCGTTATCAAGAAGGACGGCAAAGAAGTTAAGATCAAGGACCCCAATGATGCCAACCGTCTGAATATCGGTATGGTCCACCAGCATTTCAAGCTTGTCGAATGCTTCTCTGTTCTCGACAATATTATCCTGGGCGTCGAGGATACGAAGAATGGATTTCTTCAGTATGCGGCCGCGAGAAAGAAAGTCGTCGGTCTGTCTGAGAAGTACGGACTTCGCGTTGACCCTGACGCGCTGATCTCTGATATCTCTGTCGGAATGCAGCAGAGAGTGGAGATCCTGAAGATGCTTTACAGGGACAATGAGATCCTCATTTTCGATGAGCCGACTGCCGTTCTCACTCCGCAGGAGATCGATGAGCTGATGGATATCATGCGCGGCTTCAAGAAGGAAGGGAAGAGTATTCTCTTCATCACCCACAAGCTGAGTGAGATCATGGCCGTTGCGGACCGCTGCACGGTACTCCGAAAGGGCAAGTATATAGGAACCGTCAATATCAAGGATACGACCAAGGAAGAGCTGTCGAAAATGATGGTCGGCCGCGACGTACAGTTCAGCGTCGACAAAAAGCCTGCCAAGCCCACGGATACGATCCTCTCGGTAAGAGATCTGAGGGTCCCGTCCCGCACGCACAATAATGACGCCGTGAAGGGCGTCTCCTTCGACGTGAGAAAGGGAGAGATCGTCTGTATCGCGGGTATCGAGGGAAATGGCCAGACCGAGCTGGTCTACGGCCTGACCGGTCTTACGAAGTCGACGGGCGGAACGATCACGCTGGACGGAAAGGACATCACCCATGCGTCGATCCGTGAGCGCAGCAAGTCGGGCATGAGCCATATCCCCGAAGACCGCCACAAGCACGGTCTTGTTCTCGATTATTCGCTGGAGCAGAACATGGTCCTTCAGCGCTATTGGGAACCGAAATTCTCCAACAGGGGAATCATCCGTGCGGATGAAGTGAGAAAGTACGCCGAGAAGCTGATCGAGCGGTTCGACGTCCGCTCCGGCCAGGGACCGATCACGATCGCGAGAGCGATGTCCGGCGGTAATCAGCAGAAGGCGATCATCGCCCGTGAGATCGACAAGGATCCGAAGCTCCTCATTGCGGTCCAGCCGACCCGAGGTCTGGACGTCGGAGCGATCGAGTATATTCATAGTCAGCTCGTCGCTGAGCGGGATAAGGGCCATGCCGTTCTCCTGGTCAGTCTGGAGCTTGATGAGGTCATGAATCTGTCCGACAGGATCCTCGTCATGTACGAGGGCGAGATTGTCGGCGAATTCGATCCCAAGAAGGTCACGGTCCAGGAGCTCGGTCTTTACATGGCGGGAGCGAAAAAGCAGTCTGATGCCGGAAAGGGGGCTACGAAATGAAAAAGAAATCAATCGGCGACAATCCGGCAGTTGTGAGCATACTGGCGTCGATCATCTCCATCGTGGTCGGCCTTCTGCTCGGATTCATTCTTCTGCTGATCCTGAATCCCTCGAAGGCAGGGATCGGTATCTCGGCGATGCTGACGACCGGCTTCTCCTCCATGGATCAGTTCGGCAAGGTCCTGTATCAGGCGGCACCGCTCATGCTCTGCGGTCTGTCCGTAGGCTTTGCGTTCAAGACGGGTCTTTTCAACATTGGTGCATCGGGTCAGTATACGATGGGAGCTTTCTTCGCACTGGTGGGCGCGATCCAGTTCCAGCTTCCCTGGTTCGTATGCCTGATCCTCGCTATGATCGGCGGAGGCATCTGGGGGATCTTCCCGGGACTCTTCAAGGCAAAATTCAATGTCAACGAGGTCATCACAGCGATCATGTTCAACTGGATCGCCATGTTCCTCGTCAATCTGCTGCTGGCAAATATGCCGACGATGCTGGCAAGCGCCTGGGGCGCATCGAACTCTGACCGTACGGCGGCCCTCGCCAAGGCCAATCCCGCGGCGGTCATTCCGAAGGCAGGTCTCAATAAGCTGTTCGGCAACTCCAGCTGGATCAATATCAGCGTTTTCATCGCGATCCTCGTCGCGATCCTCATCTGGTTCATACTGCAGAAGACGACGTTCGGCTATGAGCTTAAAGCCTGCGGCATGAACAAGGAAGCATCAAGGTATGCGGGTATCAACGCCAACAGGAATATCGTTCTCTCCATGATCATTGCCGGCGCACTTTCCGGTCTCGGCGGAGGACTCTATTATCTGGCAGGCACGATTCAGTACGTTCTTGTAAAATCCATCCTTGCGATGGGCTTCAACGGTATTCCGGTAGCGCTGCTTGCGAACTCCAACCCGCTGGGGACGATCTTCAGCTCGCTGTTCATCAGCTTTATTCAGGTCGGCGGTTCGGCGATGCAGCCGAATTTCTCCTCAGAGGCTACGGATATTGTCATCGCGGTCATCATTTACCTTGCGGCATTCTCGCTGCTCATGAAGATGGTGCTCTCGAATCTGCTGAAGAGGACGGGAAAGGAGGATAAGAAAGCATGACAGTTCTTGCGAATATTCTCAGTCTTACGATCGTATTTGCCGTCCCGCTTCTCCTCGTTGCCCTGGGCGGTATGTATTCGGAGCATTCCGGCGTCATCAACATCGCGCTGGAAGGAATCATGGTCATCGGCGCGCTCTGCGCAAGCTTCGCGCTGAAGGGATTTGACAGCGCCGGATGGGGCAGCACCCATCCGCAGATCGCGATGCTCATATCCATCCTGATCGCCGGCGTCGCAGGCATGGTCTTTTCGATCCTTCTGGCATTTGCCGCGATCAACCTGAGAGCGGATCAGACGATCGGCGGTACGGCTCTCAACATTTTCGCCCCGGCTTTTGCAGTCGTGGTCACATGGGCTGTACAGGGACAGGGCCTCACAACGATCCAGATCCCGACATGGATCCGCATCACGCAGGCAAACTTCGGTCTGGAAGCCGGCAACGGTTTTCTGGATTCGCTGATCTTCAAGTACTTTTACCTGACGACTCCGGTCGCGATCGTGCTTTTCATCATTGCATGGATCCTTATGTACAAGACGAGCTTCGGACTCAGGCTCCGCGCGTGCGGCGAGCATCCGCAGGCTGCTGACTCGGTCGGCATCAACGTCTACAGGATGCGCTATGCCGGTGTTCTGATCTCCGGTTTTCTCGGCGGAGTCGGCGGCATCGCCTATACGATCGCGGTCGGCAGCGGCTTCAGCGCAAGCGTCGGCGGCTACGGATTCCTCGCGCTGGCAGTTATGATCTTCGGAAACTGGAAGCCCATTCAGATCCTCGGATCGGCAGCGTTCTTCGCGCTCTTTAAGGTCATCGCGGCTTACAACTCCTCGCTTCCGTTCCTGCCGAAGTTCGAAGGGCTCAAAGATAAATCATCACTCTACCAGATGCTTCCGTACATCGTCACGATGATCGTTCTGGTCTTCACATCCAAGAAGTCTCAGGCTCCGAAGGCGGAAGGCATCCCGTACGATAAGGGCACAAGATAATGGCAAAACTTTATTTTCGCTACGGCGCGATGGGCAGCTCGAAGACGGCCAACGCGCTCATGGTGCATTACAATTATGAAGAGAAGGGACAGAATGCACTTCTCTTAAAGCCCCGCGTCGACAGCCGGGACGGGGCGGTGACGATCCGGTCAAGGATCGGTCTGTCCAGAGAGGGGATGTACGCCGAAGATTTTCTGGAAAATGTGAAGAAGAACTGGCTTCCTCTTCTGGGTCCGGAAAATGAAAGACCGTCCGAGGGCGAGTGGACGCAGTATCAGTGCATCATCGTCGACGAAGCCCAGTTCCTCTCGGGGGAACAGATCGACCTTCTCTCTGACGTCGTTGATTATTTCGACATCCCCGTCATCTGCTACGGGCTGCGGACGGATTTCACGAGCACGCTCTTCGAAGGGGCAAAGCGTCTTTTTGAGGTGGCTGACCGGATCGAGGAGATCCCGACGGTCTGCTGGTGCGGAAGGAGAGCGCATTTTAACGCGCGGTTCTCGGACGGAAAGATCCTCCGGACCGGCGAACAGATTTTTCTCGGAGCCAACGAGAGCTATGTTTCTCTCTGCAGGAAGCACTTCAAAGAGGGAAATCTGGGTGGAAAAAGCAGGTAAGACATGATAAATTGGTATCGAATGTATCTCGATACCCGCGGAGCTGCTGCACGATCGGCAGGGTGCGCATCCGGTGGCCGGAGAGAAACGGCCATCCCGGATCTGCACGGGCGGTCGCGCGGCGGCTCTTTTTCCAGAATAGAGGAATATATGAGAATTCTGATTATCAGACACGGTGACCCGGATTATGTGAACGATTCCCTGACTCCGCGCGGTGACAGGGAGGCGGAGCTTCTTGCCGGGATCATAGACCGGTACGGAATCGACGAAGTCTTCGTCTCGCCGCTCGGGAGGGCACAGCGGACCGCATCCTATTCGCTCGCAAAGCTGGGCCTTGCGGGCACGACGCTCGGGTGGCTTCGCGAATTCGTGCCGCTCATAAAGCGGCCGGACAGGGATCCGGTAAAGACAATCGCATGGGACTGGAGGCCGGCTGACTGGACGGTCCATCCTGAATTCTTTGACAAGGACCGCTGGTATACGAATGAGATCATGGAAGCCGGCGGGGTCGGAATGGAACTCCGGAAGGTGACGGAAGGGCTCGACGACCTCCTTTCAGCGCACGGGTACAGGCGGGACGGCCTTGTCTACCGGGTGGAGGAGGGGAACCACAAAACACTCGCCTTTTTCTGCCATTTCGGTGTCGAGTGCGTGCTTCTCGGGCACCTGCTCAACATATCACCGATGCAGCTCTGGCACGGCTTTGTTGCTGCCCCGACATCCATCACGAGCCTGCACACGGAGGAAAGAGTTCCGGGAATCGCTTCTTTTCGGACAGACTTTTTCGGAGCGACGCCGCACCTTGATCTTGCGGAGGTGGAGCCGTCGCATCGGGCAAGGTTCGTGGAGTGTGCGGGAGATCCCGGAGATGGATTCGAGAGGAGCTGAAATTTACATATTTTCCGAAAGCACAGCGTTTCGCGAATATCTGAGAACAATAGAGGGAGGGGAATGTATGTCGGCACAACGCCCCGGAAATGACAGTAGAAAAAAGAAAAAATCAGCCGGCAGTACCTTCGTGACGGTAATCGCGGGGCTGCTCGCGGGAATTATTGCCTGCGCGGTGGGAATGATCGTCTACCTGCTGGTCGTGGAGGATCCGGTCGCGGGCTTCGGTTTTTTAAATCCTGAGCAGGAGACAGCGGACGTGTCGGAGATCCTTCCGGTATTTGCTGATCATGACCCGGAGTTTTATGATAATATCATCGCATCGAAGATCCCGGAATACGGGAACGGGAAAAAGTATATTGCCGTTCATTATCTCGGAGTGAATGCCCAGAATAATACGATCGAGAGCAACGGGGAAGGCGCGCATTTCTATATTTACTGGGACGGGACGATCTACCAGGCAGCCGGCCTGGATGCGGTGACCTGGCATGTCGGGACTTCCGACGGGGTCTATACCCAGATCCATTCCGAGGCGAATAATTATAATACGATCGGGATCGAGATGTGCGCGAAATGCGACGGGGACGCGTCGAACGACCGCGACGAACAGTGGTACATAACGGAGGAGACCCAGGAGGCCTGCCTTCTTCTTGTGCGGTATCTGATGAAGGAGCTCGGGATCCCGAAGGACCATGTCCTCCGGCACGGAGATATCGTCAATAAGTGGTGCCCGGCACCGTTTTTTACGAACAACGGATATAACGGGACCTGGACCTGGGATATGTTCCGGGAGAAGCTTGCGGCGCTTCCGAAGTCCCGGGTGCCGGATTTCCCGGTCCGCTATGACAGTGAGTGAAATGACCCGACCCTGAAAGGAGAAGAAAACCATGTATTTTACGGTCAAATCCTTTAAAAAGTTTTGCAAAGAGAACATTCCTCTTCTTATCCTGATTCCGATCATAACCTTTCTCGCATACGGGGGAAAAATCTTTTATCAGACCATATCGTTCGATCTGGAGCTCCTGATGGATTATCCTGAAGGATTTTACGACTCCTGGATCACTCTTGGCCGCTGGGCGCTGCTTCCCTATAAGTATCTTTCAGGGACCTGGGTGTTCAACATGCCGATGGAGATCACCTATCTGATCATCAATCTGATGGCTGCCATGTTGCTTTTCGCGTGGTTCCTGGATGTACTGACGGACGGGAAGAACCGGCTGGGGATCGCGGTCTTTCTCGCCCTCTTTCTGACGCATCCGGTCTGGGGAGAGCAGTATGTCTATATGCTGCAGGGGGCGGCGATCTCATTTTACACGGCAGTAACGGCTGTCGCGCTCATGCTGTTCACGGACGGGGTCGTGCACAAATCGATCGTCCGGTTCCTTCTCGGGCTTCTCGCGGCAGTTTTCTGCTTCGGGGCTTATCAGTCCTTTGATTCTCTGATCGTGGCCGGTCTCTGCGCGGTCTATATTCTCGTAATGCGCAAAGAGAAAATGGACGCCCGTGCCGGCTGGATCCTTGTCGCGGAGAGCGCGGTCTTTATCATCGGCGCGTTCGTCATCGCCCAGGTGATCGGAAAGGTATGGACAATTGTCACCGGAGCGGCCAGCAATCAGTATTTCGGCCAGATGATCTCATGGGGAAAGCTGCCGGTCTCGGAGTGTATGCTGAAGATCCGCCGGTCGATCGGAAAGATCTTTTTCGCGAAGGACTTTTATTATAACAAGCTTTATCCGGTCTGCATTGCGCTCGGACTTGTCCTCATCTGGCTTAAGAGGAAGGAATACAAGTGCGTCGTGCTGCCGTTTCTTGCGTACTGCCTTCTGGTCCTGGCGCCCTTCTACCTGATTTTCCTGACAGGTCAGTCGCAGCAGGCGAGAACGCATTTTGCGGGACCCTTCGCGTTCGCGTTCCTTGCATTTTTCGTGCTCCTTGAACTCGGGAAAAAAGCTCTTTATATTGGCGGGGCGGTGCTTGCTTTTGCGGTCAGCGTCTCCCAGATCGTACTGATCGAGAGGATCCACTATACGGAATATGTGCGGTACGAGCAGGATCTTGCACGGGCAAAAGATATTTCCCGCAGAATCAATCTGATCACGTGGTCGGAACACAACGAGCGTCCGCTCGTGTTCGTCGGAAACTGCGCAAATGAGATGAATCCGACCTGTGTGCCGAAACATGATGACGCTTATGTCGGAACGTCGCTTTTCGAAGTGGAACAGATCGCGCCGAACAAACTGAATGCCTTTATGCGCCAGCATGGCATGTACTACGGCACTGCAAGCCGGGATACGATCAAGCGGGGATATGAACTTTCCGCGGAGAAGGGGATGCCGCCCTATCCGGCGGAAGGGTCGATCGCGATCTATGAAGATATCATCATCGTGCGGCTGAGCTAGTCTGAAGAAGGGATGACGGGAAGTATTCCGCGAGGCGGCAGCACTCCGGGGAGAGAAGAGGCGATCCGGACGAACGGCTGATAAGAAGTTTTGCGTAAAGAATCGGTTCGCCGCAAGAGGGCGGAACCGCTGTCGGAGGATGCAATTTTGATAGAAGTCAGAAATCTGACAAAACGATACGGGAACCATCTCGCTGTGGATGACCTGAATTTTACGATCGGGAAGGGAAAGATCTACGGATTTCTCGGACCGAACGGGGCGGGAAAATCCACGACGATGAACATTATGACAGGATATCTGGCTCCCTCGGAGGGAGACGTGCAGATCGACGGGGTCAGTATTGTGGATATGCCGGAGAAAGCCAAAGCCCGTATCGGCTATCTGCCTGAGATTCCCCCGCTCTACACGGATATGACGGTGCGGGAATATCTGGGCTTTGCCGCGGAGCTTCGGAAAGTTCCCCGCAGGCAGATCCGGGAGAGGAGCGACGCCGTGATGACTGCGCTGTCTCTTCATGAATGTGCAGACAGGCTGATCCGCAATCTCTCCAAGGGCTTTCGGCAGAGAGTCGGGCTTGCCCAGGCCCTCGTACATGACCCCGAGACACTGATCCTCGATGAGCCGATGGTCGGCCTTGATCCGAAGCAGATCATTGAGATACGGGAAATGATCAGGGACCTCGGGAAGACGCACACCGTGATCCTGAGCTCCCACATTCTCGCGGAGGTGAGCGAGATCTGTGACACGATCCTCATCCTGTCCGGCGGAAAGCTCAGGGCATCCGGAAGTCCCACGGAGCTCGCGATGGAGCAGAGCCGGGAAGTTGTGGTCACAGTGACATCGCCGGCATCGGAGGAGAAGCTTCTGACAGCACTCGCTCCAAAGCTTGTGAACGGGAAGGTACGGTTCAGTTCCGGTGCGGACGGACTTGTCCGCGCAGAGATCACGATCGGGAAGGAGAAGATCAGAGAGAATCCGGAGCTTGCCTCTGACCCGAGAAAATTTGTCTCGGAGCTTCTCGCACAGTCCTCCTGCCCCTACTATTCCGTCGAGGTCATGCGATCGAGCCTGGAGGAGATCTTTCTGGAGCTCACGGGGGAGCAGGAGCCGGATGCTTCGCCGGAGAGCGGGAAGGAGCGTGCAGATGAGAGCAGTTTATAAGAAGGAACTCAGATCTTCTTTCACGACCATGACAGGCCCGGTCGCGATCGCCGTGATGCTCTTTATCGCAGGCTACATGTTCAGGACATACAACCTTGCAAACGGACTCTCCTCTGTCATCTATGCGGTCTTTAATTCGAGTCTCATATTCTACTTTGTCGTTCCGATCCTCTCCATGAGAGTGTTCGCGGAGGAACGCAGACAGCGGACCGACCAGCTCCTTTTTACCGCGCCGGTCCGGCTTATTGAGATCATTTTGGGGAAATATTTCGCCCTCGTGACGGTCTATACCGTGCCGGTCCTCGTGCTCTGCACGCTCCCGGTCGTGCTTCGTCCTCTCGGCGGGTCGACGACGGCGCTTGACTATGCGGGGATCCTGGTATTCTTCCTCATGGGCTGCGCTTATCTCTCCGTCGGCATGTTCATTTCCACGCTGACGGAGAATCTGATCGTCTCCGCAATACTGAACATCCTGTTCGTCGCGGTCACGATGATGATCCACAACGCATATTCTATGATCAGCGGGACTGTGTTCACGTCGATGATCTTCTTTGTCGTGCTCTCGGTCCTGATCGGGATCGCCGTCTATGCGATGACGGGATTTTACTGGCTTTCTCTCGGGGTGCTGACCGTGCTGGCGGCCGGATCACTCATTTTATCCTACATGGAATCGGAGTTCATCACCGCGTCCTGTGAGAAGATCCTGGGAATTCTTGATTTTTATTCGCATTTTGAATCCTTTGTATACGAGACCTTCAGCCTGACGGATATCGTGTATTTTCTTTCTGCAATTGTCGTGGGGATCGTGCTGACGCACGCATCCATCGTGCGGCGCAGATGGAACTAAAGGAGTGCGGCTGAGAATTGAAGTACTGAGGACAAAGAGGTTTTTATTGCATGGAGAAAAGAAATATGAAGACCGGAGGACCGGCGGAAGCCGGAAAAAGGAGTCCGGGATTCAATGTGCGGTCGGCGCTTAACGGTTCGTACGCGATGGGAATGGCCGGTATGATCCTCGCGCTGATCTTTGTGATCAACCTGATCATCGGGGCACTGCCTGCGAAGTACACAAAGTTCGATCTGTCGAAGTCGGGTCTCTATACGATCGGGGAGGAGACAAAGACGGTCCTCGCCGGACTCAGGGAGGATATCACGCTGTACTTCCTCACGAAATCGGGGAGCGAAGACACCACGATCGAGACGCTGCTCAACGCGTATGACAGTGCGTCAGACCATGTACATGTAAAAAAAGTCGATATCATCGCCGACCCGACCTTTACCGCGGCCTATACGGAGAACGCGGTGCCCGCGAACAGCGTGATCGCGGAGTGCGGGGACAGATCGAGGATCATCGATTATTATGATATTTATATGACTAATGTGCAGAACGGGTACAGCGCGGAGTTCGACGGGGAGGGGCAGATCACGTCAGCGATCGCCTCCGCGGCAGGCGGTGAAAGCTTTTCCGCATGCGTCACGACCGGGCACGGGGAGATCCTTCTGTCGGCATCGATGGAGGACGCACTTGCCAAGGCGGGAATTGAGACGGGAGATCTCAATCTGCTGTCCTCGGAGATACCGGGGGACTGCGATCTTCTGATCATCTTCGCGCCGATGCAGGACTTTACCCCGGAGGAAGCCAGGAAGGTCAGAAATTATCTGGCGGACGGCGGACATGCCCTCATCGTCTCGGTCATAGGATCTGCTGAGATGCCGAACTTTGCGGGGATCATGGGTGCCTACGGAGTGAGCGCGATGGACTCACTCGTTCTTGAGAGGGATGCGGATCATTTTACGGAGATGCCGTATCTTCTCCTTCCGAATGTGTCCGGTCTCTCCGAAGTCTCGGACAAGATCTCCGGCACGAATCTCATAGCAGCCTACGCTGCTCCGGTGATGACCTCGGAGTCACAGGATGCTTCTTATGTTGTTCTGCCGCTTCTTTCCACGTCGGAGTCGGCCTATCTGAAACAGCCGGATATCGGCACGATCGAGTATGCGGAGGGAGATCCGACCGGAAGCTTCATTCTCGGAGTGCAGGTGGAACAGACGATGTCCGTGACCGATCACGGCACGCCGGATATCGACCTCTCCGGAGAAAGTGCCGGGAAGGCGCACGGGGAGGATGTCCCGATCACGAAGATCCTCTATTATTCGACGCCGTGCATTTTCAGCTCGGATGCGCTCTCGTCGATCCTGCAGACACAGGTCTCGATGCCGGAGGGGAACAGAGCCCTCTTCGCGGAGAGCATAAGCTACCTTACAGACCGGGAAATTACGGTCTCCATACCTGCAAAGTCGATGATGAACGCGACGGTCACCGTATCCGAGCAAACCGCGAATACGCTTGGGAATATATATATGTTTGCCATTCCGGGCGCGATCCTCGGCGCGGGAGCATTCTTCGTGATGAGGAGGCGTGCAAAGTAGGGACAGAATCCTGTAAAAAGTGCTTTGTGCCCGCAGGTCTGAACTTGGGTTTCAAGGGATCTGTGAAAAACTGAGCAACTTAAAACAGGTTCAAAAGAACTTTGAAGAGCTGCAGATACAGGCAGCCGAAGGCTCTAAGGCCTTGAAGAGGAGATGCGGCATGAAAAAAGTCAGGAACCTGATCCTCTGCGCGGCGGTGCTCCTTGCAGCCGTCGGAGTTTTCCTTGCGCTCACGAAGGGAAAGGAAGGCGGGGAGAAGGAGCTGCTGATCGATCTCACGGCGGACAAGATCGCCGGGATCAGCCGGACCGATGAGGCGGGAAATACCATCTCTTTCCGTCGGGAGGAGGGGACATGGATCTGCGAGACGGATCCGTCCGCTGCGCTCGACCAGGCGGAGATGAATACGCTGTGTGCCGGGATGACGGGGATCGCGGTCTTTCAGAAGATCACGGACGTGAAGGACCTTAAGCTGTACGGGCTGGATCCTCCGGCTGTTTCCCTCACGGTCACCGATGTCTCCGGGAAGGAGATCACCGTCGCCATCGGGGACAATAATGATTCCGCCGGGGTGGTCTATGCGCTGCGGGACGGGGATGGAGGCTGTGTCTATGCAGTCACTCCGTCCATAAAGACGGCGGCGCAGAAGGAACTTGCGGATCTTACGGAAAACTTGTGAAGCGCAGCGTTTCGCAATCGCCAGGATATTCAAAGATTAAAAGGAGAAAAGAGAATGGTCAGAGTTGGAACGGGATACGATGTACACAGACTTGTAGAGGGCAGAAAGCTGATCCTGGGCGGAGTGGAGATTCCCTATGAGAAGGGGCTTCTCGGACATTCGGACGCGGACGTTCTTCTGCACGCGATCATGGATGCACTGCTTGGCGCGGCTGCGCTTGGCGATATCGGGCTTCATTTTCCGGATACCGCGAAGGAATATGAGGGAGCGGATTCCCTGAAGCTGCTCACGGTCGTCGGCGGAATGCTGAAAAAGGAGGGCTATACGATCAGCAACATCGATGCGACGATCATAGCGCAGCAGCCGAAGATGCGCCCGCACATTGAAGCGATGCGGAAGAATATAGCGGGGGCGCTGGGGATCGGCGTCGAATTTGTCAGCGTGAAGGCGACGACCGAGGAGCATCTCGGATTCACCGGGGAAGGGCTCGGCATCTCGGCCCAGGCGGTCTGCGCGATCGAGCGGGCAGGGGATGCGAGGGCCAGGGGATTTACGCTCCTGTGATGCACAGACTTTCGCAACTGCCTGAATGAATGCGAATAGGTAATTGCGAAACTATGTGCGGAATGGAATTGTGTGAGCAATTCAAACATTCTGCAC
>CAMOXU010000050.1 GCA_946629525.1 uncultured Clostridia bacterium
GGAACGCAATGGACGACATGACGAACTTCCAGAGGAACTACAGCACCGGCGAAGTAGAGATCGACGGATCCACGATCTACCACAAGACAGAGTATCGCGAGCGCCGCAATCATTACGCCATTTTCTCGGTCAACGCGCCGGTCGACGCATACGACACGAACCGCGACAGCTTCCTCGGCGTCTACGGAAGCCCCGCTGCTCCGGAAGCGATCCAGGCAGGAAAGCTGACCAACTCTCACGCGAGCGGCTGGTCACCGATCGGAGCACATGAGCTCGACCTTGATCTTGCTGCCGGCGAGACGAAGACCTTCGTATTCGTGCTCGGATATATTGAAAATGAAAAGCAGAACAAGTGGGAAGCCCCCGGCATCGTCAACAAGACCCGCGCAAAGGAGATGCTCGCCCGCTACGCGACACCCGAGAAGGCTGACGAGGCCCTCAAGGCCCTCAAAGCGTACTGGACCGATCTTCTGTCCACCTACAGCGCCGTCACGCCGGAGGACAAGTTCACGCGCATGGTCAACACCTGGCATCAGTACCAGTGCATGGTCACGTTCAACATGTCCCGCTCCGCTTCCTACTATGAATCCGGTATCGGCCGCGGCATGGGCTTCCGTGACTCCAGCCAGGACCTCTTCGGCTTCGTCCATCTGATCCCGGACAAGGCCCGCCAGAGACTGCTCGACATCGCGGCGACCCAATTCCCGGACGGCTCCGCATACCATCAGTATCAGCCGCTCACAAAGCGCGGCAATCTGGACGTCGGATCGGGCTTCAACGATGACCCGCTCTGGCTCATCGCAGGCGTGTCCGCGTACATCCGCGAGACCGGCGATTATTCGATCCTCGACGAGATCACTCCGTTCGACAACGACGACTCTCTCGCCGAGCCGCTCATGGAGCATCTGAACCGCTCCTTCAACTATACGGCCACCCACAAGGGACCGCACGGACTTCCGCTGATCGGCCGCGCGGACTGGAACGACTGCCTGAACCTCAACTGCTTCTCGGATGAACCGGGCGAATCCTTCCAGACGACCGGACCGAGCGAAGGACCGGTGGCTGAATCCGTATTTATCGCGGGCATGTTCGTAAAATACGGCAAGGAATACGTCGACATTCTGAAGCATCACGGCGACAACGCAGAGCTCATCGAAGCCGCAGAGAAAGAGATCGCCGAGATGGAGAAGACCGTGCTGACCGCAGGCTGGGACGGCAAGTGGTTCCTCAGAGCGTATGATGCATTTTCCGAGAAGGTCGGCTCCCACGAGTGTGAGGACGGCCAGATCTTCATCGAGCCGCAGGGCATGTGCGTCATGGCCGGCATCGGCAAGGAGACCGGCGAGGCAGCTACAGCGCTCAAGAGCGTCGAGGAGAAGCTTGAATCCGAGTACGGCATCATGATCCTGCAGCCGGCTTACAAGGAATATCACCTGAATCTCGGTGAGGTTTCCTCCTATCCGCCGGGATATAAGGAAAATGCAGGCATCTTCTGCCACAACAACCCCTGGGTATCCATCGCTGAGACGGAGCTCGGACATGGGGACCGCGCGTACTCCATTTACAAGAAGATCACCCCGTCCTTCCTCGAGGACAAGGGCGAGATCCACAGGACGGAGCCGTACGCATACTGCCAGATGGTGGCCGGCCGCGACGCCCAGAACTTCGGTGAGGGCAAGAACAGCTGGCTGACAGGAACCGCTTCCTGGACCTTCATCAACGCATCCCAGTATATCCTGGGCGTTTATCCGGACTTCGACGGACTGCGCATGCGTCCGTGCATCCCGGCTGACTGGAAGGAATTCAGCGTGCGCCGCGTCTTCCGCGGAGCGGTCTACAACATCACGGTCAAGAATCCGGACGGACTGGAGGGCGGAAAGGTCGCCATCACAGTCGACGGAAAGCCGATCGAGGGCAGCGTCATTCCGCCGCAGCCGAAGGGCTCCGAGGTGGATGTCACGGTCGTGATCGTAAAGTAAAAAAGAACTGAAACCGGACATAATAAAGAGGAACCGTAAAAGATCCGAAAATCTTTTACGGTTCCTTTTTTGTCATCCGGTGTATGAACGGCTGCTTTATGGCCCTGCAGTTTCCGGGATTTTCCCGATGCCGCAGATTCAATAACATCTCAGGACTCCTGCGCCTCAAAGAGTTTCTCCATCTCTTCTACAGCCTCAAGAAAGACCGCAATAGCACGATCGACCGGCTCTCCCGTCGACAGATCGACCCCCGCGATCTTAAGCAGGCTGACCGGGTCATCCGTGCACCCGCTCTTCAGGAATTCGAGATACGGAGCGACCGCCTGCTCTCCCTCCGCAAGGATCCTGTGGGCGATCGCGACGGAGGCGGCGAAGCTCGTCGCGTACTGATAGACATAGAAGTTGTAGTAGAAGTGCGGGATCCTGCACCACTCGTACGCGATCAGCGGGTCGGAGACCATGTCCTCCCCGAAATACTCCTTATTCAGTCCGAGATAGGTCTCGCAGAGCGTGTCCGCGGTGAGAGGGATTCCCTGCTCCGCCATCTCGTTGGTCTTTCTCTCGAACTCCTCGAACATCGTCTGCCTGAAGAGTGTTCCCTTGAAGCTCTCCAGATAATGGTTGATGAGATACGCCCTCTCCTTCACATCTTCCGCTCTTTTCAGAAGGTACTCGAGGAGCAGGATCTCATTGGTCGTGGAAGCCACCTCCGCCACGAAGATCTTATAATGAGAATTTAGGAAGGTCTGATACTTCGAGGAATACCAGGTGTGCATGGAATGGCCCATCTCATGGATCAGCGTGAACACGTCGTCGAGCGTACCGTTCCAGTTGAGCAGCATGTAGGGGTGGACGCCGTAGACGCCGGTGGAGTAGGCGCCGCCGCGCTTTCCTTCATTTTCCGGAACATCGATCCAGCGCTCGCGGAAAGCTTCGCGGACGACGTCACAGTAGTCCTCTCCCAGAGGCCGGAGGGCAGCCAGCACCATCTCCTGCGCCTCCTCATAGCTCACGGAGGCGTCATAGTCGCTCACCATCGGGGCGTACACGTCATACATATGGAGCTCCTCCACCCCGAGCATGCGGCGGCGGAGGCGGACGTAGCGGTGCATCCCGTCCAGATGCCGGTGGACGCTCTCGATCAGGTTGTCGCAGACCGCCGGATCGACATTGTTCTGCGTGACGGCGGCTTCGAAGGTCGACGGATATTTCCGGGCCTTCGCGTAGAAGATCTGCTGCTTCACCTGCCCCTCGTAGAGGGCCGCCCAGGTGTTCTTGAACTCACTGTATCTTTTGTAAAATGCTTCAAAGGCTTCCTTCCGAAGCGTCCGATCCCCGGACATCTGCATGGGGACGAAGCGGCCGTTCGAAAGCTCCTTCTCATTTCCCTCCCCGTCACGAACTGACGGAAATCGAAGATCCGCGTTGATCAGCATCCCGAATCCGTTCGATGGCGTCTGTGCCATGTCTCCCGCCGAGGCCAGGAGCTTCTCGAGCTCTTTGCCAAGCGAGTGATCGCGGAGGCGGACGATCTCGCGGATCGTCACCTCATACTTTGAAAGCTCCGGCAGTGCCTCATAAAAGCGGTCCAGCTCCTCCGGATCCATGGCCAGGATCTCCGGCTCCAGGAAGGAGAGCATCTCGTCGATCTGCACGCCGCACGTTCTGGCCCGTGAGACAAGCTTCTGGTTCTCCGCGTCCGCGGTGTCCTGATCGTGCAGCATGGATGCGTACGAGTCGCAGCTGTACAGCTTCCGGAGACACTTTTCGTAAAGATCGAGGACCCGAAGGAGATTCTCCGGGCTTTCCGTCACACGGCCCTCAAAAGATGCGATCTCCTTCGCGAGGGCAAGCGATCCGTCAAGATCCGCCTCCCACTCTTTTACAGTCTCATAGATGTCGCTGAGACGCCAGGTGAGCTCTGTCGGTACTTCATTTCTCTTGGGCAGTTTTTCGTTCATGTCAGTCCTTTCCGTAAACGCCTGAAATACCAGCGAGGCGGTATCGCTTCGCAGATATATGAGGCGTTTCTTTATCGCTTTAAAGTCAAAAACTATTTGTTGAGTATTTCGGTCGATGATGATATAGTATATCTTATCGTAAGTTGCGAAGCAACTTCCGATAAAAGGGCGATGAAATCGCCCGCATTATGATCATCGGGTTCGCGAAGCGGTTCCGATGATATATCTTATCGTAAGTTGCGAAGCAACTTCCGATAAAAGGCCGATTTCTCGACCGCAATATGATTACAGGGTTCGCGAAGCGAAGTGGAGCGGCACCCTGTAACAAAGGAGAGATTATTATGGAAAAAATGGACATGCGTTTCTACAGAAAACTTCCGACCCCGAAAGAGGTCAAGGAAGAATATCCGATCAGCAAAGAGATCGAGGACCTCAAGGCGGAGCGCGACGAGGCGCTGAAGAACATTTTCGAAGGGAAGGACGACCGCTGCCTTCTGGTCATCGGTCCCTGCTCCGCAGATCATGAAGCCCCCGTCATTGACTACATTTCCCGTCTGCGGACAGTTCAGGACAAAGTCGCGGACAAGATCTTTATCGTCCCGCGGATCTACACGAACAAGCCCCGCACGGTCGGGACCGGCTACAAGGGCATGCTCCACCAGCCGGATCCGGATAAGCCGGCCGACATGCTGGAAGGAATCCTCGCGATTCGCCGCCTCCACAAGCGCGCGGCGGAAGAATGCGGCTTCACCTGCGCGGACGAGATGCTCTACCCGGAGAATCACAGATATCTCTCGGACCTTCTCTCCTACGTCGCGGTGGGCGCGCGCTCCTCGGAAAATCAGCAGCACCGGCTGACGGCAGCCGGGATCGGCATCCCGGCAGGTATGAAAAATCCGACCGGCGGCGACCTCTCCGTCATGATGAATTCCATCATCGCAGCTCAGAACAGCCATACCTTCGTCTACAGGGGCTGGGAAGTCATGAGTCCGGGCAATCCGCTTGCCCACGCGATCTTAAGAGGATACGTAGACAAATTCGGCAACAGCCATCCGAACTACCACTATGAGGATCTCGAGCTCGTTCACCGGCTGTACGAGGAGAAAAAGCTCAAAAACCCGGCAGTCATCGTCGATACCAACCATAACAACTCCGGCAAGAAGTACGAGGAACAGGTCCGCATCGCCAAGGACGTCTGCCACAGCAGGAAGCTGTCGGATACAGTGCGCAGCCTTGTCAAGGGCTTCATGATCGAGTCCTATATTCTCGACGGCCGCCAGAACGAAAATGAGCACATTTACGGAAAGTCCATCACGGATCCCTGCCTCGGCTGGGAGAAGACCGAGAAGCTGATCTACGATCTCGCGGAGGAGTGGGTCTGACCTGCTGTCAAGTGACTGCGCCCGATCTGCTTCGATGCTTTCCGTGGGTCTGACAATCTTATAGTTATATCTTCCCGGAAGTTCTGAAAGGAACTTCCGGGAAAAAGGCCGATTTATCAGCCGAATTATTATTACAGGGTTCGCGAAGCGGTTCCTGAAATATTCCGAAGGAGAAGACATGGTCTTCAGCAGCATCACATTTCTCCTGTTTTTTCTGCCGGTCGTCCTGACCGCCTATTACATGATGCCCGCTGCCGGAAGAAATATAGTTCTTCTGGCAGCGAGCCTCTTTTTCTATGCCTGGGGGGAGCCCGTCTACGTGCTCCTCATGCTCGCATCCATCCTCATGAATTACGTCTTCGGGCTCCTGATCGAACAGGGGCGAAAGAATCACATGAGCAATGGCCGGCTGCGGATGCATCTCGGCATCATCACAGCGCTCAATCTGGCGCTGCTCTTCTACTTTAAGTACTGCAACATGCTGATCGGGTGGATCAATACGATCTTTCGGGCAAAGATCCCTGCGCTTTCCCTGTCGCTTCCCATCGGGATTTCATTTTACACCTTTCAGGCTCTGTCCTATGTGGTCGACGTATATCGGGGAAAAGTCAAAGCGCAGCGCTCCATCACAGACTTCGGTCTCTATATCTCGATGTTCCCGCAGCTGATCGCAGGACCGATCGTGCGCTACAAGAGTATCGAGCGGCAGCTCGCGAACCATCCCGTTGATTCCGCACAGGTGCGTCTGGGGCTTTTTCTTTTTGTGAAGGGGCTTTCCAAAAAGGTTCTTCTTGCAAATGTCCTCGGCGGTCTCTTCACCGAGATCACCGCCCTGCCCGCATCCTCCCTGACGGCGCTCACCGCCTGGACGGGAGCCTTTGCCTACTCCCTGCAGCTCTATTTCGACTTCAGCGGATACTCGGACATGGCGATCGGGCTCGGGAGGCTTCTCGGGTTTTCATTTTCAGAGAACTTTGACCACCCCTACACTGCCGTGTCCGTCACGGATTTCTGGCGCAGATGGCACATTTCCCTCGGAAGCTGGTTCAGGGAATATGTCTATATTCCGCTCGGCGGGAACCGGGTAAGCACAGGAAAGCACATAAGAAATCTGCTGTTCGTCTGGATGCTGACGGGACTCTGGCACGGGGCAAGCCTCAATTTTATTCTCTGGGGACTGTACTACGGCATCTGGCTCATACTTGAAAAGTATGTGTTCGGAGATTTCCTTCGGAAGCACCGGATCGCCGGCAGGATCTATACGCTCCTGATCGTTCTGCTCGGCTGGATGCTCTTTGCGATCACGGATTTCAAAGAACTCGGAACCTATCTCCGGGCAATGTTCGGCATGGGGGCCGGAGCGGCGGATCACAGAAGTTTTGCTTATCTTCTGAGCTATGGGATCGTTCTCCTTGCCGGCGCTGTCTGCTCGACGGGCTGGCCGGGAAAGCAGCTCGGTATACTCTGTCAAAAGCACGAGCGGGTCCTTGCCGGCATTCTTGCGGCTGCGTTCGTTCTCTGCCTGGCGTCCCTGGCGTATGACAGCTTCAATCCGTTCCTCTACTTCAGATTTTAGTGTGTCAGCTTTACAGAGGTATAAAAAGTGACAGACCTGAAAAGTCCTGAAAAGAAAAAAAGAAAAAAGAAGGTCCGGGGTCCTTATCCCCCGGGGCAGGGAGGCTCTGCAAGGGCGGACATCGGGAAGTCTGAAAAACAGGCAATCGGCAGGGCAAAGCCTGTCAAACAGGCAGCAGGCAGCGCAAAGACCGCAGACAGCGCCAGGATCGTAAAGCAGACTGCAGGCAAAAACGCCGATGTCCGAACAGAAAAAAACGGAAAGCGCTCCGTTACTCGAGCCGGGAAACAAGACGTGAGAAAACAGAAACAGGCAGAAAAAAACCTGCCGCTTCTGAGAACTCCCGCCGGCCTCTTCCTCGGAATCTGGCTCCTCTATGCCCTCATAAATATCCTCGTCCCTGACCGGGCCGTCTCCGAGACGGAAAAACGCGCTCTCGCCGCCTTCCCGGAAGTGAGCGCGGACAGGATCGCCGGCGGTGAATTCTCAGAGGATTTCGAGACCTGGGCCTCCGACCAGCTTGTCGGGCGGAACGCCCTGATCCGGATCCGAAGCACCTTCGGCCTTCTCACCGGGAACCGCCTGTCCAGAGACGTCTACAAATCCGGGGATGGGTATCTCATTGAGCGCATGACCGGTGTCGATCAGAAAAATCTCGATCAGATGCTGGATGCCGTCAACGCTTTCTGTGCACGCACGCAGATTCCCGGAACATTTGTCTGTGCACCGAATGCCGTATCCGTCTGCGGCAATCTCCTGCCCGCCTCCGCCATCACAGAGGAGCAGGGAACGTGGATGCAGTATATCGGGAACAGGCTCGAGGGTCCTCATTTCTGCGACCTGACCGGCCCGCTTGGGGAATTCTATGCAAAAGGCGGACAAGCCTACTACAGGAGTGACCATCACTGGACAACGGAAGCGGCATATTACACGCTTCCGACTGTGCGCTCCGCGCTGGGGCTCAGCCAGGAGAGCGCATCCGCCATGACTCCGCTCGCAGTCTGCAATGACTTCGTCGGATCACTCGCTGCAAAGAGCGGATTTTCGGCTTCGAAGAAGGATACGATTTTCATTTATCGAAGCGATGCAGAGCCCGCCTATATCGTGACGGATCCGGCCGCGCAGACGAAACGGGCAACCGTCTACAGTCTGGACGGGCTGAAGAGCAGCGACCCTTACACAGTATTTCTCGGCGGAAATACCGGACACCTGAACATCCAGACGGATAACGCGGAAGGCGGAAAGCTCCTTGTCTTCAAGGATTCCTACTTTAACTGCTTCCTGCCGTTTCTGCTTGGGGATTACAGGGAAATCGACATCATCGACCCGCGCTATTACTACGAAAACCTTGATGACCTGATCCTTACGGGCGGCTATGACAGGGTGCTCTTTTTCTACGATCTGAACACACTGGCGGAGGATACGTCGCTTGCGCTGGTCCTGGGCTCGGAGCAGGGATGAGCATGTGGACATCTGCAAAGCACCACTCTGTCTGTGCGGCTGCGATCCGGCTCAGAAAGCGCTGATTCCGGCATCTGCAGTACCTCCGACTGTAAATGAAAACAGAAAACGCTTTAATCAAATGGAAAATGCATAATAAAGCAGAATGAATATTGAGAATGCAGAACAGATTAAGAAAGAAAAAATCAACAATGGAAGATAGACCGCATCAGATATGTGCAAAAGTGCGGGCATCAGTTCCTCCATTTGGACGGCAGATCCTTCTCCTCACCGCCCTGTTCTCCCTTATTATCCTCGGAGGATGCGGGAATCGCGCGGATATCTCCGAGGGAACGGCGTACATAGAGGAACTGGAGAACCGTGACGTTGCTGCCATACAGCAGGCCGTAACACAGGCACAGGAAGCCCGCTCCGGGAACGCGGCCGTTCCCGCAGCGGAGACCCGGGAAGCCGCCATCGAACAATTTCGAACAAACTATGAAAGCGGTCTGATCGGAGAGCTCGACGAAGCGCAGCTGACTCAGGATCGGAACATTCTTAAGAATACTGCAGTCATCGGGGATTCCATGGCTCAGGCCGTCCTCGAGTACGGATTCCTCGACGAGGCCCATGTATTCTTTGAGCGCGGCGCGATCATCCGCGAGCTCGGAGGCCAGATTGAAGCCGCTTCCGCAATGCTTCCCCGTACAGTCGTCTTCTTCACCGGCCTGAACGACACGGACCATGAGACAGTGGACTCCTATGTGGAAGCCTACGCTTCTCAGGCAGCTTACGTAAAGAGCCTGCTTCCGGACGCGGAGATCTTCATTTGCTCAATGACTCCGCCTTCCGATGATCTTGCGGCGGTTCGCGAGGATCTCGCCATGTCCGTATACTACACGGAAGCTCTGAAGAACTGGTGTGAGGAAAGTGAAATTCTGTATCTTGACCTCTCCTTCCTTGTCAGTCAGGACAGGTATCTTGAGGATGGAATTCATTTTAACTATACTTTCTATGAAGGGTGGATCGGCCTTCTCACAGCGGTCGTGTCGGCTTCACAGGCCTGAGCTCCGGAACGCCCCGGCGTTCTGCCGCACCGCATAAAAGAGATCTCCCGTTCAGGGCAAAATGTCACCCGGCCATATAACAGATCGAGGAATTCTTATGGATAAATCATCCTCCAATATTTCCAAGAGGGAAAATATCCCCAAAAAGCCCCGCAGATCCATGCAACGCAGTGATGCAGGTATATCTGTCAGACCAGGGAAAACAGGTTCTTCTGCCAGATCAGAGAAGGCAGCTGTTTCTGTCAATTCCGGGAAGACAGGTAAGTCCGGCCGCACGCACATGCTCCTCATCCTCGCAGAGACAGCCGCTGCCATCTTTATCCTGGCAGCGGTCATCCTGACATCCGGACGACATATAAGAGACGATATCACTCTCGCGGAACTTGAGACAGCTGTGTTCAGCGAGCTCGGAGAAGGAAATGCTTTTTCTCCCCGGGACGCCATGGCACTTCGAAAATATTACGGGCTGGATGCCTCAGAGATGGAAGGCTTCTGCCTCTGTCTCCCGTCCTCCAATATGGATGCCGCAGAGCTCCTGATCGTCGTCATGAAGGATCAAAGCCAGACGGAAATCGTCAAAAACGCGATGGAAACCCGTCTGAAAAACCAGATCGGAGTCTTTGAGAGCTACGGAGTCGACCAGATGCGTCTTCTCGACCAGGCGGAAATTATTACAGAAGGACGATACGCAGTTTTTATATGTGCGGAAAACTCCGCAAAAGCAGGAGCAGCCTTAAGAAGGCTGCTCCTTGCGCTTTGACTTTCGTAATCCATTCTTTTCCGGCGCATTCCTGTCAGATCCCCATCTTTCTCACGATCCCCTCCGTATCCACCCCGGGATGCGTGAGGTACAACCGCACGATCTGCTCCGCGAGCTCCGGAGAGATCCCGTTCCTCTCCGCGATCTCCGCCACGGTCTTCTTTTTCTTAATATCCCTGACGACACGGTTCACGATTACCGGCATATCCCCCGGGATGTGCTCCACCATCGATTTGGAAGGTCCGCGCGGAATCTCCACTTTCGTGATCTCATAACGCCCGTCCCCGATCGACATTTCCATCATCGTGATCGGTTGTGTGAATCTTCTCGGCCCGCAGCTTCCCGGGTTCAGGAAACGGATCCCCCTCTCCTCGTGGTCATCATACTTATGGGTATGCCCGCAGATGACGACATCCATGCCCCGCGTATGAATATCATCCGGCACATCGAACGGCTTGTGGACCATGAAGAACCGGATCCCTTCCAGCTCAAATTCAAGTGTGAGCGGCAGTGCCATGCCCCATTCGCCCCTGTCATTATTGCCGCGCACGACATAGACCGGTGCATACTTCCGGATCTCTTCGAGAATTTCCGCCTTCGCGATATCCCCGGCGTGAAGGATCGCGTCACAGTCCGAAAGCTTTTCGATGACTTCCGGTCGAAGCATATTATGAGTGTCAGAGATGATCATTACCCGCATAAAAAAACCTCCATACAACAAGCCGCTCCGTTTCATTTCCAAAAGTCCGCAGCAGCATAAGACGCTCCGCTCTTCCAGCCTGCAGGCGGCAGCGAGGCATCCATTTTTTGAAGAAAAACATTCGCAGTCCGACCGAGAAATCGAAAAATGCTGCGCTTTTTGTGACCAGAAGTATGCGAAGAGCGACTGACGGGAACAAAAAGCGCAGATGCATTTTTGGATTTCGCAGGGGAGGACAAGTGTTTTTCGAAAAAAAGGATGCCTCTGCCGCCGACTTTAAGCATTCTCCGAAAAAGAGGATGCCTCTGCCGCCACCCTTTGCGTACGACCCGAATGCATTCCCTGCCAGCCGTTCTTTGACTGGTTTAATCGAATGGATTTATGGTATTATGATAATGTAAAACCGTCCCATCTGTAAATAAGACTCCGACCAGGACTTTCGGGAGAGGAAAAACCACATGTATCAGATTATTGCCTGCGACCTCGATGAAACATTACTGCGCCGTGACAAGACGATCTCCGACAAAGACAAGGCTTCCATTCAGAAGGCAATGGCCTGCGGGGTGAAATTCGTGCCCGCGACCGGGCGGGGATACATGAGCGTGGAACCCACCCTGAGGGAGCTCGGAATGTATGAAGAGCCCGGGCAGTTTGTCATTTCCTTCAACGGGGGAGCCATCACGGAGAACAGAGGGAACCGGCTCCTGCATTTTCAGGGCATCCCCTTCGAACTCGCGGAGGAGTTCTTCCGCCGGGGGATGGACCTCGACGTTTGCATTCACATCTACACGAAAGAAACAGTCTACGTGTACAATTTTGTTCCGGAGGAGGTCGAATACCTTAAAGGACGGATGGAAGTGACGGAGTTCTTCGACAAAAATCTTGACTTTTTGAGAGGTCAGGAGATCGTCAAGTGCCTCTACATGAGTACTGACAATGCATATATGGAAAAGATCAGGGATAGGGTCAGTGACCTTCTCGACACGGTCGAACTCAGCTATTCCTCGAACCGCTATATCGAATTCAATCAGAAGGGCGTCACGAAGGGAGACGGTCTTCGCCGTCTGGCTGCGATGCTCGGCGTTGACATGGCGGACACGATCGCCATCGGCGACAACTTTAACGACCTGCCCATGATCCGGGTCGCAGGGCTCGGCGTCGGTGTCGCCAACACCGTGGAGGCCATGAAGCCCATGTGCGACCACATAACGGCTGCGACCTGCGAAGAGGGCGCGGTGAGCGAGGTCATCGAGCAATATATTTTCGGAAAGTGAGCCGTGTCAGGAAGACCGGAAAGTGCAGCCGATCCATCTTCTTTTGAACACGACATCTGCGCAGGCCTGCAAATGCTGCGCGAACACATAATGCGCAGTTCATTCCAGCCCGTACATTCACGGTAATCAAGAAACACTTTGACAAAAACTTTACACATAGAATCAATCCGGAGGTGAGCTTATGGAATACAGAAAGTACGGTCAGACAATCGTCCTTCGTCTCGATCCCGGCGACGAGATCATTTCCTCCCTGACAGCGCTCGCGGAAAATGAAAACATCCGCACAGCCCAGGTCCAGGGACTCGGAGCCGCGAACCACGCAAAAATTGCGCTCTACGATCTTGAAAAGAAGGAATTTCACAGGAAAACACTCGACGTTCCCATGGAGATCGCTTCCCTGAACGGCAATATCACCCGGAAGGACGGAAAACCTTATCTTCATGTGCATATCGGGCTTGCCACACCGGAGCTTACGCTCTTCGGCGGGCATCTGGTCGAGTGCGTCATCTCCGTGACCGCCGAGATTTTTGTCAATATCTGCGACGGTGAGGTCGGCCGCCGTCTTGACGATGCGACCGGGATCAATATCTTTCAGTTTGACTGAGACATACGATACAGGATCGGAGCCGCTTCGCGGATGTGATCGCCCTGACCCGGTCAGCAAAGCAGTTCTGCCCGATCCGGCCAGCAGGACATCTCAGCCTGATCTGTCCGTCAAAGCAGTTCAGCTCTGTCTGAACAATAAGACCGAATAAGGCCCGCAGCATCTGCTGCGGGCCTTATTCTTTTCACAGTTCTTTTCTGAAACAGGGAATTTCCGGAGCCGTTCCATGCGCTCCGCGGTCATCGCTTTCCGACGGAGCCGTTCCATTCGCTCCGCGGTCATCGCTTTCCGTCGGATCCGCCTCTGCCGGAAAGACAGTCCTTATTTATCCAGCGCATTCACGAAGTGCAGCAGATCCCGGTTGAACTCATCCGGGAACACATCGAAGAAGACATGTCCGCCATGCTCGTACGGATAGGACTCCTTATACGGCGATTTCACCGCCGCTTCCGGATACCATTTGGAAGCCAGCTCCTTCCCGTTCGCAGTGACCCTCCCGTTCGCCCCGAAGAAGACCATCGGAATGTCGATATTCTTCAGGAGCTCATAGCCGTTGGTCATGACCAGATCGCTGTAGATCGCAAAGCTGATCCAGGCCGGTGTCTTCTCGAGAATGGACGTGCACCAGTCGATCTTCGAGTCGTCATTTCCCTCATACATCATGTGGGCGAAGAAATTGCAGTATCCGTGCAGATCATTATAATTCATGATCATGTGGTCATTGAACAGATCCCAGTTGAATCCCTTGAGCCCGTGCGCATTCCACGGCTCATCCTGCATGGCGCCCAGCGGACAGTCGATCAGTCCCAGCGCTCTCACCCGATACGCACCATAGAGGTCAAAGTACTTGACGATGAACTGGCCCGCCATCGACCATCCGAGCAGGACGGCATCCTGCACGTCAAGATAGTCCAGAAGTTCCTTTATGTCCGCGCAGTTGCGGATGACTGTGTGCCCCTGAAGGCCCTTCGAGGATCTTCCCTGCCCTCTCGGATCAAATGTGATGACCCGGTTGGTCTCCTTCAGGACCTTAACATTGTTCTCATAAAACTGTGCCGAACAGCAGAAGCCCGGGACCAGCACGATCGGCTTTCCCTTCTTCGGGCTGTGATCCTCAAAGTAAAGGATCGCTTCATCACTTGTTCTGAAGAAATTGTCGCGTGTTGCCATAGCTGAAACCTCCAATCAAACAGTCATTGTTCATACGCCCGCCGGTGGCGGGGGTGTAAAGTCCTCCGCTGCTTTTATCTCATCATTATGCCCGCATAATTAGGCTCATCTTTATCAGGAACGCATCAGACGTTCCTCACCATCTCCGGGAATTCCGCACCGGAGATGCATCTCTCTGCTCCGCATCGACCCCCGCCTCAGGGATCCTACTCTCTTTGTTCTGCAGGAGCTCCGCGCCAGGTGTTCCACTCTATCTACTCTGCAAAAATTCCTTGTCAGGAAGTTCTGTTCTCCTTGTTTCGCTAAAGATCCATATCAAAGATCACAGCCTCTTTATATGAAACCCGCCGTCCACATCGATATGGATCCCGGTGGAATAATCGAATTTTCCGCTGACCAGCGCGCTGACGGCCGCCGCGACATCCTCCGGCCTCCCCCATCTCGCGATCGGGAAAATGCCATCCGCGATCATTTTGTCATACTTCTCCTTCACGCCGTTCGTCATATCCGTGGCGATCACACCGGGCCGCACTTCATTTACAAGAATCCCCTCACCGGCAAGACGGACTGCAAAAAGCCCCGTCAGCATGGAGATGCCGGCCTTCGACACACAGTATTCCCCGCGGTTTATGCTTACCGCCTCCGAGCTGCAGCTCGAAATATTGACAATATATCCCCTGACTTCGCCTGCCCTCTCCTGAGAGAGCATCTGCTTTGCGACAAGCTGTGTCAGGAACATGTTCCCCTTCGTATTGATCCCGATCACCCGGTCGAAGCTCTCCTCCGTCATATCGAGGAGGTCCGCCCGTTCGAGCGGAGCCACGCCCGCATTGTTGACCAGAATGTCGACCCTTCCGAAGAGGTGCACCGCTTCCCGAACGAGCCTCTCCCGGTCTTTCGATACCGAGACATCCGCCTGTACATAAGCCACTTCGATTCCGCCCGATCTGAGCGAATCGACCGCCTCCCGGTAGTTCTCCTCTCTGCCCCTCGCCGTCATGACGATCCGGCACCCATCCTGTCCGAGTTGTCTGGCGACAGCAAGACCGATACCTCTCCCGGCTCCTGTCACAATGGCTGTCTTCCTCATATGGCCCCCCTCCATAGTCGTACATTATCTCCGATTCTCATTTTTCATCGTGCAGTACAAAAGAATCCTTTCATGAAATACGCGCAAAGTTAACCCCTGCCTCAATGCAAATACAATCTCGCCAATTCATCCATGAGATATGCGAAAAGCGAAATCCGGATTCATCGTAAGTACGATCCCGCGGCGAAGAATACATGCGCTAAGCGAATCTTTTCCCTGAAGCAGACTTCTCACGTAGACTTTCTCACGATCAGCTCCGTCGGCATCACCGTGCGGGACGGCTTCGGCAGAACGCCGTGCTCTTCTTTATACTGGATCTGCTTTAAGAGCAGCCTTGCCCCGGTCTCCCCGATCAGCTGAGAAGGCTGGGCGACGGTCGTCAGTGTGGGCTCGACCAGCGCTGAGATCTCCACGTTGTCAAAGCCCATGACAGCGATCTCCTCCGGGATCCGGACCCCCTGGTCCTGAAGCGCCCGCATCACGACAAATGCTTTCGGATCACTCGCGCAGAAAATGGCATCCGGCCACTCCGGATCTTTCAACAGATCGATCGTCTTCCGATAAAATCCGTTCCTTCCGCTGATATCCCGCATGATCCAGTTCTCCTTCACAGGCAGGCCGGCGTCCATAAGCGCCCGTCGGTATCCTTCCAGCCGCTCCTGGTAGAGCAGAAGCTCTTCTCTTCCCGATGCAATGGCGATCTTCCTTCTGCCGGACCGGATCAGATAACGCACGGCGTCATAGGCCGCCTGAAAATGATCGACAGAGACCGTGCTGTATATTTCCTCTTCCGTAGAGCGGTTCAGAAGGACCGCAGGGACCTGGTTCTCCCGAAGGATGCGAAGATGGCGGTCTTTTCTCTCCGCAGAACAGATCAGAAAGCCCGCGGCACCCTGATTGCGCATCCTGCGCAGAGATTCCCGCTCGATCATGGGATCCTCTTCCGTGATGCAGAGGCTTAGAATGCATTCATGTTTCCGCAGATATTCTTCCGCTCCTTTAATGATCTGAGGAAAGATCAGATTCTCAATAGAAGGTACGATCATGCAGATGATCCGTTCTTCTGTCGTCTCCGGATCAACAGTGCTTCTCACGACCCCCGGCCGATAGTCCAGTGACTCGAGCGCGGCGAGGACCTTCTCGCGCGTTGCTTCCTTGACATATCCGCTTCCGTTCAGTGTTCTCGATACGGTCGTGATCGATACCCCGGCCTCTCTGGCCACGTCCTCGATCCGTATTCTTTTTCTCGTTAATATGTCATGTGGTACGTCTTTACTCATACAATTCCCACATCTACTTTCTCTCTGCAAGACCTCCCGAAATATATGAAATATTTTTTCTTGATTCCAGGCACATCTTACACAGTCTGCACTTAATTTTCACATGTTTCTATTTATACTATTGAATTTACAGTATATAATACATACTGTCAATTATTTGCAGAAATATTCGATAAATCATATGAAAATATTTTTCGTTTAGTAAAGGCGGCCCTGCGCTCACACGCAAGGCCGCCCGTACAGTTCCATATGATATGATAAGATTATGAGAGCCCCTTCGCCTATACTGCCGTCATTTCCCTGCAGACTGAAGGATCCGCACCATCTCATCTCCGCACTCGCCGGTGGAAGCAGTCCCGCCGAGGTCCGGCGTCAGCGCTTTCTTCCCGACCAGCATCTGTTCGATCGAATCAACGATCCTTGTGCCCCATTCCTTATATCCGAAGAAATCCAGCATCTGCCCGGCTGTCCAGATGGATGCCAGTGGATTTGCTATATTCCGGCCGGCAATATCCGGCGCCGATCCGTGGATGGCCTCGAACATGGAGGGGTATCTGCGCTCGGGATTGATGTTCGCACCTGCTGCAAGGCCCATTCCACCGGAGATCGCCGCGCCAAGATCAGTAAGAATATCTCCGAACAGGTTCGACGTGACGACGACATCAAATCTTTTCGGATCACGCACCATGAACATGGCGGCCGCGTCGACCAGCAGATGGCGCGTCTCGACCTCCGGATACTCTCTGCTCACTTCTTCAAAGATCTGATCCCAGAAGACCATGGAATAATTGAGTGCATTCGCCTTACTGACGGACGTCAGGGACCGCCCCTCCCTCTTTGCCAGTTCAAATGCATAGCGGATGACGCGCTCACAGCCCTTTCTCGAGAACACACTGTTCTGGATGACGACCTCTTCCGGCTGATCCTTGTAGAGCCACGCGCCGCTCCCGGCATATTCTCCTTCCGAGTTTTCACGGATAAAGATCATGTCAATATCCTCACGATTTATTCCGGCCAGCGGGCACGGCGCACCGTCAAGAAGCTTTACCGGCCTCAGGTTGATATACTGATCGAATTCATGCCGGATCCGGAGCAGCAGTTCCCGCAGAGAGATGTGATCCGGTACTCCGGGATATCCGACGGCCCCGAGAAGGATCGCATCGTATTTTGAAAGGACCTCGATCCCGTTATCCGGCATCATCTGTCCGGTCTTCAGATAATATTCGCATCCCCACGGAAATTCCGTAAAATGCATGTCAAAGCGGCCGTCGGCTGCCGACACGGCTTTCAGGACTTTGACAGCTTCCACGATGACTTCCGGGCCGATGCCGTCCCCGGGAATGACTGCGATTTCATAGGTCTTCATGTTGATCCTCCTTATACTCCTGTCAGTAGATCTTTTCGTGATCGCTTCGCAGACCCGATGATCACAAAAAGGACTTTTCCCAATCACCCAAAGAGCTGCCGCATCGGGACGGATCGTTCCCGCCCGATGCAGCAGCCAGCTGAAGCTCCGAGTAAGAAATATTTATTTGATGAATTTGACCTCTTTACAGATCTTCTCGATCTCTTCGTCCTTACGCTTATTATACTCTACTTTCTTCTCCTCGAAATAGTTGCGTCCCTGCGCATCGATGGAAACGATAAGCGGTCCGAACTCTTTGACTCTGCAGTTCCAGAGGGTCTCCGGCATGCCGAGATCTCTCCACTCCGCTCTCTCGATCTCTTCCACCGCCACAGCTGCAACGACTGCATTTCCTGCTGGAATGACCACATGGATACATCCGAATTCTTTACAGGCAGCCGCAGTCTGCTCTTTCATACCGCCCTTGCCGACGATGACGCGGACACCTGTTGTCTTCACGAATTCATACTCGAACTTTTCCATTCGCATGGACGTTGTCGGACCAACGGAAACCATCTCGAATTTATCATTTTCCAGCGGACGAATGATCGGACCCGCATGAAGAATCGCGTTATTACGGACATCCACGGGAATCTCTCTCCCTTCCTCCACCACACGGCGATGTGCGACGTCACGGCAGGTCGTCAGGCTTCCCGAAAGGTAAATGATATCTCCGATCTTAATATCGGCAAGGTCTTCCGCAGAAATCGGTGTTACCAGGATCTTTTTTCCATTTTCATATTTAACCATTATAATTCCACCCCCGTATGTGTTGTGATCTCATAGTTAAGGTCGCTGTCAAAAATGATATGGCCGCGTCTGTGGCTCCAGCAGCCGACATTGACTGCCACACCGATCGCGGACGGATGACGCGCCGTGTTCTCAATATTCACTCCCATGACAGAGTACTTGCCGCCCATGCCCTGCGGGCCGAGGCCGATGGCATTGATGCCGTCCTCAAGAAGCTTCTCCATCTTTGCGGCTCTCTCGTTCTCATTGTGCGAACCGATCGGACGCATCAGGGCTTTCTTGGAGAGAAGGGCTGCCGTCTCAACGGAAGTTGCGACACCTACGCCGACCAGGAGCGGAGGACACGCGTTCAGACCATAGGAAGTCATCCGGTCCATGACGAACTTTGTCACGCCCTCATAGCCTTCGCCCGGCATCAGGACTGTCGCACAGCCAGGAAGCGTACATCCGCCGCCTGCCATATAGGTGTAGATCTCGCACTTGTCAGAGTGAGGAACAATATCCCACCAGACAGTCGGTGTGCCCTTGCCGACGTTCTTTCCTGTGTTGTAC
>CAMOXU010000051.1 GCA_946629525.1 uncultured Clostridia bacterium
CAGATTGTTTGAATTGCTCACACAATTCCATTCCGCACATAGTTTCGCAATTACCCGTTTTGTTTCCATATCTGTATACGGCTGAAATACACCGCAGACTTCCTCACCGCATGTGCAGCTTTCTCAGGATGACCAGCATCCTCGTTCCCATCGGCAGTCTCCGCATCTCCGCGTCGGTCATTCCCGTCGTCTTCGTGTAGACGACGACATAGACCAGAACGCCGGCCACAACGCTCACGCCCGTAAATCCGACAAGCGCGAGATACGTGTCGAACCCTGACCAGAGGACATTCGGGATCCAGAAGATGGCAGCCACGACCACGCCCATGATGAGGGCCGCCCGGAACGGCTGCCAGATCAGACGGTTCAGATCATGTCTGTAGCCTAAGTACTTGCGGATCGACCTCGCGTTCAGGAACATCATGCAGAAAGAGTACACGACGGTCGCCGCGAGAATTCCCCGGACACCCCAGCCCAGGAAACGCACCGTCACGAACGCGATGACCGCGTTCAGGGCAAGCGAGATCGCCGCGTTCCGCACGGGATCTCCCTGGTGCCCGAGTCCCTGCAGGACTCCGTTCGTGACCGTGGACAGGCTGTAGGAAATGACGGAGATCGACCCCATCGACAATATGATCGCCGCCCCGGTGATGTCTCCCGTCGGATAAAGGATGCGAACCACCGGATAGGAAAGGATCGCAAGCCCGACCGCGGACGGTACGGCGAGGAACGTCGAGAGCTTCAGGCACTCATCGATCTTCTCTCTCGCATCCTTCCGGTCCCTGCTTGCCATCGCTCCTGCGACCGCCGGGATCAGGGCCGTCGAGGTTGCCGAAGAGAGCGCGACCGGGATATTGATGATCGGCTTAAAACGGTAGCCGAACAGCGCGTACTGACGGCTGGCCTCGATCGAGTCGACTCCTCTCGCCGCCATCGCGTAATTGTAGATGATCTGGTCGACGATCGCCGTCGCGTTGTAGATACATGTCGCGAAAATGATCGGCGTGACCATCATGAAAATAACATGCAGGACCTCCCTGTAGGACTCCCGCTTTTTCGTCTTGTCCCGCCTGATGTCGCGGCGGATCCGCTTTGCATTTTTCATATAAATGTAAAGCATGAAAAGGATCCCCGCGAGAACACCGCTCCCGGTACCGATCGTTCCGCCCGCAGCGCCGTACTTTCCGGTAAGATTCTCATCGCCGACATACGGCCGCACAAGGAACCAGGCCGCCGCGACCGACATGACCGCATTGACGATCTGCTCCACGACGCGGGAGACCCCGGTGGGGAACATGTTGTTGCGCGCCTGAAAATATCCTCTGAGACAGCCTAAGAAGCCGGACAGAAGGATCGTCGGCGCGAGAACGCGAAGGGCAAGCACAGCGTCCGGCTGGCTCGCGAGGAAGAACGGTCCCCCGAAAAACGCAGCCAGCGCTCCGATCCCGCCGACTGCCAGTACATACAGAAGCGATACGTAGAACACCCGTTGGGCGTTCCTGTACTGTCCGACCGCAAGTCTCTCCGACATGACCTTCGAGATCGCGGACGGAATACTGTAGGACGAGATCAGAAGGATGATGGTATACCACTCGTAGGCGAAGGTGTAATACCCGTCGCCGACATCTCCCATAATAAGGTGCAGCGGACTCCGGTACAGCAGACCGACCACACTGCATACAAGCTGCGCCGCCATGAGGAAAGCCGCCTGGCGGACGACAGCACCTTTTTTTTCAGCCATAGAATTCTCCTGTTATTCGATCATCCAGTCGATCGGCTGCAGGCCGCAGGAGACGAGATAATCATTTGTTTTCGAAAAAGGTCTGCTTCCGAAAAAGCCTCCGGAGGCAGAGAACGGGCTCGGATGCGGCGACTCCACAATGAGATGCTTCGGATTGTGGATGAGGGCTTTCTTCCGTCTCGCCGGAGTGCCCCACAGGATAAAGACCATCGGGCGGTCCTGATCCGCGAGCACTCGGATGGCCGCGTCCGTGAACTCCTCCCAGCCGATATTTCTGTGGGAATTCGCTTCATGCGCCCTGACCGTCAGCACGGTATTCAGAAGGAGGACTCCCTCCTTCGCCCATTTTGTGAGATCTCCGTGATTGGGGATCGGGCAGCCCAGGTCCGCGTTCAGTTCCTTATAAATGTTGACCAGCGACGGGGGAATCCGGATCCCTTTGTGCACCGAAAAGCAGAGACCGTTGGCCTGTCCCGGTCCGTGATAAGGATCCTGACCGAGGATCACGGCGCGGACATTCTCGAGCGGCGTGAATGCGAACGCGTTGAAAATATCCCCCGAAGGCGGATAGATCGTCTGCGTTCTGTACTCATTTAACACCGTCTTATACAGCTTTGCGTAGTACGGCTTTGCAAATTCCGGCTTTAAAGCACTCTCCCATGCTCCCGTAATTGCCATCTTCTCCTCCATGTTTCACTTTGTGCATTCATCTCACTGACCAGATCACGTAAAATACTGCGTCAGAGAAAATTCTCACTTTGCGCATTGATCTCACTGCCTGAATCAATGCATTCTGCATCAGAGATGAAATCCCGAACCGGTTCCCATACGCAGGACCCGGATCGGATGCTCATGGTACGGTCACAGCCGGACCGGTACACCGCGGTCTCTCAGATACTCCTTCACCTCACGGATCGTCATGATCTTGTAGTGAAAAAGGGAAGCCGCGAGCGCTGCGTCAGCGCCTCCATCATGAAAGGCTTCATAAAAATGCTCAAATGTCCCCGCTCCGCCGGACGCGATCACCGGAACGCCGACCGCATCGGAAATTGCCCTTGTGAGCTTAAGGTCATACCCGGCTTTCGTCCCGTCGCCGTCCATGGATGTGAGAAGGATCTCTCCCGCTCCAAGCTCGACGCCCTTCTTTGCCCACTCGACGGCATCGAGACCGGTATCGATCCTCCCGCCGTTCTTATAGACATTCCAGCCGCTCTTATCTTCCCGAAGCTTTGCGTCGATTGCAAGCACGATGCACTGGCTCCCGAACTTCTCCGCACCCTCCCGGATCAGATCCGGATTGCTGATGGCCGCGGAATTGACCGAGACCTTGTCCGCCCCTGCGCGAAGAATGTTCCTCATATCGTCGACCGTCCGGATGCCTCCTCCGACGGTGAACGGTATGAACACCTGATTTCCGACTGCCTCGACCATGTCGACGACCGTCGCGCGGTTGTCCGAGGAAGCGGTGATGTCGAGAAAGACAAGTTCATCCGCCCCTTCCGCGTCGTAAGCCCTCGCGATCTCGACCGGGTCGCCCGCATCGATCAGGTTCACGAAATTCACGCCCTTCACGACCCTGCCGGCATTCACATCGAGACAGGGAATAATTCTTTTCGTCAGCATGCTCCACACTCCTCCCAAAATCAAATCCTGAAGTCTGACAGAATGACTTCGGATGACTGTTCCGCAGCCGCACATGCCTCAAGGGCATTCGCGGGCGGAACATGTCCCCTTTCCGATCTCCGTGAAATTCCGGAGGATCTTAAGCCCGACCTTTCCGGACTTCTCCGGATGGAACTGGCATGCGAACAGATTGCCCTTCTCGACCGCTGCGGGAAATGTTTCCCCGTACGTGCAGACCGCAGAGACATCGGAATCATCTGTATTCGAGGCGTGATAGGAATGCACAAAATAGACGAAGGATCCGTCCGGAACATCCTTAAAGAGCCGGCTCTCCTTCGCAAAATGAATACTGTTCCATCCGATCTGGGGGATCTTCAAGCCGTCCTCCTTCTTAAACCGGCTGTTGAATCCCTCAAGGAGATGAAGCCCCTCTGCGCCCGGACTCTCCTCACTCCCCCCGAAAAGGAGCTGAAGTCCGACACAGATCCCAAGGAAAGGTGTGCCGCGTGAGACCACTTCCGCGATCGTCTCCCGGAGGCCGTACAGATCGATCTTGTCCACGGCATCTCCGAAATTGCCGACGCCGGGGAGCACGACATGATCCGCCTTAAGGATCACATCCCGGTCCCTGGAGAGGATCACTTCTTCTCCAAGATAGCGGAAAGCTTTCAAAACACTTTTTACATTACCTGCATCATAATCAATTATACAAATCATAAGGCATATTTTAGCACAGAGAAGCGGTGCGGTAAAGCAGAGAAAAAACGGCAGGACTGCCTGATCGCAGCCTGCCGTCCTGTGAGCTTTTGTTTTCATTTACCGAAAATCGCAGATGAACCTTCGTTCTTCATCCGCCGGGAATCGCAGATGAGCAAGTCACCCTCTGCTGCGGAAGCCCCGCGCGATCTGTTATCACTTGCCCTCGAGCGTAAAGTAGAAGGCCACTCCGTTCGTATAATTCTTCACGCCGCAGGTCTGATTATGGGCATCCATGATTGCCTTCACGATCGAAAGACCGATCCCGCTGCCGCCGTACTCCCGCGTGCGGGCTTTATCCACCTTATAGAACTTGTCCCAGATCTTATCGATATCCTCGGAAGGGATCGGATCCCCGGTATTGAAGACGGACGTCGTCACGATCCCGTTCTCCGTCCTGATGCGGACATCGATCTTTTTGTCATAGTCCAGATGGTTCAGGGCGTTGCTCATAAAATTCGTGACGACCTCTTCGATCTTGAATTCGTCGCCCCACACGTAGACCGGCTCCGTGTTCCTGAAGGTGACCGAAGCTTCCTTCTCGTCGATCAGAAGGCGCATTCCGGAGAGCACGCCGTTGATGAGCGCGGTCAGGTCGAAACGCTCCATCACAGTCTGGTCATTTCCGAACTCCAGCTGGTTCAGGGTCAGGAGCTTTTTGACCATGACGTTCATCTTATTCGCCTCGTCGATGATGACGTCACAGTAGAATTCCCTGCTCTCCGGATCCTCGGCGATATTCTCCTTAAGACCCTCCGCATACCCCGAGATCAGCGCGATCGGCGTCTTCAGTTCATGAGAGACGTTGTTGAGGAACTCCTTGCGGACCTCGTCGATCTGATTCTTCCGCTCGACGTCCTTCTGCAGCTCGACATTGGCCGTCTTCAGCTCTGCGATTGTCTGCTCCAGCGTGTCGGACATCTTGTTGAAATTCTCACCGAGCTGGTCGATCTCGTTCCCGGCATGTCCCGTATATCTCGCGTCGAAATCGAGCTCCGCCATTTTTTTGGAGAGATCGCTCAGCTGGACGATCGGGTTCGTGATCCTTTTGGAGAGCATGATGATCCCGGCAACGGCGATCGTGGTGACCAGCGCACCGATGCATAGATAGAAAAAATTCGAAAGGCGGACAGCATTTTCAATGCTCTCGATCGGCGTCCGGATAAGGAACCACTTCGCATTGTCGAGCTGTCCCCACATCTCCAGATAGCTCGTATTGACAGCTATATCCTTGGTCTTCTGGATCGTATAGTAATCTGACTCCCGAACGACCGTGATCGCATCCCTGTAGAAGCCTGTGTAGTATCCGAAAAGCCGTGCCGCCAGATCTCTGGCATCCCTGCTCGTCGACCGGACGGTCGTGAAATCCTCGTCCGTGATCAGGATCTGCAGGTTGTCCTGGATCGCGATCTCCATGATCGCCTCATTAAAATCCTCTTCCGCCAGAGAATCAAGGCTGTTGATCGTATTGTACGCCTTCTCGATCTCCTTCACCTTTCTCGACTCATAGAAACGGCCGAGGAACAGAAGGTTGATCAGGGCAATGGCAAGCAGAGAGACCACCATGATACCCACAAATGTCACGAGAAGCTGTCGTCGGATGGATCTCTTCATAATATTCCCCGCTTACTTCTTCTCGGCATTCGGATCGAATTTGTAGCCCATGCCCCAGATCGTGCGAATATATTCACCCTTCTCTCCCAGCTTGCTGCGGAGCTTCTTGACGTGGGTGTCGATCGTTCTCGCATCTCCGAAATAGTCATAATTCCAGACCGCATTCAGGATCTTTTCGCGGGAAAGGGCGATCCCTGTATTTTCAATAAAATACTGCAGAAGCTCGAACTCCTTGAAGGAGAGATCGATCGGTTTTCCGTCCACAGTGACCTGATGCGCGGATTTGTCCACGCGGATTCCGCCCACCTCAAGGACGTCTTCCGCGTCCCCTTTGCCCGAGCGGCGGAGCACTGCATTGACGCGGGCGACCAGGATCTTCGGGGAGAACGGTTTGGAAATGTATTCGTCGACGCCCAGATCAAAGCCCAGCAGCTCATCCCGCTCATCCGCCCTCGCCGTCAGCATGATGATCGGAACTTTTGAGAACTGCCGGATCTCGCGGGTCACCTGCCATCCGTCCATCTTCGGCATCATGACGTCCAGAAGGATCAGGGCGATGTCCTTCTCCTCAAAGAAGATATCCACGGCCTGCTCTCCGTTCTCCGCCTCTATAACGATATAGTCCTGTCTCTGCAGGAAATCTTTGACAAGCTTTCTCATTCTGGCTTCGTCGTCGACGACGAGCACTTTCAGTTTTTCCATGTGGTTCCTCCTGCTGCCGCAGCGCGTTCTCTTTTACAAAAAAAGTCCGGTTTACCAGTGAAACACTGGTCAAACCGAACTCTGGTCTGAATGGACCTGGCGGGAATCGAACCCGCGTCCGAAAGCCCGTCCATCAAGGCATCTCCCATCACAGCCGTTCCTTTTTCATTCCCTCATCCGGACGGCGAACAGCCTCCTTCCGGAATCAGTAGCTTCATAATACGCCTGCAGACGCAAAGCTTTGCCTGCATCGTTTCCCGTAATCATAACGCCGGTTACCGGAAGTACGGGTACAACCGGGCCGACGAGCAGCATTTACGCTGCTACTGCAACTGTATTGTTGTCAGCGTTTAATTTTAAGTTCCGGTTTTTACGTGGTCCGGGCCACGGATGGCTTCCTCGACTTCAAAACCCCCGTCGAAACCAGTACAAGCCCTGGTAAATGCCCGGCGGATCACTCCGCCGGACTTTATTGTAAACAAAAAATTCGCATAAGTCAAGCCTCAGCTCAGCGTCCGCCGCTGCGCATTCTGATCCTTCCGCCGGCGGCAGCAGCCTGGCTCGTTCAGTTCTCCGGCGGCAGCAACCTGGCTCGTTCAGTTCTCCGGCGGCAGCAACCTGGCTCGTTCAGTTCGCCGGAGGCAGCAGCCTGGCTCGTTCAGTTCGCCGGAGGCAGCAGAGCATCCTTTCTTCCGTAGAAAAACATTCGCAGTCCGACCGAGAAATCGAAAAATGCTGTGCTTTTTGTGACCAAAAGTATGCGAAAAGCGACTGGCGGGAACAAAAAGCACAGATGCATTTTTGATTTCGCAGAGGAGGACAAGTGTTTTTCGAGGAAGAGGATGCCTGCGCCTCAGCTCGATCTGACTCAGCCCGTATGCTGCGTCTCAGCTCGACCTGACTCAGCCCGTATGCTACGCCTCAGCTCGACCTGACTCAGTCTGTATGCTGCGCCGCAGCTCGACCTGTATGCTGCGCCTCAGTTCAGCATCCACTGCTGGGCTCTGGTCCCGTTCGGCTCATACGCCCAGACATTGGTCCCCTGGCGCGCCGTCCCGCCGGCGACATCAAGCGATGTGCCGAGGGCTGAGAGGATGGTGAATCTTCCCTCCTCGTCGCGCACGATCGTCCATCTCTGCGCAGCGCTTCCGTTCGGCTGATACTCCCACACGTTCGTGCCGGACGCCCTGCTTCCTCCGTAGATGTCGAGCACTTTGCCCGTTCTGTCGTCGTAGATCGTGTAATGTCCGCTGCTGCCGTGGACCAGCGTGAAATCCTGCCCGCTCTTTCCGACGACAACGTTATTGCCGTTCGCGTTCAGGTAGAGCGAACCGTCAAGCGCCGTTCCGATCCGATAGGTACCGTCCAGCGTTTCCGCCGCTTCACACCGTTCAATACAGAATTTCTGGGCGGCAGATCCGTTGGCTGTATATGCCCATACGTTGGTCCCGCTCGCCATGGAGCCTCCGGCGACATCGAGAACATTTCCAAGATTATTCACAAACGTGTACGACCCGTCGCCGTTATCCTGAATGTTCCACAGCTGCGCGGCGGTATCATTTCTCCTGTACTGGGCAATATTCGTTCCCGCACGGGAACTGCCCCCGGAGACGTCGATCGCCTTCCCGCCCCGGTAGCAGGTGATGACCCAGCCCGCATCCGTCTGCCGGAACACGAATTTCTGCGCATCCGAATTATTGTCCTGATAAATGCGGATATTCGCCTGGTTCCGTACACTTCCGCCTTCGACGTCCAGACTCATGTACGGTGCGCTGACAGGGTGGATCTCGTAGATCCCGCCGTCCTCGAGCGGGTCGCTCTGGTCATCCGGAAGTTCATCCGTCACGTCCTGAAGGACGAAGAGCTGTGCGTTCGAATAGTTCTTATCGTAGAGCCAGATCCGCTGCTGCTCAGCGATCTGTCCCATGTATATGTCGACGACCCGGCAGCCGAGCGCAGACTGCAGAAATGCTCTGCCGATCTCATATCCGACCGGATTCCAGCACTGAGCCGGCGTGGCATTCATTCCGTAATGCCAGATGGCAGTCCCGGCCTCGTTCGTGCCCATAAAGATATCCAGCACGTGACCGGTGACATAATTTTCAAAGACGACGCTCCCGTCTTCCTGCACATGTGCGATATAGCAGCTCGCCGGCGTATCGTCTGCGGTCATGACTGCCGATGCGCCTGCCGCCGCATTGTTCCCGGCCGCACCGATGTGGTAATCTCCGTTCGCAGCCGAAACGATCCGGTACACATGACCGTCCTCCGCGATATCTATGAGCCCTGCCATGTGCGCATCAAAAAGCGCCGCGCGATTTTCAAGCCAGCTCCGGAGGTTCGCGACTGCCTCCTCATAAGTATCCGGCTGGGTGTCATGGACCGTATCCCATTTTCCCAGGTAGTCGAACCGGGTGAAATTCATGGCGGCAGAGTCCGCGATCTCACCGTAAAGCGCGTCGGTCATCGGGGCAGCTGCCGAGAACGCGTCGATATTCGCCTCATAAATCGCCTTTACCCGTCTCAGGAAATCCGGATTCTGCATGAGGATCTCAAAAAATCCATCGCTCATGGACAGGTGCCAGGCGCTGTAATTCATGTACTCGCGGGTCCCCATGGTCCCCTCAAAATCCCAGCCCGGCCCGGCGTGGATCACATCCCCGGGACCATCCTGATACATAAAAAATCCAGTGGAGAGGGCCTCGTAATTTGCGGAGAACTCCTGGATCAGATAGAGCTTTGCAAAGGAGTCGACGTCGATGTATGCGCCAAGCTCGTCATATGAAAGCGTTCCGGCTCCCGCATTGAACGCGGAGAGCGTGCTGTTGATCGTAGTCTCAAAAGCCGTAAAGCCCGTCAGATCCGCCTCGTCGCTGTTATTCGTGTCCTTCATCGTGTAATGATACCCGAAGACACCGTCCTGGAAATAGTAATCCTCTGATCTGAAGTAGGCGTTATCGCGCTCCACAAGGACGGCATTGTCATCGGACACTTCGATCCGGCCTTTCCCGAACTGGACTTTCTCAAAGATCAGATACAGACCGACGTACTCTCCGTCGAACCATACGTCGCTGTATTCACAGTTCTGCGTAGTGGTATGGCCGATCGCCTCACTGAGCTCCTCAACGACTTTATTCTTCATGAGAGAAGCATCCGCTGAGGCCGGGATGAGGAGCCAGGTCTTCGAATCCGTCATCCCGAGAACGGACTTTTTCTTCTGGAGCTTGATCTGATAGCCTTTCTTGGACCAGTTCGCCCAGCTGGTATTGCCGCGCCCCTTGACCTCCACCCCGTTCTCGGAGAGGACACTGCCGTCGACGGTCGTCAGGGTGAGGGCATTGTTCTTGTACTTGATGTCTTTATCCTTCTGGATCTCAGCGAGTGTCGTCCCGTTCAGGGAAATGAAAAGACTCGGCACCGTCGACTGCATGACACAGAGAGAGACATCGCCCGCTTCCGTACCGACCGTTACCGTCTCCCCCGAAGAAAATGCTCCGGTCACGGAGGTTCCGTCCTCCGAGATCGCAAATCCCTCCGGAACGGAGGTAAATACGGTCGCCGCATGGACCGTCATATTGGAGAGGTCCGTGCAGTTCGTCGCAAATATGTAATGGATCCCGTCCTTCACATATTCGCGGACTGTATTGCCGGCACTGTCTGTGACCGTGAACCCGGTGAGGGCAGTCTCAGCGGCCTGGACCATCTGTGCCTCCACCTGTTCCTCCGCGGCCGCAAGAGCCGTCTCGTCGGAAATGCCGAGCAGGGCTTTCTCCTCATCCGTCAGATCACCGGATCCGCTGACCTCCGCGGCCTGCGCGGCTGCCGCATCAACATACGAACTGTCGTAGCCTTCGTAGATATTCTGATTCCCCTGAAGATACTCCGTGTTTTCTCCGTCGGAGACTTCTGCATCATTGCCGTCGACGGAGGCTTCCTCTCCTTCCGCCGTCTCATCATACGGGATCCCGGCGGGCTCGGATATTTCCCCCTCATCGGCTGAAGGCTCAGCGTTTTCTTCCGTGATCACAAGAGGATCATCCTGCGCATCCGCCGCAGCATAGACCGCTCCGGGCTGCGACAGAAGCAGCGCTCCGGTAAGGACGACTGTCAGAAGTTTCTTCAGTACCTTGTTATTCACTTTTTTACCCCCTTATATCCGGAAAGCAGCAAAATGACATTTCCCGGATTCCTTACTTATGAGACTGCACGGTCAAAAGGAATGTGCACACATAAGATCGCGGTTCCCCAGCCGCGATCCTCCTTAAGTCCGCCGCAGACACTCAGAAGTTCCTGATCTTGAATTCCCGCTCGGCTTCTCTTCTTGCGTCTTTCGCCGCAATGTCCGCTCTCTTGTCGTAGAGCTTCTTGCCCTTTGCAAGTCCGATCTCCACCTTTACAAGGCTTCCTTTCAGGTAGACCTGCAGCGGCATCAGGGTATAACCCTTCTCCCTGATTTTTTCCCCGAGCTTTCTGATCTCATATTTGTGGAGAAGGAGCTTTCTCGTGCGGAGCGGATCCTTGTTGAAGATATTTCCCTTCTCATACGGGGATATATGCATCCCGACGATATTCATCTGGCCCGCCTTTATCTCCACATATGCTTCCTTGATCGAGCACTTTCCCATCCGGATCGATTTCACTTCCGTCCCGGCCAGAGAGATGCCCGCCTCATATTTCTCCAAAATGAAATAATCGTGGTAAGCCTTTTTATTATTGGCAATTAATTTGACACTGTTCTTCTCAGCCATAACTCCTCCCGGTGCTGACTTTACGCATCTCATCCATTCTACCATTCCCTGCACCGGAGAACAAGAGTACGTTCTCCCACCGCTCCCGGCAGTCCTCTCCGCCTATGCGGGCACAAATTCAACAGTCCGCATCCGGAGATCCGCATCTTTCATGATCACTTTGATCTCGTCCCCGATCCTGAGCGTCCGCCCGGAAAGGCGGCCGTTCATTTCCTGCCTTCGCTCATCGTATATATAGTAATCGTCCGTGAGGTCGTGCACTCTGATGAGCCCCTCGACGGTATTCGGAAGCTCCACATAGACGCCCCAGGATGTGATCTGGGAGATGGATCCCTCGAAGGTCTCCCCGATATGTGCGAGCATATACTGGGCCTTCTTCAGCTTTACAGTTTCGCGCTCTGTCTCCTCCGCCCGCCGCTCGGAGGAAGAGTTCTTCAACGCAACGTCGGAGAGGATCTCCGCGTAATGCTGCTTTCTCGACTCCGTCATTCTCCCGCGGATCACATCATGGATGATGCGATGGATCTGAAGATCCGGATACCGCCTGATCGGAGAAGTAAAATGACAGTAATACTTCGCCGCAAGTCCGAAATGCCCCTCGCATTCCGCGGAATATCTGGCTTTGGACATGGAGCGGAGCAACAGCCTGCTCACCAGCTGTTCACAGGGCGCCCCCTTGATCGTCCTCTGAAGCCGCTGGATCTCCTTCGGGGCGATCGACTGCTTCATCCGGTCCGCCCGCAGTCCCTGACGGCGGACAAATTCAAGGATGTTCTCGATCTTCTCCGGATCCGGGTCTCCGTGTATGCGGTAGACAAAGGGGATCTTTTTCCTGAAGAATTCCTCCGCGACCGTCTCGTTGGCCGTCAGCATGAAATCTTCGATGATGCGCGTCGCATCCGTCGCGATTTCAGGCACGATGTCGACCGGGAGACCCTTTTCATCGAGGACGACCTTCGCCTCCGGAAAATCAAAGTCGATCGCTCCCCGCTTCTCCCGCCGTCCGCGGATCTTCAGTGAGAGCTCGTACATGAGCGAGATCATCGGGGTATATTCCTCGTAGCCTTCCGGAACTCTTTTCGTATCGCTGTCCTCAGAAGTATCAGGCGCGATCTGATCCGAGGCGTGCGGCTCCCCCCTTTCAGCAGATTCCTGCGGATTTCCTGTGCCTGCAGGATCCTTCTCTTCAGAAGACTTCTTCAGATCTTTGATATCAGCAGGCTCCTCCGGGCCTTTCTTATTCGGATTCAGGGCGTCAATCACCTTCTGCACCTCCGGATAGCTCATCCGCTTGTCCACCCGGATCACGCTCTCGACGATCCTGTGATCCGTGACTTTACCGTTTGGATCGAGCGTCATGAGTGCCGAAAGTGCCAGGCGGTCCTCCCCTGCGTTCAGGGAACAGATGCCGTTGGAGAGCCGTTCCGGAAGCATCGGGATCACCCTGTCAGCCAGATATACAGAGGTGCCGCGAAGCAGGGCTTCCCGGTCGAGTGCCGAGTTCTCCTGGACATAATTGGAGACATCCGCAATATGAACGCCCAGTTCGTACCCCTCTCCGACTCTTTTGATCGTCACGGCGTCATCGAGGTCCTTCGCGTCCGGCCCGTCGATCGTGACCGTGCAGAGCCCGCGCAGATCCTCTCTCCCGGAAAGATCAGCCGGAAGCACATGATCCGGGATCCGCTCCGCCTGTGAAAGGACACGGTCAGGGAATACCATCGGAAGCTCCATGGATCTCGCGACGGCCAGGATATCCGTCCCGGGGTCATCCCCACTTCCAAGGATCTCCGTCACCTCCCCGCTCGGATTTGCGTGCCTGTTCCCGTAGTCTTTGATCAGAGTGACCACCTTGTCCCCGTTCTTTGCGCCGTTCGCCTTGTCGAAGGGGACGATCAGGACAAGGTCAAATTTCGGATCGTCCGAAATCACCCATCCCTCCCACTTTTTTCTGAGATAGGAGCCGACGACCGTGCTGGTCCCTCTCTCGAGGATCTTATCGACGGTTCCCTCACGGCGTTTTCCGTCCCGGCTCACCAGCAGGCTGTAGAGCACGGTATCCTTGTTCATCGCCCCGTTCGTGTTCGCAGCCGCGACGAATATGTCCTCTCCATTCTCTTCGCCTTCCGGGGAAATGAACCCGAAACCGCGGCTTGTGGAGTGGAAGGTTCCCCTGAACTGGCGGCGGACGGCCGCCTTCACCTTCTTATCTTTTTTACCGATTTTGAATTTATAAGGTTTTTTGTTATCTCTTCTTCTCATAAAAATATTTTTGTTCACTCTTCTTTCAGGAAGACTTCTTCACTCATGCTGCCGGGTCCGGGATGCGAAACACGAAGGATAAGAGAACAAAGAACCGCACTGCGGCTCTTTGCGCGCTGGTGCGCGCAAGCGTCAGCTTGCATTTTCAGATGCGCACCAGTCGCATCCTCGCGGAGCGTTTTGTGTAATAGGGAACGAAGTTTCCTATTACAGAACACAAAATGGCGGCACCCTCGGGCACCGCCATCTGTCACGCAGGCTCTCGCCTGCCGTCTTAGATCAGTTGATAAAGTTCATGACCAATACAATAGAGAGGACAAAGAACAGACCTGCCATGATCTTGGTAGCTCTCTCGAGTCCGCCTTCCATGGAACGTCCTCTGTTCTGACCCCAGTAGGTATCCGCAGCTCCGGCGATCGCGCCAAGACCTGCATCCTTGCCTTCCTGCATCAGTACGACGACTGTAAGCCCGATACAGTCAATCACATAGATAATTGTTAAAATGATACGCAAGATATCCATACTGCACCTCTTAAAAATAAGCTACCAGATATGTTAACACAGCCGGAATCAAAGCGCAATATGTTTTTTTGATATCAGCTGCCAGGAGACTTACAGGCATTCCTGCACAGGCAGCTGCATCCTGCCGCATACCGTTCGCAGGTACAGGATGCAAAAGATATCTGTACTTTCGGGCTTTTCCGTTCACGCTGCTTTCAGATTTACTTTTCGTAAAGAAGAGAAACGCCTGTCATCTCCGCCGGCTTCTCAAGACCCATCATCTCGATGATCGTCGGAATGATATCGCAGAGGCGTCCGCCTTCCTTGAGGCCGTACTTCGGATCCGCATTGACAATGATGAACGGGACCGGGTTGGTGGTGTGTGCCGTGAAGGGCTCGCCGGTCTTCTCGTCGACCATCTTGTCGCAGTTGCCGTGGTCAGCGCAGATGAACATCTGGCCGTTAACTTCCTTCAAAGCCTCGACAACGCGGCCGACGCAAACATCGACTGCCTCAACAGCCTTGATTGCTGCTGCCTCATTGCCTGTATGGCCGACCATGTCGCCATTTGCAAAGTTGACAACGATTGCATCATAGACACCGCTCTTGATTGCTGCTACGAGGCCGTCGCAGACCTTGAATGCGCTCATTTCCGGCTGCAGGTCATAGGTCGGTACCGACGGTGACGGAACAAGGAGACGATCCTCGCCCGGGAACGGCTCTTCCTTGCCGCCGTTGAAGAAGAAGGTGACGTGTGCATACTTCTCCGTCTCAGCCGTGCGGAGCTGCTTCAGACCGAGCTTGCTCAGATATTCACCGAATGTGTTGGTGATCGTCTGCTTCTTGAACGCGACAAGCTTGTTCGGGATCGTTACATCATAATCCGTGAAGGCCACGAATGTCGTCTTGATCCTCTCGCCTCTTTCGAAGCCTGTGAAATCGTCACAGCAGAATACGCGTGTCATCTCGCGTGCGCGGTCCGGACGGAAGTTGAAGAAGATCAGAGAATCGCCGGTCTTGATCGTAGCGACCGGAGCGCCGTCCTTCTGTACCACGAACGGAAGAACGAATTCATCCGGCTTTCCGTCCGCATAGGAAGCTGCCATGCCTTCCGGAGCTGTCGCTGCCGGAACGCCCTTGCCGTTGACAAGCGCATCGTACGCGAGAGCGACGCGGTCCCAGCGGTTATCGCGGTCCATCGCATAGTAGCGGCCTGCGACCGTAGCGATTTCACCGACACCGATCTCTTTCATCTTTGCTTCAAGCTCTTCGATATAGCCCTTGCCGGATTCCGGCGGCGTATCGCGGCCGTCCATGAAGCAGTGTACGTAGACCTTGTCCAGGCCATTGTCCTTTGCCAGCTTAAGAAGTCCGTAGATATGTGTATTGTGGCTGTGAACACCACCGTCAGAGACAAGGCCCATCATGTGGAGAGCTGTCCCGTTCTCTTTCGCATTGTTAACTGCCTTTAAGAGCTCTTCATTTTCAAAGAAGTCTCCGTCCTCGATCGCCTTGGAAATTCTTGTAAGCTCCTGGTAAATGATGCGGCCTGCGCCCATATTCATATGGCCGACCTCGGAATTACCCATCTGGCCATCCGGAAGACCCACAGCAAGGCCCGATGCATATCCCTTCTGGAACGGGCACTCCGCCTTCAGTTTATCCATAACCGGAGTATTGGCAAGATAAACCGCGTTATGCTCGTGCACATCACTCTCGCCGTAGCCGTCAAGAATCATCATGACTGTTGGTCTCTTATTATTCATACCTGCTCTCCTTTTTCGTATGTGTCTGCATGTTCACATATTCGTATATGCGTATTCTCAGAATATACCTGTACGCATCCTATTCTTTTATATTTTACTTCACACACTTCTTAAAGTAAAGAATCTTCGACATGAAATCAGTTGAAAGGAGGCGGGTTTTCGGCATTTTCAACAATTTTCCAATACCGGACTTCTGCAGCACCTGTATCCGCTTCAGGGTACCGCTTTGGCCTGCTCCGCTTTTCATCTCCGGGCACAATTCCCGCAGCGATATTCTCAGAAAGAATACAACGAAATGCCTCCGGGCATGTCTCATGATTAAGTGAATGAAACAGCCCCGGGCATGTCTCATGATTTAATACATGGAAAAACCCCGGACAGGTCTCATGACTTAATACATGGAAAAACCCCGGGCAGGTCTCACATCTCAGTGTCCCGCCCGGGGCAGCATTTCATTTAAAAATCGCTTTTCCGGTATGGAATTCTTTACTTATTGTAGTGGATGATGTCCGCGAAGCTCGGCTTCAGGGAAGCGCCGCCTACAAGGCCGCCGTCGATGTTCGGCTTAGCGAAAAGCTCTGCTGCGTTGCCGCCGTTTACGGAACCACCGTAAAGGACGCGTACTTCCTCGGCAACCTCCGCTCCGTAAAGCTCTGCGAGAAGTGCACGGATCCATCCGCAGACTTCCTCTGCCTGATCAGAAGTAGCTGTAACGCCTGTTCCGATCGCCCAGATCGGCTCGTAAGCAATAACTACGTTCTTAACTGCATCAGCGTCTACGCCAAGAAGACCGATCTTGACCTGCTGGCGAACCCATTCCTGAGTCACGCCCTGCTCTCTCTGTGTAAGAGACTCGCCGCAGCACATAAGCGGTGTAATGCCATGCTCAAGGGCCTTCAGGACTTTCTTGTTCACGATCTCGTCTGTCTCAGCGAAGTACTCACGTCTCTCGGAATGTCCGATAATAACATACTTAACGCCAAGGTCATCCAGCATAGCCGGAGCGATTTCGCCTGTAAAAGCGCCCTTCTCTTCAAAATACATATTCTCAGCGCCGATCTTGATGTTTGTGCCTTCAGCTGCTGCAAGAGCTGCCGGAAGATCGATTGCCGGTACGCAGAAGAGAACGTCAACATCATCAGATGCGAAAGCAGCCTTATTGTCGTTGATGAACGCTGCTGCTTCAGCCGGAGTCATATTCATTTTCCAGTTTCCTGCTGCGAGGATACGTCTTGCCATGGGAATCACCCTCCTTCTTATTTATGCATTACTTGATCAATGACCGTGCGCTCTTTTTGCGCAGAGAGCGCACGGATCATAAACAGATTGGATTATTTGTCGTTCGCTGCCGCGACACCCGGAAGCTCCTTGCCCTCAAGGAACTCAAGGGAAGCGCCGCCGCCTGTGGAAATGTGGCTCATCTGAGCGCCGTAGCCGAGCTGGTTGACAGCCGCTGCGGAGTCGCCGCCGCCGATGATCGTTGTAGCCTCTGTCTCAGCCAGAGCAGCTGCAACAGCCTTTGTGCCCTTTGCAAGGATCGGGTTCTCAAATACGCCCATCGGTCCGTTCCAGACAACGGTCTTTGCGCTCTTAACAGCTTCGCTGTAAAGCTCGATCGTCTTCGGTCCGATATCCATGCCCATCTTGTCAGCCGGGATCGCATCGGAGTCAACAGTCACTGTAGCGATTTCAGCATCGATCGGGTTCGGGAACTCATCCGTGCAGACTGTGTCGACCGGCAGATAGAGGTTCTTGCCGAGCTTTGCAGCCTTCTCGATCATTTCCTTGCAGTAGTCGATCTTTGTCTCGTCGCAGAGAGACTTGCCGATCTCCTTGCCCTGAGCCTTCAGGAATGTATAAGCCATGCCGCCGCCGATGATCAGTGTGTCGCACTTCTCAAGCAGGTTGGAGATAACGTTCAGCTTGTCAGCGACCTTAGCGCCGCCGAGGATCGCTACGAACGGGCGAACCGGATTCTCAACAGCGTTGCCGAGGAAGTCGATTTCCTTCTGCATCAGATATCCGACAGCGCAGGTATCGATGTACTGTGTGACACCGACGTTGGAGCAGTGTGCGCGGTGAGCTGTACCGAAAGCATCGTTCACGAATACATCAGCGAGGGAAGCGAGCTCCTTGGAGAACTCTTCGCCGTTCTTTGTCTCTTCCTTGCGATAACGTGTATTCTGAAGAAGGATGACATCGCCGTCCTTCATCGCTGCGACAGCTGCCTTTGCGTTCTCGCCGACGACATTGTCATCTGCTGCGAACTTGACTTCCTGTCCGAGAAGCTCGGAGAGGCGTGCTGCGACCGGTGCAAGAGAAAGTTCCGGCTTCGGCTCACCCTTCGGCTTTCCGAGGTGGCTGCAAAGGATGACCTTGCCGCCGTCCGCGATCAGCTTCTTGATTGTCGGAAGCGCTGCAACAAGGCGGTTCTCGTCTGTGATCTTGCCGTCTTTCAGCGGAACGTTGAAATCGCAGCGGCAAAGTACGCGCAGGCCCTTTACATTGATATCATCAACAGATTTCTTGTTAAGCATTGGAATCAATCCTCCTTATATATTACTGTTCGAAAGCAGTGAACCGGCTTTCGATGATCCGGCCGGTCGGCCACACTGTGACGTTCGGGTCTGCCGGCGATTCCGCATGGAATCTTCAGCCCCTTCCGCCCTGTCCGGGCGGACCGTCTCCTTAAAAAAGGGTCCGGCCCACATAGACCGGACCCTCTAAGGTCTTAGTTCAATTCAGATTATTCGGAAAGAAGCTTGCCGAAGTACTTGATTGTACGAACCATCTGGCTTGTGTAGGAGTTCTCGTTGTCATACCAAGAAACAACCTGAACCTCTGTTGTGCCGTTGTCAAGCGGCATAGCCATTGTCTGTGTAGCATCGAACAGTGAGCCGTATCTCATGCCGACGATATCGCTGGAAACGATCTCATCTGTGTTGTAGCCATAAGACTCTGTAGCAGCAGCCTTCATAGCGTCGTTGATCTGTTCCTTTGTAACTGTGCCTTCAACAACAGCTGTAAGGATAGTTGTTGAACCTGTCGGGGTCGGAACACGCTGTGCAGCGCCGATGAGCTTGCCGTTCAGTTCCGGGA
>CAMOXU010000052.1 GCA_946629525.1 uncultured Clostridia bacterium
AGGATCTGGCCGGCAGATTCATCAAGAACTTCAAGAAGTATGAAGGCAACGAGGCAGGCAAGGCACTTGTGGCAGCAGGCCCGCAGCTTTGATCTTCGATCCGTATATTTAAAGTAAAATGAAAGAGGCGGTCCCTCACCTGCAGGCCCCAGGGCGCAGGCGGGGGGCTGCTTTTTATTCTTCACACTTTACTTTTCGCGGGAAATGGTATACAATGCCATTCATACGGCATAAGAAATGCCCCTTTGAAAAAAGAATACTAAATCGTTGAAGAGAAAAGTAGGAAGTGAAAGATCCCAGAGAGGAACGCCCCGCGCGCGGGTGGTGGAAGCGGTTCCGTTCGGAAGCTTTTCGAAGACCATCTCGGAGAGGCCCCAATACGGCCCGGTGATTCCGTTATCATCAAAATGAGAGGCCGGCAGCAGCCGGCAAGAAGGGTGGAACCGCGTTTATGACGTCCCTTTTTTCCATACATATTCGTATGGAGGAAGGGGCTTTTTTTGTGCATAGAAAGCCGGAGATGTATGTTTCGGAAAGAATCATCCCGGCCCCGCAGCATAAATAGAGCAGGCACCTGCAGAACTCTGTGTGAAAAGGGATTGGTCATGCAATTCCGATGCGGCACACAGTTCCGCATCTGCCCGACAGATCAGATGTTTATGAGGAGGTTATCATGACAGAAGAATTACTGGCTGTTTACCGGCATTCCCTTGCGCACATTCTGGCCAAGGCGGTCATCGAGATTTTCGGGAAAGAAAATGTCCAGTACGCGATTGGACCGCAGATCGCCGACGGTCTCTACTATGACTTTGTACTTCCGCGCAACATCACCGAGGATGACTACAAGGTGATCGAAGACAAAATGAATGAGATCATTAAGCGCAAGGAAGACTGGGTATGTAAAGAGGTCTCCAGACAGGAAGCCCTCGAGCTTTTCAGGGATCAGAAGTTCAAGACGGAACTGGTCCTTGATCTTCCGGAGGATGAGAAGCTCACGATCTATTACACGGGCGAAGATTTCGTGGATCTCTGCCGCGGACCGCATGTTTCCAATTCCAGAGAGCTTCTTCCGGCCGCATTTAAGGTAAAATCCGCTTCCGGCGCTTACTGGAGAGGAGATGCGAACCGTGATTCCCTGCAGAGGATCTATGTGTATGCATTTCCGGATAAGGCGCAGCTCAAAGCGCATCTCAACCTGGTCCGCGAAGCCATGGAGCGCGACCACAAGAAGCTGGGTCCGCAGCTCGATCTCTTTATGTTCAATGAGACGGCTCCGGGCATGCCCTACTGGCTGCCGGACGGATGGAAAGTCTATCAGGCCCTGATCGCCTACTGGAGAAGCGTCCATGCGCGCCATGGATATTTCGAGATCTCCGCACCGGTCATCAACAACAGAAAGCTCTGGCTCATCTCCGGTCACTGGGCACACTATCAGAACAATATGTTCGTCATCCCCGGAAAGAACGGAACGGAGTACACGATCGACGAGAACGCGGCGGACGTCTACGCTGCAAAGCCGATGAACTGCCCGAACGCGATGATGACATACAAGCGTGCAGTTCACTCCTACAAGGAGCTGCCGATCCGCTACAACGAGCTCGATGTGGTCCACCGCAAGGAGAAGAGCGGACAGCTGAACGGACTCTTCCGTGTACAGGCCTTCCGTCAGGACGACTGCCATACCTTCGTCATGGAGTCCCAGATCGAGTCCGAGATCGCTGATATCATGAGCATCGCAGACCAGATCTATGAGACCTTCGGAATCACATACCGCTGTGAGCTTTCCACACGTCCGGACGATTTCATGGGCGATATCGAGGTATGGAACCGCGCCGAAGCAGCGCTCAAGAGGATCCTCGACAATAAGTACGGCGAAGGAAATTATGAAGTCAACGAAGGCGACGGTGCTTTCTACGGACCGAAGATCGACTTCCAGATCAAGGACGCGCTCGGCCGCGAGTGGCAGTGCGGTACTGTCCAGCTCGACTTCCAGCTTCCGCATAACTTCGGCCTGACATACCGCGACAGCGACGGCCTGCAGAAGGAGCCGGTCGTTATCCACAGAGCGATCTTCGGATCTCTGGAGCGCTTCATCGGTATCCTGATCGAGAACTACAAGGGTGCTTTCCCGTTCTGGCTCGCACCGACACAGGTCGGCATCGTTCCGATCCGCGAGGAGCACAATGCCTATGCAAAGAAGATCTATGACGAGCTTCTGGATATGGGTATCCGCGTGGATGTGGATTATACCGACAAGAATATGAACGAGAAGGTCAAGGAGAACCGCCTGCGCAAGGTGCCCTACATCATCGTCCTGGGCGATAAGGAGGTCAGCGAGGAGACCGTCTCCATCACGGTCCGCGGACTGAAGAAGCAGCTGCACGGCGTGGCGCTTGACCGGTTCTACGAGATGTGCAGAACGATGAACGCGGAGCACTCGAAGGAGCTGATCTCCGAGTAAGGGATCTCTCCGGATATTGCCGCTGAACGTAAAAATGCCCCCCGCATCTATGCGGGAGACAGTGCTTGTGCATTGCCTTCCGCATGGATGCGGGGGCTTTTCTTACAGGAAAATGCGATTTCGTGATTACTAAACGGGGGTGCACTAACCTCATGCTGCGCCTGTGGCTTGCATTCGCTAAGTGCACTGCGTATACGTGAAAGGTACCAGCCTCCGCCTCCTTTCAGTCGGCGTTTTCTGGACTTTCACAGTAAAACTTTCCATATTCATAGCTGCAGCGGCGGCCGGGAATAATAAATTTCCTGTGGATATTATTATTCCGGGAGCAGCAGAATTCTGAAGTGGGAAGTTTCAGCTGATTATTATTTACTCCCCGACCCTGGATCGAAAGGGGCAGCGGCAAAAAAGTGCATGCAGGGGGTGGCCAGCAGTGCCCCGATGCTTCCTGCGTGTTCCGGTGCGGAGACCCTCTTGGCGCGGGGGAAGAGGCCTCGGAACAGTTCGTTGAGATCGGGACGCCCGCTCAGAACAAAAGCCTGCACCTGATCTTCCGTAAGACCCGACTCGAAGACGGCCCGGCGTGCAGTCTCGACGATGAGGCCGGGCGCGACCGGGATCCCCTTGAGCCTGCTCTTTGCCGAAGAGAAGCCCTGCCTGTGGAGCCGTCTGTCGGAAATGCTGTAGAGAGCGGCATCCACGAGGTCTGAGTGGCATGTGACGGAAAGACAGTTCCGGATCGAAGTGTCTTCGGTCATGCAGAAGGCAGCAAAGGCGGCTGTCCGGCTCACCTGCGACACCGCGGTAAATCCGGCAGTATGGGCGTCCCGGAGGACCATTTCTTTTTTATCCTGAGGCCATCCGTCGGGGATCGCCAGGACTGCTTCGCGGAGATCCCGTCCGAGGGGCCGGCAGAGAGCGGTCTTAAAATCCCGGAAGGTATCGGCCGTCAATGCCAGATGCTCTTTTGTGACAGGGTTCATGAGTATTCTTCTGCCGTCGGCCGCCGAGGCGGAAACGGTAAAGTTCCTGCTGTTCCCGGCCTGACAGAAGGATATTCCGACGTACGGACCGGAGGGCTCCGCATCGACAGGTCTTGTGCGGCCTGTCCGGGAATTTGTGTGATCCGGGCCTGTCCCTGTCCGGGAATAGCCTCCGTGCCCTTCCGGATGTGTAAAGAGCCACTGGTTCAGCGCATCCTTCAGGTCGGCGGCATGCCGATACCGTTTCGATGCGTCATAGGCGCAGGCTTTTTCCAGGATCTTTGCGAGTACAGCGTCCGCATTTACAGGTCTGGGAAGCGGCTCGCCGGCAAGGCGGCGCTTATTGGCCTCCAGCAGGTCCTTGTAGGATACATTTTCCGCAGAAGGATCGATGAAGGGACGCTGACCGTTATTCAGAAGGATAAGGAGCACGAGCCCGAGTGAATAGATGTCGGCCGTGTGCCCGTATGCATGTCCGAAGGCGACTTCCGGTGCCTCGTAATTCGGCGTCCCGATGATCGACCGGGCCCCGGTGGAGCAGTCGAGCTGCCTTGCGATCCCGAAGTCTCCCAGTTTGAAGAGTCCGTCACGGTTGCGGAAAATGTTGGCAGGCTTGACATCCCTGTGAATGATGTGGGCATTCATGCAGCTTTCCAGAGCGGAGGCGATATCCCGCGCGCAGGTGACGGCTTCCCGGACAGTCATATCGTGACGGCGCTGATAATCCGAAAGGCTCTCGAGGAGCTCCATGCGGATATAGAATGTCCATCCGAATCCGTCGGCGTTCCGCTCCGCGTGAAAATCTTCGATCGAGACAACATTGGCGGAACTCTTGAGCTCTGTCATGAGCGCGATCTCTCTCTCGAGCATGTCGCGCTGATCGAGAAAATAGTCCCGTATAGAGGCGTCGGACATGCCCTGGGCGTAGAGGCCCCGGATATCGGAGGACTCGCGCGGGATGCGGAGTACTTTCATCGCAGAATAGCCGCGCCTGCCGAAGAGATCTCTCGAGATACGGTAAACGCTGCCGAAGGAGCCGCGCCCGATTTCATTTTCAACGGTCCATTGCGGCCAGAAGCCGCTGATGCTGGGATTCATAGAAAGTCCTTTCGTGCTTTGATTTCTGGTATTAAGTATATCTTATCGGAAGTTGCAAAGCAACGTTCCTTCAGGAACGTATCGGCCCGCAAAACGGACCGAACCTTTAGAGCAGGGCCCCGAAGCGGTTCTCCGCCCCGGAAGGGCATAGCGTATTGAGAAAAAAACTGTTTGGGGTTAAAATTATCATCAGGAACGTATAAAAGTACAAAGTGACAAGGAGAGAGAGACATGTTAAAAGATCCCGTCAGGACCAAAGATGAAATCGTAGCGTTTATCAGAGATTACTTTGCGGAAAATGGTCCGAAGTGCGATGCCGTCATCGGCATATCGGGCGGAAAAGATTCGACGGTCTGCGCAGCCCTTCTTGCGGAAGCGCTCGGCCGGGACCGTGTCATCGGCGTGCTGATGCCGAACGGAGTCCAGAGCGATATCAGCGATTCACAGGAGATCGTCCGGCTCCTCGGGATCAAAAGCGTCACCGTGAACATCAGGGCAGGATATGACGGACTGTCCGGCGCGATCAACGAAGCCCTCGGAGAGGGGGGGATCCCCGGCGTATCCGGTCTGTCCCGCGACTCTGAGATCAATATGCCTCCGCGTCTCCGCATGAGTACTCTGTATGCGATCGGTCAGGCCCTGCCGAACGGAGGGCGGGTCGCCAATACATGCAACCGGTCCGAGGATTATATCGGATATTCAACAAAGTACGGCGATGCGGCCGGAGATTTCAGCATCCTGTGCAATCTGCTTGTCCATGAGGTCATCCAGATCGGCGAGGTGCTCGGTATCCCGGACAGATTTACAAAGAAGACACCGTCTGACGGCTTGAGCGGTATGTCCGATGAGGACAAGATCGGGTTCACGTATGCGGTGCTCGATCACTATATCCTTACCGGCGAGTGCCCGGATCAGGCGGTCCGTGAGAAGATCGACCGCATGCACAGGCTGAATCTGCACAAGCTCCGTCTGATGCCGGCCTATGAGCTGAAGCAGTGAGCCTATCTAAGGGAGAAGCCCCTCGCTTCTATAAGCCGGGGACAGACCAATACCCTGCCCGTCTCAGTGGCGGGTTACAATCCCCACTGAGATAAAAGCCTCCGGCGGATTCTTTTGCCCTTTCCGGCAGGATCCCGTCCCGGCATACAGAGGGATAGCGGCGAATCGTCAGACTTTTATTAAGGATTCGTAAAGTATTTATGTACATTTTTGGGAGTTCTTGCGAAGTAAATCGATTATGATATACTGATAGGAAAGTGCGATAAGGAGAGGAGGGTCTGAAAGCATGAAAGGGAAGAGTCTGCATATATCCAATAACTCGCCGGTCATACTCGGCTTCACCGGACTCTGCTTTGCCGCGCTCCTTCTCGGATTCCTGACCGGAGGACGAAGCACGATGCTCCTCTTCTCGGTCTATCGGTCTTCGCTTCTCAATCCGCTGACGTACGTCCGTCTCATCGGTCACGTCTTCGGGCATGCCGGGTTCGACCATCTGATGGGCAATATCATGGTCATCCTGATCGTCGGACCGCTTCTTGAGGAGAAATACGGCTCCGCGAATCTCGCTTTTGTGATCCTTACGACGGCTCTGGTAACAGGCATCGCGAACTGCATTCTTTTCCCGAACACCGCCCTTCTCGGAGCGAGCGGTGTGGTTTTTGCATTTATCCTGCTCTCCTCCCTGACACAGATGCAGGACGGGAGCATTCCGCTCACATTTATTCTGGTCGTTCTGCTCTATATCGGTCAGCAGATTTATCAGGGACTGTTCCTTGAGGACAATGTGTCGAACCTTACCCACATTCTGGGCGGGGCTGTCGGAACAGTCCTCGGCTGGTACATGGAGCGGCACAAAATGAGCAGATATCGAGGCTTTTGAGAGAATGTTCAAGCATATTAAGATAAAAAAGACGGAGGACTTCTTCAGCGGGATCGGGGACCGGGGAGAGAGCGGCGTCTATTTTTACCGGGTGAACGGCTGGAACGAGGAGGTCGGCAGGCTGATCGAACGCTACTACGAGGCGGCGCGCAGATCCGGCGTCGTCATCGAGGGCCGTATCCCGAACCCGGATGAAAAGAATCTGAGCTATTACAACGAAATAATGGGGATGGATTTTTCCATGGACAGGGCGTTCATAGAGACGCGGCTCAAAAAGTGGCTTCCCCGCATGAACACATACCAGTGCAGCACCGTCGCGGGCTCGATCTATGATACGCTGAAAGGCCTGCAGGCAGCCGGCAAGAACGAGAACATGCTGAAAAATGCATACATCAAGTTCATGTGCTGGCTCTATTACAAGTTCGAGAGGATCGTCGGCCGGCTCGGCGAGAGCAGCGCTCCGAAGATCCTGTACGAGGGCAATGTCTCGAACTATGAGCTCCTCTTTCTGTCCATCCTCTCGGGGGCGGGCTGTGATATCCTCCTGCTCCAGTACAACGGAGATGCCGGATACCTGAAGCTCGACCCGCGTTCCGAGAAGTCGGACGCGCTCATGCTTCCCGGGATGTCGGAGTTTCCCGCGGATTACAGCCTGAAAGCTGTGCGCGACGGGATCCGGGCGGCGGAGGATAAGAGAAAACTGTACGGGGAAGAGCCTTCCCTTCTGCCCTGCACCAACGCATGGATGAAGGGAAATACGCTGGAAGATATCCGGAAGCCCTGCAGAAAGAGAGGGGAGGATCCGCGGTTCTTCTACAACACGTTCGCCCGCATGAACGGCGCGTGGGACAAGCTGACCTACGTGAACGATCTCTATATGTTCTACCAGGAGCTTCGTTCCTATGACCGTACGGTCTGTGTCGTGGAAAATGAAATACCGGTCCCCACGTCGCAGGAGATCAGCGCTCTCAATCGAAAGAATTACGCAGATTACGGACAGATGCTCGGCGATCTCGCCGGAGCGCTCCGCAGGATCGCGAACAAAGATCTCGCGGTGATCGCAAGACACGCTTTCCTCGACCTCCTCTTTGAGGAGTCAGAGAAAGAGGGAATGAACCTGAACAGGCTGACGAACCGTGCGATTTACGTGCTCTGCTGGTTCCTGCGCTGGCAGAAAGAGCTCTTTGTTTCCGGAAATAGTCGTGAGTGCCCGCTTTTTATCTATCTGGGCGGCTGCAGAAATGAACAGGAAGCCCTGTTCCTGCGTTTTCTCGCGAGACTTCCCGTCGATGTCCTGATCCTCGTTCCAAATCTGAGCACCCGCTGTGTGCTCACGGATCCTCTGCTCTACGAGCAGACATTTGACGTGACGCTCCACGTGACGGAATTTCCGAAGGATTCCGCAAGGATGCAGGTCGGGACGACGGCCTTCCATGCGGAGAGGGAACTGGATACCATGCTCTATCAGGGCAGCGGCATTTATCGGAATCAGCAGTATCAGAAGGAAAATTCGATCATTCTTCAGACGATGTACGAGGAGATCCCGATCCTGTGGAAGGAAGAAGTCTCCTACCGCGAGCACTTCAGCACGACGGACGAGCTGGTGAATCTGCCGGTCATTTTCTCAAAGGTCTCCGGCGTGAAGAACGGGGATGTCGCCCTCTACTGGAATGATATCCGGACGCTCGCCCAGGAAGAATGCTTTATCGCCTACAAGGCACCGCTCATCGACCCGTCGGTGAGGAATCCGATGCTGGCCTACGCAACGGAATTCTTCCGGAACGGGAAGCTTGTGAGAGAGAAGATCAGGAACCATGCAGCCTACCCCTACGGGGTCCTGCGGGCGGATATGCAGGAGCACCTGATGGATAAGCTGGAGCTTCTGATCAATGAGAAGTGGATCCGGGGCACATATGAGAACGGGACCGAGTATACGATCGTCGCCACAGCCATGAATCTGCCGAAAAGGATCGTCCGGATGATCCAGAAATTCGATTTTACGAAGAAAAATCCGAAGATGATTTTCGTAAATACGAAGGAAACGCAGAATTCTAAGGAGGACGCCATCCTGGCCGCCCTGCTTTGCATGATCGGATTCGATGTCCTCTTCTTCGTGCCGACGGGTTATCAGTGCGTTGAGCAGCATTATACAAAAAGGATACTGGAGGAGCACCAGATCGGGGAGTACGTCTATGACCTGGTTCCCCCAGATCTCAGCATTCCGCCGGTAAAGCAGAAGGCGTCCCTTATGGACAGGCTGCTGGGGAGAAAGTGAACGTCATACAATTTCATGGAGCACAGTATTTTTGCTGACATGTGGAGATTCTAACAATAAATGAGGAGGAACTGACTTATGGCTTTGGATTTTAAAGGCGCTCCGGTGCGGACCATGAGTTCCGTGAATACGGCTCCGGAGGCTAAGAATGAGATCGCCGTCGTCGAACCGTATGATATCATGGCGGACCGCGAGGAACTGGACAGGAAGCTCACCAATTCCGCGGAGGTCGATGCGATCGTGAGCAAGATCGAGGTCTATAATATGGAGACGATCGTCACCTTCGGAGCGGAAGCTGCGGAGGAGATCTCAAAGGCCTCGGATGTGGTCCTTCGAAGCATGAATATGTCCCAGCTGGACGATTCCAGCAGGATGCTGAAGACGCTCGCGGGCATCATGTCCAAATTTGACATCGATGAGATCCGCGAGGACAAGGGATTTTTCGGCAGGCTCTTCTCCAACGCGAAGAAGCAGCTCGACAAGATCCTCGCGAAGTACAAGACGATGGGGGACGAGGTCGACAAGATCTACGTCGAGCTTCGCAAGTATGAGGAGGAGATCAAGCAGTCCAACAGAAAGCTGGACGAGCTCTTCAACGCCAATGTAGGGTATTATCACGAGCTGGTAAAATACATTCTCGCCGGCGAGCAGGCCTGCGGTGAGCTGGAAGCCTACATCGCCCAGCGGCAGAGCGATTATGAGGCGACCGGGGATAATTCGATCCAGTTCGAGCTGACGACGCTCAACCAGTCTCTCCAGATGCTCGAGCAGAGAACGCAGGATCTGCGGACGGCGGAAAGCGTCGCACTCCAGTCGGTCCCGATGATCAAGATGATGGAGTTTTCCAACTATAATCTGGTCAGAAAGATCAATTCAGCCTTCATCGTCACGCTCCCGGTCTTTAAGCAGGCCCTTGCTCAGGCAATGCTCTTAAAGAGACAGAAGATCCAGGCGGAGGCTATGTCGGAGCTCGATAAGAAGACCAACGAGATGCTGATCAAGAACGCGCGCAACACGGCGGAGACGACCAAGATGACTGCCAGAATGGTAGCCGGCAGTTCGATCCAGATCGAGACGCTCGAGACTACGTGGAGAACGATCATGAGCGGCATCGACGAGACACGGTCGATCCAGGAAAATGCGCATAAACAGCGGATCGACGACGCAAAGCGTCTTGAGGCGATCAAGGCGGAGTTCAACCAGCGGTACAGCATGCCCAATTAACAAAGCTATGCTTTGAAAGGAGGATACACATATGCCTATTAATTTGAGTAAAGGCCAGAAAGTCAGCCTGACCAAGGAGAATCCGAGCCTTTCCAGGATCATGGTCGGTCTCGGATGGGATGTCAATGCATTCGATTCGGGAGCGGATTTCGACCTTGACGCGAGCGCATTCCTTCTTGGAGCGAACGGAAAGTGCCCCACAGAAAAGGAATTTGTATTCTACGGCAATCTGTCCCATCCGAGCGGAGCGGTCGTTCACCAGGGCGATAATCTGACCGGAGAGGGTGAGGGAGATGATGAGCAGATCGAAGTCGATCTGAGACAGCTCCCGGCCGGCATTGAGCGCGTTGCCTTTACGGTTACCATATATGATTCCGACAGAAGACGCCAGAATTTCGGTCAGGTCTCCAACGCTTTCATTCGCATCGTCGATGAGGCAACGGGATCTGAGATCATCCGCTATGATCTTGGGGAGGATTTCTCAATCGAGACGGCCGTCGTCGTAGGGGAGATCTACAAGCATAACGGTGACTGGAAGTTCAACGCGATCGGAAGCGGATTCCAGGGCGGCCTTGCCGCGCTGTGCGCCCACTACGGTATCGACGCGGAGTAAATATCCGGCAGACACACATTGTGATGGTCCGCGCGTTTTATGCAATGCCGCGGGTGTTCTATGGTGTATCCGAACAGATTCGGAGAGTTTAAAAGGAGGTTCATATGCCTATCAGTTTGAAAAAAGGACAGAAAGTCAGTTTGACAAAGAGCAACCCGGGACTTAAGAACGTTCTGGTCGGTGTCGGCTGGGATGTCAACGCGTTCGACACGGGCGGGGCTTTTGACCTGGACGGAGCAGCTTTCCTTCTCACGGACAGCGGAAAGGTCAGCTCCTCCTCTGATTTCATTTTCTACGGAAATCTTGCCCATCCGAGCGGCTCGGTCGTTCATCAGGGCGACAACCTGACCGGTGCCGGAGAGGGAGACGACGAGCAGATCCTCATCGATCTTGCGAAGGTCCCGGCAAATATCACGAGGATCGCATTCACGGTCACGATCTACGAGGCGGAGGAGAGACGCCAGAACTTCGGCCAGGTCTCCAATGCATTTATCCGCATCTGCAACCAGGATACGGGGGAAGAGATCCTCAGATACGATCTGGGCGAGGACTTCTCGATCGAGACGGCGGTCGTCTTCGGCGAGCTCTACAAGAACGGAGCCGAGTGGAAATTCAATGCGATCGGCAGCGGCTACCAGGGAGGTCTCGCGGCCCTCTGCGGAAGCTACGGAGTCGACGTGGAATAAATGTGACACGGCCTGCTTCGCAGGCCTTTTTATCGAAAGCTGCGCAGCTTCCGATAAGATATAGTACGTAAGGAGGATGGAATATGGCAGTTAGTTTACAGAAGGGCCAGAAGGTCTCACTTACAAAAAGCAACCCGGGTCTTTCGAAAGTGATGGTCGGCCTTGGCTGGGACGAAGCGCCTCAGAAGGCACAGGGGCTTTTCGGGTCTCTCTTCGGCGGCGGCAGTTCACAGGAGATCGACTGCGACGCGACCGCGATCCTTCTGCAGGGAGGAAAGCTCCGCGGCAAGCAGGATATCGTCTACTTCGGAAATCTCCGTCACATGTCCGGTATGGTCCAGCATATGGGCGACAATCTGACCGGCGCGGGAGAGGGCGATGATGAGCAGATCCTGATCGATCTGGCGGGACTTCCGGCCCAGTATGACCGCATCGTCATGGTCGTCAATATCTACCAGGCGCAGAAGAGAGGACAGCATTTCGGTATGATCCGCAATGCGTTCATCCGTCTCGTCGATGCGCGCACGAATGTGGAGATGTGCAGATACGACCTGACTGAGAACTACTCCGGCATGACGGCCATGATCTTCGGTGAGATCTACCGCCATAACGGAGAATGGAAGTTCAACGCGATCGGTCAGGGAACGAACGACGCCGGAATCGGTGATCTGGCGCAGAGATTCGTCTGATGCTGCAGCTCCTGCTGATGCAGGGCTCTATTCTACAAAAGCCTGCCGCGGCAGGCTTTTGACTATGTATTAAGGAATTGCGAAACTATGTGCGGAAGGGAATTGTCCACACAATTTCCATGAAGCACAGCGTTTCGTAATCGCCTGTTTTGACTATGTATACAGGAAAGGAAATAATCTGTTATGAACTCTAATGGATCCAGTGACAAGGAGAGGATTGAGATCCGGAACAAACATTTTAACGGACTCACTGACAAAGAAGTCGCCGAGTCCCGGGAAAAATACGGGTCGAACGTGATCCCCGAGTCGGAGCCGACGACCTTCTGGGCGGAATTCAAGGAGACGTTCAACGATCCCATGATCAGGATCCTTCTTGCAATCGCTGTCCTTATGATCGTGATGTTCTTCCTCGGCTATGCCGAGATCTACGAACCGCTCGGAACGATCGTCGCGATCGTCATTGTCGCAGTCGTCTCGGCGAAGACCAACGTCGCGAGCGATACCAAGTACCGCGAGCTGAAGGACAGCACGGAGAAGGATAAATGTAAGGCGAAGCGAAACGGGATCATCACGGTCATCGAAGTCGATGACGTTGTCTGCGGCGACAAGATCCTGCTGCAGGCTGGTGACAAGGTACCGGCGGACGGCGTCCTGATCGACGGAGCGATCAGAGTCGACAACTCTGTCCTGAACGGCGAGGCGGAAGAATGTAAGAAGACCGCAGCGGACGAGAGCTTCGAGCTCAGGGACGACATCACGGGAGATACCTTCGTCGACAAACATTCTCTGTTCCGCGGGGCAGTCGTTGTCGACGGAGAGGGAACGCTTGACGTCCGCAAGGTCGGTCTGAAGACCATGATGGGAAGAATGGCCGAGGAGATGCAGGATGACGAGCCGGATTCCCCGCTGAAAGTCAAGCTCGCGAAGCTGGCCCATCAGATCTCGGTGTTCGGCTATGTCGGCGCAATCGTGATCGCTGTTCTGTACATCGCTTTCTACATCATTCAGGCCGGCGGCGTATCCGCTTTCTTCGGACTGGGATTCCAGACGGTATTTACCAAGATCGTCGACGCGGTATCGCTCGCGATCATTATCATCGTGTGCGCGGTCCCGGAAGGTCTGCCGCTCATGATCTCGCTCGTTCTCATGCAGAACACGAGCCGCATGCTCGATCACAACGTCCTTGTCCGCAAGGCGGTCGGTATCGAGACGGCGGGATCTCTCAATATTCTCTTCAGCGATAAGACAGGAACGATCACCAAGGGCAAGCTGGAAGTCGTTGATTTCTTCACGGCGGACGGCAACTCCATCGATATTCCGGAGCTCAGCAGGCACAGTGCGGTCAAGGGTCTCATTGATCTCGCGATCGGCAAAAATACCGGATCCATGTATGACGGCGAGCACAGAGTCATCGGCGGCAATATGACGGACCAGGCTCTTCTCAAGTTCATCGGTGAGGATACCTGGAGGACGCTCGATCAGAGCCGGGAGTATGTCGTCACGGATATCCAGGGCTTCAATTCGGCGAACAAGTTCAGCCAGGCGAGGATCGAGAGCGTAGGAAAGACCTTCTACAAGGGCGCTCCGGAGCGTCTCCTTGCAAAGGCGAAGAAGTATATGGACGGGGACGGGAAGATCTGCCAGATCGACCAGGCCGTTCTCAACAGAAAGATCGACGAGCTGGCCGGCAAGGCGATGCGTATCCTTGCCTTCGGTTATTCGGAGAGACCGCTCGTTGAGAACACGATCAACGACGATCTGGTCCTCATCGGTCTTGTCGGCATCCGCGACGATGTCCGTCAGGAAGCGAAGGAAGCGATCGAGATGGTACAGAATGCGGGCATTCAGGTCGTCATGATCACAGGTGACCGTCTCGAGACGGCCGTCGCGATCGCCAAGGACGCCGGCCTGATCCGCAAGAATTCCGACCGTGCGCTGACATCTGCTCAGCTCAACGATATGAGCGACGACGAGGTCAAGAAGATCATTCCGGATATTCGCGTCATTGCGAGAGCGCTTCCGACCGATAAGTCCAGAATGGTCCGCCTCTGCCAGGAGATGAATCTGGTCGTCGGCATGACGGGCGACGGCGTCAACGATTCCCCGGCCCTCAAGAGGGCGGACGTCGGCTTCGCGATGGGAAGCGGTACGGAAGCTGCCAAGGAAGCGGGCGAGATCGTTATTCTCGACGACAATTTCAAGTCCATCAAGGACGCGATCTGGTACGGCCGCACGATCTACCACAATATTCTGAAGTTCTGCAAGTTCCAGCTCGTCATCAACGTGGCTGCGGTCGTCGTGAGTGCGCTCGGTCCGTTCTTCGGTGTTGAGGAGCCGCTGAAGGTCACGCACCTTCTGTTCGTGAACCTTGTCATGGACGGTCTGGGAGCGATCATGCTCGGCAACGAGCCGGCACTCGAGAAATACATGAGCGAGCCGCCGAGAAGAAGGGACGAGAGCATTGTGAGCAAGGCAATGATGACGCAGATCGTCATTATGGGCGCATGGCTCACGATCATCAGCTTCGTGTACCTGAAGGTCCCGTTCTTCAGAAATCTGTTCGAGACGGATGCGCAGCATCTGACAGGCTACTTTGTCCTCTTCATCGTGAGCGCTCTCTTCAACGGATTTAATGTCAGGGACAACGGATTCGGCATTTTCAAGGGACTGGATCAGAATACAGGATTCCTTCGGACGATGCTGATCATCATGCTCGTTCAGGCTGCGATCGTCAATATCGGGCTCATCCCGGTTCCGGTCTGCACGTGGATCGGGGAAATGTTCAGCTGCGTTCCCTTCGGAATCAAAGGATGGATCGCGGTCGTTCTGCTCGCTCTCTCGATGATCCCGGTCGATCTGCTTCGAAAGCTCATCATGGGAACTGCGAAGGTATCATAAGACACGGAAAGGGAAGTGTGTTCATTTTCCTTAACTGGAAAACGTAAATGACAGGTCTGCCGCATGGACGCTGGGTTTTCCGGCAGGGTGTCACCGGGAATGGTGGCACCGTGTCCGGGAAGGCAGTTTCATGCGGCAGAATTGTATGTCGGAAATGTGCGGTCTGCCCGTGACCGGCGTGAGAACGGACAGGAATTAGGAAAATCTGTGCGAACGGGAAGCATATGAGGTACAATGTTTTGCAGATGCCTGGCAGCGATCGAATTTGAAAGGGGACTTAAAAATATGCTGATCGAAAATGAAGAACAGCTCAAATATATGGTAGGCGGGCTTCTGTACGCTCCGGCTGTGCATAAGACGATCATCCGAAATATGGATGCGGGAGTGTACGGGAATGTCACGGCGGCTGCATTCTGCCTTGAGGATACGATCAGGGACGCTGCCCTGCCGATGGCGGAAGCGGCCCTTCGGGAGACGCTTCTTCTTGCAGCAAAGATCCCGGAGGAGCGCAGGCCGCTCCTTTTTGTGCGGATCCGGACGCCGAAGCATCTGCAGCATATGCATACCTATCTGGGAGAGGCCGGGCAGGTCCTTACCGGATATATTCTGCCGAAGTTCGATCTCATGAACTGCGATGAATATGTCGGCCTCGTGAGAAAAATCAACAGAAATCAGGGACGGAAGATCTATGTGATGCCGATCCTGGAGAGCCGGATGATCGCGGAGATCGGGAGCCGGGTCCGCACGCTGACAGCGCTGAAGGAAGTGATCGATTCCATGAGGGAGTATGTTCTGAATGTCCGTGTGGGCGGGAACGATTTCTGCAATCTGTACGGTCTCCGGCGTTCTGCCACGCAGACGATCTATGATGTGGGCGTTGTCAGGGATATCCTGATCGATATTCTGAATGTGTTCTCCCGGGACTATATCGTCTCCGGTCCGGTGTGGGAGTATTTCGGGGAGGATCCCGATGGGGACTGGGCAAAAGGTCTCAGGAGGGAGCTCGAGCTCGACCGTCTGAACGGGTTCGTCGGGAAGACGGTCATTCATCCCTCACAGATCCCGCTCGTCGCCGGGAGTCTCAAGGTGTCCCGGAGCGATTTCGAGGATGCGGAGAGGATCCTTCACTGGGAAGATGATACGCTGGGCGTTGCGAAAAGCGCGGACGGCAGCAGGATGAGCGAAGTGAACTGTCTCGGACGCTGGGCGGAGCGGGTCGCCGCACTGGGAAGGATCTACGGGATCCGGGAGGAAGTGTAAGAATGAGAGAATACAGTGCGGACGACGTCCTCACTCTTGCAAAGAGGTATAAAAATACACAGAGACAGTATCTTCTGGTGAATCCGCTGCAGGGGAAGCATCTGCCGGTCGAGCCGGAGAAAGCACTCGAACTGTTCCGCTTGCTCGGCAGGAAGCTGGCGGAGAAATACCCGGATACAGGGCTGATCATCGGCTTTGCCGAGACGGCGACAGCGGTCGGTGCAGGGGTCAGTGCCTGTTTTGCCGACTGTACGTATATCCATACGACCCGGGAGAAGGTCCCGGAAGCGGAAAAGTGGGCGTATTTCCTGGAGGAGCACAGCCATGCGGCGGAACAGAAGCTCTGCGCGGACCATCTCGGCGAGAAAATTGACGGGACGGGGACGGTCATCCTCGTGGACGATGAGATCTCTACGGGAAAGACGCTCGTCAATATTGTCTCACAGATGAAGGAGATGTTCCCGGCTCTTTCCGGAAAGAGGATCGTCGCGGCCTCCATCATTAACAGAGTGTCGGAGGAGAATACGGCCCGCCTCCTTGAGAACGGAATTGTCAGTGAGTATCTTGTGAAGATCCCGAATACGGACTTTACGGAGGCAGTTTCGGAGATATCGGTACATGCTGCGGACGGGCACGCGAAGAACGCCGTGAGAGGGGAGGATCCGATGTATACAGAGATCTTCCCGGAGATCCTCCTTCCGGATCCGCGGCGGGGCATGTCCATCCGGTTCTACGAGCGGCGGCTGTCCCTTCTGGCGAAAGAGGTCGTCGCACTGCTTGAAAATGAAAAGAAAGACTTCGGCGACTGTCTTGTTCTCGGAACAGAGGAATGCATGTACCCCGCGCTGATCATCGGAGACCGCATAAAGAAGCGCGGACTTGCCGGATCCGTACAGATGCATGCGACGACAAGGAGTCCGATCGGGATCAGCGACCGCGAAGGATATCCGATCCGGTCGGGATATTCTCTTGACAGCTTCTATGAGGAGGGCAGGCAGACATTTATCTACAATCTGAGGAAGAGGGATCTGGTCCTCATCGTGACGGATGCGAAGGGAGCGGACCCGACGGAGCTCGCCCTGCTCTGCAGGGAGCAAGGCTCTCCGGATGTGCGGATCGTCCGGATCGGGACGGATCCGGGGAAGGAGTTCGGGACGTTTCCATCGGAGGACGTGGAGCTGCTCCTGAAGGATATCACCGGACTGGTCGAGCCGCAGGGCACGGCCGAGCGGGAAGCCCTGATCCAGAGCGGACGGCACTACTGTGAGATGCTCCCGATCGAGTATGTACCGACGGAGGAGTATATGCGCTCCTTTTTCAGCGCGATGGATCGGTACGGAAGGATGACCGCGGATGCCGTGGCAGGGCTGGCGGACAGGATCGTGCGCGAAAAGGGGCGGGATGCCTGTCTGGTATCGCTCGCAAGGGCCGGGACCGCGATCGGAGTGCTTCTTGTGCGCTATATACGGAAAAAGTACGGCTTCGAGGCTGCCCACTATTCGATTTCGATCATCCGCGGAAGAGGGATCGACAAAAATGCAATGCGTTTTATTCTCCGACACCACAGTCCGGAGTCGATCCAGTTCATCGACGGCTGGACCGGCAAGGGTGCGATCACGAGACAGCTCGACCAGGCGATGAAGGATTTTCCGGGAGTAAGCCCGGGGCTTGGCGTTCTCTCGGATCCTGCAGGCGTTGCAGTCCTCAGCGGCACACGGGATGATTTCCTGATCGCGAGCTCCCTCCTTAATTCCACGGTGTCAGGGCTTCTGTCGAGGACATTTCTGAGGGCGGATATCATCGGTCCGGAAGATTACCATGGAGCGGCCTACTACAGAGAGCTGAAGGGAAAGGATCTGACGGAGACCTTCCTTTCGTGCGTGGAGAAGTACTGGAAGGATCTTCCCGCGGATGCGGGATGGGCTCAGGACCGCGCGGAACCTGCGTCTCCCGAAAACAGAAGCGGGAACGGGATAACTGCCTGGGAAGCTCATCCTGAAAATGCAGACGGGAGAAGCAGCAGTGCAGAGCATGCACATCCTGAAAA
>CAMOXU010000053.1 GCA_946629525.1 uncultured Clostridia bacterium
ATGTCAGCTTACGCTGACCCGAATCCCGCGCCAATTCTCGCGAGCGAGAATTGAACATAACCGGGAGAAATTGGTTTTCTTTTTGTACATAAGCTCAAATTTGAAGGGAGTCGGTTGTCTTTTCCGACTGTTTGAAGTACAATGGTCACGGTCTGCATGGAAGGGATCCCATGGCTCTGCGGCGCCCGCGGATCTGACGTGAGAACATGTACATGCAGACGGACCGGAACGTAAAAGACAGCATGTGGGAGGTAACAATGGATATCGCTCTTCGTGACAGAGCAGGATCTTCAGGGCGAAAGAGAAGCCGTTCATCGGGAAGGAACCGAAGAACGGCTGTTAAGCGTGGAAGAGTATCCGTTCCGCTTCATATAAAACTACTTATTATATTCATATTGATATCAGCCAGTCTCGGAACAGCATATCTGGTCGTCGCGGGGACCTACAAGGACCGCTTCATCGAAGGGACGATCATCAACGGGATCGACGCGGGCGGCATGACTGCGGCCGAGGTCGAGTCGGAGATCCGTGAGAGGGTCGAGAATTTCACCCTTTCGCTGACGTTCCGCGGAGGACGGCAGGAGACGATCGCCGGCGATGAATTCGGATATGCATATGCCCCCTCCGGCGGCGTACAGGATCTGGTCGACAATCAGGACAGACTGGGATGGCTTTCCGGCAAGATGGGAGAGGTGCATACATTTACCGTCAGTGAGGCGACGACGTACAGCCCGGAGATGCTGGATGCGCGGATCAGCTCCCTCCCGGAGCTGCAGATCGGGAGCCAGACGGCACCGACGAACGCTTATCTTCAGGTCGAGAATAACTCCTTTGCGATCGTCGGGGAGACACAGGGATCGATGATCCGTTATGATGTCGTCCTCGGGCTGATCGAGGAGGCGATCGCGGGCGGCGTCCAGAGCGTGGACATTTCCGCCAATGTAAATGCCTATGAGCAGCCCTCCGTCTATGCAGACGACCCCGATCTGATCGCGATGAGGGATGAGCTGAATGCGTTCCTGCAGACGAGCATCACCCATACGCTGAAGAACGGGAAAAAGACACTGGATGCGTCAACGCTGATCAACTGGATCAGTCGGGACGAGAACGGGGGCTACTATCTGGATGACGCGGTCATACGGAATAATGTGAATGCCTATGTTGCCCAACTCGCAGCGGAGGTGGACGGCGTAAAGAATACGGTCTCCTTCCAGTCTACGCTGAGCGGGATCGTCGAGATCGGGAGTGCGCAGGGCAACGGAGCGCAGATCGGCACGTACGGAGTTCTGATCGATCAGGCGGCGGAGGCCGAACAGCTTTATAATGAGATCGTAAGCCATACAGGCACAGAGCGCCCGCCGATCTATTCTCTGGACACGAGCTTCTCCATTGCAGACCTCGGAGTCGGGAACACATATGTCGAGCTTGATCTCTCGAAGCAGCATCTCTTCTATTATGATAACGGACAGCTGGTCTGTGAGAGCGAGATCGTAACGGGATCTGAGAATTCAACGCCGACACCGCGCGGGATCTATTTCCTGCAGAATAAGGAGACCTACGTCACGATGCTGGGACCGCTCCTTCAGGACGGCGTCACGAGATCGTATTATACGCTCGTCAAGTACTGGCTTCCCTACGATATCGACAACGGGATCGGAATGCATGACGCGGCATGGAGAACGACGTTCGGCGGAGACATCTATCTGGAGAACGGTTCTCACGGATGTGTGAATCTTCCGGAAGCGGTCGCTTCCGTGCTGTTCGAACAGATGAGTGTGGGGACTCCGGTCGTGGTATTCGGATAAGGAACATGCCGACGGAAGTCCGGCGGACTTGTGCGGGGAAAAACCAGTACCGAAGTATCCGGCAAATGAAAAAGAAAAGACAGACCGTCGTATAGGGCTGAAAATGCAAAGAGTACAGCCGTATGCGGCGGTCTTTTTTGTGTAATAGGAAACTTCGTTTCCTATTACACAAAAACGCTCCGCGAGGATGCGACTGGTGCGCATCTGAAAGTGCAAGCTGACGCTTGCGCGCACCGATGTCCTGCTCGTCTCAGTGGGGGGCACAATCCCCCCGCCGGGATAAAATCCTCTGGCGGAAAGGCAGCCGCGCGGCCGGAAAGATAATGCCCTTTGCATGTGCAGTCTGTGCTATAATAAAAAGATATAAAAAATCGTGAATGCCGCGGATGCGGCGGGGGAGGAACTATGTATTATGGCGATCTGAAAAAGACGGATATAGCGAACGGGATCGGCGTCCGCGTCTCACTGTTCGTGAGCGGCTGCACACATCACTGCAAGGGCTGCTTTCAGCCGGAGACCTGGGATTTTTCTTTTGGGCAGAAATATACCTGGGAGACGGAGATGGAGATCATCGAGGCTCTGAAGCCGGCGTACGTGAAGGGCCTCACTCTGCTCGGCGGAGAACCGTTCGAACCCGCTAACCAGATGGAGCTGGTATACCTGCTCCGGCGGATCAACAATGAACTTCCGAAAAAAACGATCTGGTGTTACACGGGCTATACGCTGGAGACAGACCTTCTGCAGGAGAGCCGGGCCCGGTGTGCGGTGACGGACGAGATGCTCGGAAGGATCGATGTTCTGGTCGACGGAGAGTTTGTACAGGCAAAAAAAGATATCACACTTCGTTTCCGCGGATCCTCCAATCAGCGGATCATTGACCTGAAGGCTTCTCTTGCGGAAGGTCATACCGTGCTTTACAAGCTTCCGGATGAATGACTGTGACGACGGAACTGTGAGAAGAACGGATTTTATTGTTCAATCGTACGAAAGACGGCGGAAAGAAAAAGTTGTGTATTGCACAGCGGAAAGTATTCTATTATTATATTCAGGGAATGTGGAGGGATCCGGATTAAGGGCCGGATCGAATGAGATGCTGTACTGTGAAAGCCGGGATCCTTCATGCGTTCGGATAAAATGATCGTTTTCAAGTGGTGTGCCATGCACACTTTGTTTTGATGTTTTGATTTTTCAGGATGGCTGGGCCGGGAGTGGGAATGAGTTTCGGTAAAGTAAAGGCAGGCGGCCGCAGAAGAGGCCGATATGAATCATGGGAGGACTATGACGAGGTACGGCCTTCTCTGCTTCATAAAATAATTCGCATCATACTGATCGTCATAGCTCTGATTCTGGTCTTTGCCGCAGTCTTCACGGTCCTCGCCGAGAGATGGGCGTTCAATTACTGGAAGACTCTTCAGATCGATGAGATCATTTATCACCTCACAGCCCCCCTTGAAGGGACCGGCGGCAATGTCATCAACGGGTTCATCACTCAGTGCGTTGTTCCGACTGTCGTGATCATGATCCTCATCACGGTCCTTACGATCTATGCCCAGAGATACCGGTGGTATAATATCTTCCTTCTGGTAGAGTATCTCGCAGCGATCCTGATCATTGTATTTGTCATCCGGAATGCGTGGACGAGACTGGACATCGGGACGTATCTCAAAAATCAGAATGACGGTTCTGACTTCATTGAGACGAAATACGTGGATCCGGCGGATGTGGAGATCACATTCCCGGAACAGAAGAGAAATCTGATCTACATTTTCATGGAATCCATGGAGATGACCTACGCCGACAAAGCGAGCGGGGGCGGCTTCAGGGAAAATGTGATTCCGGAGCTCACCGAGCTCGCCCTGGAGAATGAAGACTTCTCGGGGGCAAAGGATGAACTGAACGGCGGTCATGTCGTCCCGGGCGCAACTTTTACGATGGGAGGGCTTTTTGCCCAGACGAGCGGACTTCCGCTGCAGGTAGGCCTCAAAGCGACGATCTTCGACGGTCACGGGTCGATGAATGAGATGAACACGCAGGATCATTTCTTCCCCTCGATCACAACGATCGGTGATATTCTCGAGGAGCAGGGCTATAATCAGGTGTTCTTTATCGGGTCGGATGCGGCTTTTGCGGGCCGGGACCTCTACTTTGAAGAGCACGGGGATTATAAGATCAAAGACCTGATCTACGCGGAGAAGAAGGGATGGATCGACAATTCCGAACTTGACAACACGTGGGGAATGTTCGACTGGAGACTTTTCGCTCACGCGAAGGAGGAGCTGCTGAGTCTTGCGGAGAAGGATGAGCCGTTCAATATGACGCTGCTGACGGTCGACACGCATTTTGAGGACGGCTTCCTCTGCGAGTACTGCGACGATGAGTTCGGGGACGACCGCTATGCAAATGTTATGGCGTGCTCTTCCCGTCAGGTGACGGAATTTGTACAGTGGATCATGGAGCAGGATTTTTATGAGAACACCACGATCGTGCTCTGCGGAGATCACACGACGATGGATTCCGATTTCTGCGACGACGTGGACAGAGATTACAGCCGGAGAGTCTATACAGCGTACATTAATTCCGCGGTATCGCCGGCAAGCACGACGGCCTACAGAACATATACGACGCTGGATAACTTCCCGACGACCCTTGCGGCGATGGGTGCGCAGATCGATGGAGACCGTCTCGGGCTTGGTGTAAATCTTTTCTCGCTGGAGCCCACACTGTATGAGGTCTACGGTGAGAGGCTCATGGCCGAACTCAACAAGAAGTCCGAATTCATGGAACAGATCTCCGAGTTCGACCCGACGACGGAAGAGTATAAGGCGTATCTGGAGCGGCATGGCGTTGATACATCTTCCCTGAAGAGCGGCGCGGAGAGCGGAACGGAGAGCAGGAAGGAGAAAGTCGAACCGGCTGATCCGATCGTTGAACGAGAGATTACGTACTAAACGGTGGTGCACTGACCTCATGCTGCGCCTGTGGCTTGCAAACGCTTAGTGCATTGCGTATACGTGAAAGGTACCAGCCTCCGCCTCCTTTCAGTCGGCGTTTTCTGGACTTTCACAGTAAAAGGCTGGCCTGGCCGGAAAAGGGCATCCCGGAATGATTCGCCGGATGCGGTTCCGGGCAGGCTTTTTGTCTCGGTGGGGAAGACTCTTGCTCCTGCAAAATAGGGGCCAGCCTCTTTTCTGACTGCTTTGTCTGATATGGAAGGCAAAGAATACGGCCGGCAGAGATGTAAGGAAAGCGAGGAGAAAAGGTATGGACAAGACAAAGCTTTCGCGCAGGGAAATGAAAAGCGCGGCAAAAAAGGTCCTGAAAAAACACTACTGGATCCTGGTGGTTCTGTGCCTGATCCTTTCCTTTTTCAATGTGGAATTCGCATCCTCGATGGACATCATTGAACTCTCGTCGGATGCGCAGGATGTTGTGGAGATCACTGAGGGCGAAACGACGGTCGACGAGCAGGCTTCGAAGTTCGGCGTGGATGCGGGGGCAGGCTTCTACGACTTTGTCAATGCCGCGGCGGAGAACGGTCTGCCGGAGACGATCCAGGCGATCCAGGAAAGAGAGCAGAATCTGCGGGAGACCACTGACAAGAACTCTGCGTTCGGAACTACGAACGGAGTACTTGCCGGAATGGTGGACAATTTCTCCACCGGTCATATCTGGATCGTTCTCTTGAAGACGGTCACAAACTTCTCCGGAGACAATGAGTTCAGCCTGCTCATCATGATGTTCGTCTCCCTGATACTGGTCGTATTCTTCCTCTTCTGGGTCGAGAATATTATGATCGTCATAGAGCGGCGCTTCTTCCTCGAGGCCAGAACATATGACAAGCTGGTCCTCGGAAGATTCAACTACATCTTCCGCATACGGTGCTGGTGGAAGGTCGTGAAGATCATGGGACTCTGCTTCATCTATAAGGGCCTCTGGAATCTGACGATCATCGGCGGGGTGATCAAGTTATATTCCTATAAAATGGTTCCTTTTATTGCCGCGGAGAATCCGCAGATGAAGCCCAACGAAGTGATCACGCTGTCCAGAAAAATGATGGACGGACATAAGTGGGAGTTCTTTGTACTGGACCTGTCTTTCATCGGATGGCAGCTCCTGGGCTTGCTGACCTACCATGTTCTTGATATCTTCTTTGTGAATCCGTACATTGTTTCGACGTATTCGGAGTACTATGCAGCATACCGCGACGAGGCGAAAAGGCTTGGAATTGAAAATGCGGACAAGCTGAATGACAGATATCTCTACGAAAAAGCCGGAGAGGGCGCGATCCGGCAGGCTTACGGCGATGTCATCGAGGAGCTCGCAAAGGAGATTCCGGAGCCTGCTCCGCTGAAAGGAATTCCCGGGATCCTCGCGAACTGGTTCGGGATCATCAACAGGAATACGCCCGAGGAGAGGGCTTTCGAGGAGGCGGAGATCCACGAACAGAGGTATCGAAGCCTTGCTGAGGAGGTCCGCGGCGAAGTCTATCCGGGCCGCCTGTTCCCTGTGCCTGTTAAGAAGAGAAGGGAGACGGGGAGCAACGTCAGCTACAGAAGACATTATACGATCTCGTCGCTGGTCGCGATGTTTTTCATTTTCGCCATGTTCGGCTGGTTCTGGGAAGTGACGCTGCACTTTATCACGCATCATGAGTTCGTCAACAGGGGAACGCTCCACGGACCGTGGCTTCCGATCTACGGAATGGGCGCGATGATCGTACTGACCTTACTCTACAGAGTGCGCTCGAAGCCATGGCTCCTGACGATCCTGACTGTCGTTCTCTGCGGTGTGCTGGAATATTTCAGCGGCTGGTACTGTGAAGTGTTCAAGGGCAGGAGCTACTGGAATTACCAGGGATATTTCCTGAATCTGCACGGACGGATCTGTGCGGAAGGACTTATGGTCTTTGCGCTGGCGGGGGTCGCGGTGACGTATGCCATCGGTCCGTACCTCGACGACCTGATCAGAAAGATCCCGATCAAAGTCATCGTGCCGATCCTTGCAGTGTTCGTCGTGTGCTTTATGGGAGACCAGATTTATACGAAAGGTCATCCGAATACGAACACGGGCGAGACCAGCAACAATGCGGATCGAAATAAAGAGGGGTCCCAGGCGGCGCCGGCCGCGGCGGCTTTTGCCGGGATCGGCGGACTGCCGGCTTATATAAATACAGGAGTTTAGTCATCATCGGATAATTGCGGAACTCAGCGCGGGATGGAATTGCCCGGATGTTCCTGCAGCTCTCATGCAGTGCATGGTTTCGCAATTACCTGTTCAGTCATCACCGGTGAGAGGTCCTGACCGTGAGCGGGGCTCTTTCCGGGGGTTCGGCAGCCGGGTCGGATCAGGAGGGTGCGGCATGAAAAACTTTAAAAAACTGTTGGAAAACAATTGGGCAGCCTATACGCTTGCGACGTGTTCCGCGGTCCTGCTTTTTATATTTCTGACGAATTTCAGTTCTTTCCTTAAGATCGTCGAGACGATCGAAGGGCTGCTCTCCCCGATCATCATCGGCGCGGTCCTGGCGTATCTTCTGAATCCGATCGTCGTCTTCTTTGAGGAGCGCGCGCTGAAAAAGGTGAAGAAGGACAATGCCAGATACAACCTCTCGGTCCTCCTTGCGGTCCTGTTCTTCGTGGCGATTCTTGTCCTGTTCTTCCTGGCGCTCATCCCGTCCCTTGTCGACAGCGTATCCAGTCTTGCCTACAATATGGGGTCCTATGTCCAGTCATCGCAGGATCTGCTCGTGGAGCTGGACCAGTTCGCAGCCAAGTATAAAGTCGACATCACGGAGATCACGAACTCGATCAGCCAGGCTTTGAACAATGTCATGGGAAATGTGCCTGCCGTGCTGAACAGAATTCTGTCTGCGTCCGTCAACATGGGAAGCGCACTTTTTAACATCGGGATCGGTTTTATTCTCGCGGTCTACTTTCTGATGGGAAAGAGCAGCATCCTGCAGGCAATCGAAAAACTTCGGCGCGCGGCGCTCGTGGAGCAGACCTATGAGCAGCATACTGCGTTCCTCACCAGATGCCACAGGATCCTCATCCGTTATATCGGCTGCAACCTTCTGGACGCGCTGATCATCGGCCTGATCAACGCGGTGTTCATGATCGTGACGGGGATGGCGTATGTCCCCCTGATCTCACTCGTTGTCGGAGTGACCAATCTGCTTCCGACCTTCGGACCGATCATCGGCGGTGTGATCGGCGGATTTATCCTTGTCCTGATCAACCCGATGCATGCGCTCATCTTTATAGCGTTTACGCTTGTCCTGCAGACCTTTGACGGCTATATTCTGAAGCCGAAGCTCTTCGGCGAGTCCCTCGGCGTGTCCGCGGTCATGATCCTGATCACGATCATTCTCGGCGGCAAGATCTTCGGCGTCATCGGGATCCTCCTTGCGATCCCGTTCGCGGCGATCATGACGTTCGTGTATGACGAGGCGATCCTGCCCGGTCTCGAGCGGAGAAAGATGCGGAAGGAGGATCCGGCGAAGCATCCGGGCAGGGGGGAGATCTCGACCGGGCAGACGGAAGCGAAAAGTCCGGTCGAAAAGAACTCCGGTGAGGAACCGGCCGGCACAGCGAATCAGACGTCCGGCAGCTGACGGAGCGGACCGGGATCCTGAAGCTGCACAGCGGATCAAGATATCCGGCAGCCGGCGGAGCGGACCGTACATCCGGCGGCACAGCAAATCGGATATCTGATGGTTGACAAACCGCTGTAAATCAGATATCTTATGGAAAGATACGTAAGATAGAGGTTGCGGGGGATAAGAGTAGCCACACTGACGCATCAGGGAGCGGGTGAAGTGTGAGGAAAGGAGACCCCGCCGAAGGGTCCGGGGCCTGAGACCGGATTTCTGGGCATACGGCCAAGAACCGTATGACTGTCATCGAAAGGTGGGGCGCTATCCGGGAATATCTGCTAAGAGAAGCGTCGCTCCCGTACAGGGCGGCGTCTTTTTTGGCTCACAGGTAATTCCTGCGGAATTCCCGTGAGATAAAAATTCCGGTATCGTTTCCTGGACGCCTGAAACCGGAGTTCACAGGTATTATTTTTAAAGGAGAATTGCAATGGCTGTTTTTAAAGGTGCAGGAGTAGCGATCGCAACGCCGTTTTACGCAGACGGTTCAGTGAACTATGATGAATTCGCGAAGCTCATCGATTTCCAGATCGAAAATGGTACGGATGCCATCATTGTCTGCGGAACGACGGGTGAGTCCGCAACACTGTCCGAGGAGGAGCATGTTGATGTGATCCGCTACTGTATTCAGAAGGTCGCGGGAAGAATTCCCGTCATTGCCGGGACGGGATCCAACAGCACGGAAACGGCAGTAATGCTCTCGAAGGCTGCTGAGGAGGCCGGCGCGGACGCAGTCCTCGTGGTGACGCCCTACTATAATAAGGCGACGCAGAAGGGCCTCATCTCACATTACAGGACAGTCGCCGAGTCCATTTCCATCCCGGTCATCATGTACAATGTACCGAGCCGTACCGGCTGCAACATTCTGCCGAAGACGGCGGTCACCCTCTGCAGAGAGGTCCCGAACATCGTCGGGATCAAGGATGCAACGGGCAATATCAGCCAGACGATCGAGATGATGTCGATGGCGGACGGCTGCATCGATCTGTACTCCGGCAATGACGATCAGATCCTTCCGATCCTTGCCTGCGGCGGACTCGGGGTCATCTCCGTTCTCTCCAATGTAGCGCCGAGACAGACGCATGAGATCTGCGCGAAGTTCTTTGAGGGCGATGTCGAGGGCGCGAGGAAGCTGCAGTACGATGCGATCCCGCTCTGCAACGCGCTCTTTAGCGAGGTCAATCCGATCCCGGTCAAGAAAGCCCTCGAGTATATCGGCATAGAGGCAGGTCCTCTCCGCCTTCCGCTCACAGAGATCGAGCCCGATCATGCGGACCAGCTCAGAGAGGCGATGAAGGGGTTCGGCCTTATCTGAAGAAAGGCGGTATGACGAAAGCATGAATGACAATCTTTTTAAGAATTCGATCAGAGCTGTCGGAAGGAACGCTGTTGTATCATCTGTCGCACTGATCCTCATAGGAGTGATGTTTCTGGTGGCCCCGGTATCCTCCATGATCACGATCGCCAGAGCGATCGGGATCATCCTGATGATCGCGGGGGTCGCGGAAGTGGTGATCTCCGTCCGCTCGACCGGCAGACCGATCAGTATTCTTGTTGTGGGGAACGTTCTCCTTGCCCTGGTCGGCCTCTGGATATTCCGGAATCCCTCGTTCATTCTGACGAGCGTCAACCTTGTGTGCGGGGTGATCATCGTGGTGAGTGCTCTCACGAGCTTCCTGCAGGCCGCGCAGATGCGCAGGTCCGGCTGGGACGGAAGCTTTGCGATGGTGCTCACGGGCGCGGGAATTATTCTGGGAGTCCTGATCATCCTGAATCCGTTCTCCACGATAAAGACGCTTGCCAGGATCATCGGGATCGTGACGATCTATCAGGGAATTGTGAAGCTTCGCGTTGCCACCATGATGAGCAGGGCGTAAGACCGATCGCAGCCGCAGGATCCGGAAAGCGCTCCGCATTCTGCGTGGTACGGCAGGAAGGATCTTCCTGAACAATTGTTTCACAGCGCAATCAGGATCGCAGATGCGCGGTCCGGGAAGTGCTTCGCCCCGCGCGGTGCGCCGGGAGCGAGAGGCGTTCCCCGATATATATGTATAGGAAGAAGCTCCCGCAGGGCAGCCGGCAAAGAAGACCGGAGGCTCTGCGGGAGTTTTCATTCCCTTAAAATATCCTTGACGGAGTTCTGTGAGTATGATAAATTATATGAGCGACAAGAAACAGGTCCTTTTTTTTTGCTCCCGTTTTTTAAGGGAAGCAAGCTGGAAGGCCGCAAGATTATCATTGGAGGTGAAAAACCGTGCGTACAAGGATAACTTTAGCGTGCACAGAATGCAAGCAGCGCAACTACAACACGAAGAAGGATAAGAAAGAACATCCGGAAAGACTCGAGACGAAGAAGTACTGCAAATTCTGCCGCAAGCATACGATCCACAAAGAGACAAAGTAATTCGTAAGGACAGGTGATTGTATGGCAGATAAAGAGAAAAAGGCTTCTGCTAAGAACAAGAAAGATGCTAAGAAAGTCAGCTTTTTTCAGGGCGTGAAGAAGGAATGGGGCAAGATCATCTGGCCGACCAGAGAAGATCTGACAAGACAGACGGCCCTGGTCGTTATCATTTCGGTCCTGATGGGCGTGATCATCACTGTCGTTGACAGCGGTGCTCTGCAGGTCATCAACTGGCTTATGTCTATCTGAGAAGCGGGATATTGAATTTTTGGATGTGAGGTAAAGATGTCAGAAGCGAACTGGTATGTAGTGCATACATATTCGGGATATGAGAATAAAGTAAAAGCAAATATCGAGAAGACTATCGAGAACCGGCATCTTGAAAATGAAATTCTTGAGGTGCGCGTTCCGATGCAGAACGTCCAGGAGACAAAGAACGGCGTCACAAAGCAGACCCAGAAGAAGATGTTCCCCGGATATGTTCTTATTAATATGATCATGAACGATGATACCTGGTACGTTGTCAGGAACACCCGCGGTGTCACCGGATTTGTCGGGCCGGGAAGCAAGCCCGTTCCGCTCACTCCGGATGAGATGAGACCGCTCGGGATCGGCAGCGGCAAGGTGGAGAGCGCTCCCCGTCAGAAATATCTCGTTGACTTTGAGAAGGACGACATGGTCGTCGTCATTGCCGGCGCCTGGAAAGATACGGAAGGTCTGGTCACGGACATCAATGCCCAGAGACAGACGGTCACGATCAATGTTGATCTTTTCGGACGCGAGACACCGGTCGAGATCAGCTTCGCCGATGTCAAGAAAAAGTAAAAATTCCAGAGCAGCTTCAATGCTCGAAGGCGTGGAAGGATCATAAGGATCCGACGTTTACCACATAAGGAGGAAACAGATTATGGCAAAGAAAATTACAGGCTATATCAAGCTTCAGATCAAGGCTGGCAAGGCAACACCTGCTCCGCCGGTAGGTCCGGCTCTCGGCCAGCACGGCGTAAATATCATGGACTTTACGAAGCAGTTCAATGCCCGTACAGCCTCCATGGGCGACTACATCATTCCGGTCGTCATCACAGTATACGCTGACAGAAGCTTCACATTTATCACAAAGACTCCGCCGGCAGCAGTCCTCATTAAGAAGGCTCTGAATATTCCGTCCGGTTCCGGCGAACCGAATAAGAAGAAAGTCGGAACACTTACACAGGCCCAGCTGAGAGAGATCGCTGAGAAGAAGATGCCGGATCTCAATGCGGCGTCCGTTGAAGCGGCAATGAGCATTATCGCGGGAACCGCGAGAAGCATGGGCGTTACAGTAGCTGAAGACTGAAAAAGAGTGGAAGGGCAAAAACACCCGATCGTACCACAAGGAGGAATAAATTATGAAACACGGCAAGAAATATTCTGAGGCACTGAAGCTTTATGATAAGCTGAACCTTTATGATATGCAGGATGCTGTCGCCGTTGTGAAGAAGACAGCTACCGCAAAGTTTGATGAGACAATCGAAGCGCACATCCGCACAGGCTGCGACGGACGTCATGCTGATCAGCAGGTCCGCGGCGCTGTTGTTCTCCCGCACGGAACAGGCAAGAGCGTTCGTGTCCTTGTATTCGCAAAGAGTGCAAAGGCAGACGAGGCGAAAGAGGCCGGTGCTGACTATGTCGGCGAGATGGAGCTCGTACAGAAGATCCAGAAAGAGAACTGGTTCGACTTTGATGTTGTCGTAGCTACGCCGGACATGATGGGCGTTGTCGGCCGTCTGGGCCGCGTCCTCGGACCGAAGGGCCTTATGCCGAACCCGAAGGCCGGTACAGTCACGATGGATGTTGCAAAAGCGGTCAAGGAAATCAAAGCAGGTAAGATCGAGTACCGTCTTGACAAGAGCAACATCATCCACTGCCCGATCGGCAAGGCTTCCTTCACGGAAGAGCAGCTTTCCGAGAACCTGAAGACTCTGCTCGACCAGCTCATCAAGGTCCGCCCGGCAGCAGTCAAGGGCCAGTATCTCCGTTCCATCACGCTCGCTTCCACGATGGGCCCGGGCGTCAAGGTCAATCCGACAAAGATCTGATCCGGCAGCGGAATCTGACTGATACAAAACGGTAAACTGCAAGATTCCGCTTGACGGAATCCGGCAGCCCGTGTTAGTATAACTAAGCATCAAGCCGAAGACAGCAGGTGTCCCGGAAGGGACGTAAGCACAGCGCCTGCCGAGGAATTGATTGATTTCACATGAGATCTTTATGTCCCCGTGTCTTTGGATGCGGGGATTTTCTTTTGCGTGATGCACGAAATATTCGAAGAAGGAGGAACTTAAGGACATGGCAAAGGTAGAACTGAAACAGCCGATCGTCAACGAAATCGCCGAGACGATCAATGGCGCTCAGTCAGCACTTCTTGTTCAGTACCTTGGACTTACAGTTGAGCAGGACACTGCTCTTCGTAAGGAGCTTCGCGAAGCAGGTGTTATTTATAAAGTTTATAAGAACACTCTGATGAAGCGTGCATTTGAGGGAACTGACTTTGCACAGCTTGACAGCCATCTTGAAGGACCGAACGCGATCGCGGTAGGCAAGACAGATGCAGTTGAGCCGGCAAGAATTCTGGCAAAGTACACAAAGCAGTATAAGACATTCAACATGGTCGGCGGCGTAGTAGAAGGAAAATACTATGACGGCGCAGCTCTGGAAGAACTCGCCAAGGTTCCGTCAAGAGACGTACTTCTTGGCAGACTCTTCGGCAGCATGCAGGCACCGGTCGCAAACTTCGCACGCGTTATCAAGCAGATCGCGGAGAAGGACGGCGAGGCGGCTCCCGCAGCAGAATAAGGGAGAAGATTATTTCCCTGCGGCAAGAGGCCGCATAACATTATTTACGCTCCGGCTGACACATGAAGCAACCGCAAAGTGTGCGGCGTCCGGTGATACGGATGTCAGGAGCTCCTTTAAAGAATAATTATGGAGGAAAATTACAATGGCTAAATTAACCACTCAGGAATTCATTGATGCGATCAAAGAGCTTTCCATTATGGAACTGAATGACCTTGTAAAGGCTTGCGAGGCTGAGTTCGGCGTTTCCGCAGCAGCTGGCGTTGTTGTTGCAGGTCCGGCAGCTGATGCACCGGTAGAGGAAGAGAAGACAGAGTTCGACGTCGAGCTTACAGAGATCGGCGCTTCCAAGGTCAAGGTCATCAAGGTCGTCCGCGCTGCTACAGGTCTCGGCCTGAAGGAAGCTAAGGACCTCGTTGACTCCGCTCCGAAGGTCATCAAAGAGCAGATCAGCAAGGAAGAGGCTGAAGGCCTTAAGAAGGAACTTGAGGAAGCTGGCGCTAAGGTCACTCTTAAGTAATTTAAAGAACGAAAGTTTTTGGGGCAGGCAGGAGCCTGCCCTTTTTGTGCGCCACGCCCGGGCGGCGGGGGACCGGGCGGCAGGGCGAGCGGGCGGCAGGGCGAGCGGGCGGCAGGGCGAGCGGGCGGCAGGGTCATCCTCTTCTTCGAAAAACACTCGTCCTCCCCTGCGAAATCGAAAAATGCATCTGCGGTTTTTGTTCCCGTCAGTCGCTCTTCGCATACTTCTGGTCACAAAAACACGCAGCATTTTCCGATTTCTCGATCGGACTTCGAATGTTTTTCTCCGGAAGATGGATGCCCCTCTGTCGCCTGGGTTAGAGGATCACCTGGGTGTTCTATCGTGCCGCACGGAATGCTGAACACCATCCGGGGTGCCCCCGCCGGCAAGGCGAGCGGGCGGCAGGGGCATCCTCTTCTTCGAAAAACACTCGTCCTCCCCTGCGAAATCGAAAAATGCATCTGCGGTTTTTGTTCCCGTCAGTCGCTCTTCGCATACTTCTGGTCACAAAAACACGCAGCATTTTCCGATTTCTCGATCGGACTTCGAATGTTTTTCTCCAGAAGATGGATGCCCCTCTGCCGCCTGAGTTCGAGAATCACCCGGGTGTTCTATCGTGCCGCACGGAATGCTGAACATCTTCCAGAATGCTCCTCTGCCGCCTGGGTTAGAGGATCACCCGGGGGTTCTATCGTGCCGCATGGAATGCTGAACACCATCCGGGGTGCCGCTGCCGCCCGATGTTTTTTCGAAAACAGATTAATTTTCTTTTTGACAACTTGACATTCCTGTGTTAATCTAGAGGATGCACTATTGTCGAGGAGTGTCTTTTATTTTGTGTGCCCGAAAATCGATGCGGACACGCCTGGTAAAGTCGCCTATTTACAATAAATATTTAGAAATAACGGGGTGAAACGTCGAATGGAGAAAAACAGAATTCGTCCAATTAAGTCCGGCAGATCGGTTCGAATGAGCTACCAGCGACGGAAAGAAGTTCTGGAGATGCCAAACCTGATCGAAGTGCAGAAGGCGTCTTATGAATGGTTCGTCAACAAGGGACTCAAAGAGATATTCGATGATATCTCACCGATCGAAGACTTCAGCGATAAGCTGAGCCTCGAATTCGTAGATTATGAACTTTGCAGAGATAAGGTCAAGTACCCGATCGAAGAGTGCAAGGAACGTGACGCGAATTATGCGGCCCCGCTGAATGTGACGGTCCGTCTGCTGAATAAGGAAAACGGCGAAATCAAGGAACATGAGATTTTCATGGGCGATCTTCCGCTTATGACGGCGACCGGTACGTTCATCATCAACGGCGCCGAGCGAGTTATCGTCAGCCAGCTCGTGCGTTCCCCCGGCATTTACTACGGAATCGCGCACGACAAGATCGGCAAGAGGCTCTTCTCCTGCACGGTCATTCCGAACCGCGGCGCATGGCTGGAGTATGAGACGGACTCGAATGACATTTTCTATGTCCGTGTCGACCGCACCAGAAAGGTGCCGATCACACAGCTCATCAGAGCCCTGGGTGTCGGAACAGATCAGGAGATCATCGAGCTGTTCGGCGATGAGCCGAAGCTCATGGCTTCCTTCACGAAGGACACGGCGACGAGCTATCAGGAAGGTCTTCTTGAACTGTACAAGAAGATCCGTCCGGGCGAGCCGCTGGCAGTGGACTCCGCAGAGAGCCTGATCCACGGCATGTTCTTCGATCCGAGAAGATATGATCTTGCCAAGGTCGGCCGCTATAAGTTCAATAAGAAGCTGATGTTCCGCAACCGTATCGCGGGTCACGTCCTTGCCGAGGACGTTGTGGATGAGAGAACAGGTGAGGTGATCGCCGAAAAAGGAACGAAAGTCTCGCGTGAGCTCGCTGACACGATCCAGGATGCGGCGGTTCCGTATGTCTACATCCAGGTGGAAGGCGTTGAGCGGAATATCAAGGTCCTTTCCTCCATGATGGTCAACATCGATAACTGGGTGGAAATGACTGCTGAGGAGAAGAAAGAGGCCGGGATCACGGAACTCGTCTATTATCCGGCCCTCCGCGAGATCCTCGACGACGCCGGAGAGGACGCCGATGCGCTTCGCCTCGCGCTCAGAAGAAGAGTGCATGAACTTATTCCGAAGCATATCACGAGAGAGGATATTTTCGCCTCCATCAACTATAATATGCATCTCGAGTACGGGATCGGCAACAAGGACGATATCGATCATCTGGGCAACCGCCGCATCCGTGCGGTCGGCGAGCTGCTTCAGAACCAGTACCGCATCGGTCTCTCCCGTCTTGAGAGAGTCGTTCGCGAGAGGATGACGACGCAGGATGCCGAGTCCGTGAGCCCGCAGTCCCTGATCAATATCAAGCCGGTGACGGCAGCTGTTAAGGAGTTCTTCGGATCCTCCCAGCTGTCCCAGTTCATGGACCAGAATAACCCGCTGTCCGAGCTGACCCACAAGAGACGTCTCTCCGCGTTGGGTCCGGGCGGTCTGTCTCGTGACCGTGCCGGTTTCGAGGTCCGCGACGTCCATTACTCCCATTATGGACGTATGTGCCCGATCGAGACACCTGAAGGTCCGAACATCGGTCTGATCAACTCGCTGGCATGCTATGCCCGCATCAATGAATATGGATTTGTTGAGGCTCCCTACAGAAGGATCGACAAGTCTGATCCGCTCAATCCGCGCGTAACGAACGACGTCGATTACATGACGGCGGATGAAGAGGATAATTACCATGTCGCGCAGGCGAATGAGCCGCTCGACGAGGAAGGACATTTTGTAAGAAAGAACGTCTCCGGCCGTTTCCGTGAAGCGACACAGGCTTACGACCGCACGATGTTCGACTATATGGACGTCTCACCGAAGATGGTCTTCTCAGTCGCTACGTCCCTCGTTCCGTTCCTTCAGAACGATGACGCGAACCGCGCCCTCATGGGCTCCAACATGCAGCGCCAGGCTGTTCCGCTTCTGACAACGGAAGCGCCGGTAGTCGGCACAGGTATGGAGGAGAAGGCGGCTGTCGACTCCGGACTCTGCGTCCTTGCGAAGCGCGCGGGTACCATCACGTTCGTGAGCTCGACGGATATCGGGATGACCTATGACGACGGTACGAAAGAGAACTATCATCTGATCAAGTTCTCGAGAAGCAACCAGAGCAACTGCTATAACCAGAAGCCGATCGTCACAAAAGGTGAGCGCGTCGAAGCCGGCCAGGTGATCGCGGACGGACCGTCCACGAGCAACGGTGAGCTTGCCCTCGGCAAGAACCCGCTGATCGGATTCATGACATGGGAAGGATATAACTACGAGGATGCCGTTCTTCTGTCGGAACGCCTTGTACAGGAGGATGTCTATACCTCGATCCATATCGAGGAGTATGAGGCGGAATCCCGCGATACAAAGCTCGGACCGGAGGAGATCACGCGCGACGTTCCGGGCGTCGGAGACGAAGCTCTGAAGGATCTGGACGACCGCGGAATTATCCGCATCGGCGCAGAGGTCCGTGCCGGAGACATCCTTGTAGGTAAAGTCACTCCGAAGGGTGAGACGGAACTCACGGCGGAGGAGAGACTGCTTCGCGCGATCTTCGGTGAGAAGGAACGCGAAGTCAGAGATACATCGCTGAAGGTGCCGCACGGTGAGTACGGTATCGTTGTGGACGCCAAGGTGTTCACGCGCCAGGAGGGCGATGAGCTGCCTCCGGGCGTCAATCAGTCCGTAAGAATTTATATCGCGCAGAAGAGAAAGATCTCTGTCGGCGACAAGATGGCCGGCCGTCACGGCAACAAGGGTGTTGTCTCCCGCGTGCTGC
>CAMOXU010000054.1 GCA_946629525.1 uncultured Clostridia bacterium
CGAAGGTAAGGTCTGTTCCCCAGATATCATTGTCGATGGTCTTCGGAAGATGGATGACATTGAGGCCTTCCTCGCGGAGAAGGTTCGCGGTCTTCTGTGTTCCGTTTCCGCCAAGAATAACGACACAGTCAAGACGAAGCTTATAGTAATTCTGCTTCATCGCTGCGACCTTATCAAGACCGTTGGCATCCGGAACTCTCATCAGCTTGAACGGCTGTCTGGAGGATCCGATGATCGTGCCGCCGCGCGTGAGGATGCCCGAGAAATCGTTGGCTGTGAGCAGACGGTAATTTCCGTAGATCATGCCCTTATAGCCTTCGATAAAACCGTAGATCTCAACGTCCTTGAGATTATTCGTCAGACCCTTGACAACACCGCGCATTGTCGCGTTGAGCGCCTGGCAGTCGCCTCCGCTGGTTAAAAGACCGATTCTTTTCATGACTTCTACCTTCTTTCCTTTAGATTAAAAACACGTATTGTCAGCGCCCTTTTCCGCGCCGAACAGTTAATAAAATTATACACTTCTTATTCCTGTTTGACAATTCGTGTTTTTTCTGCTATTCTCTTAGCATCCGTGCAGCCGGGGCATTAGCGGGGCCCTGTAACCTGCAGTCCGCTACAGCAGGGGTGATGCCGATCCGAGGGTCTGTATTTATGGAGCTGCCCTTCTTAAGTGGCGTTGACGTTTGGGTCTTATGCAACGGGAACCTGTGAACCGTGTCAGGGTGGGAACACAGCAGCACTAAGCAGGACCTCTCGTGTGACGTAAGGGTGCCTGGGCCGAGTTAACTGGGGAGGTTCCGTCTGTGGGTGCAAATTCAGAGTGAGGCGCACGGATTTTTTATGGGGCTCACGCATCAGACAATGGCTGCACTGCATAGAGGAGGCATTCATTACATGGAATGCCTCCTCTATGCAGTGCGTACCTGTCTTAATGCGTGAGCCCCATATTTTTTCCCGCTTACGGACCTGCCCCGATGCATATATGTTCGCACAAACAGGAGCTACGGGCGTCTTCTCCGGGTCCTTCTTTTTGTTCCCTGCTGCCCGGCCTTCTCCTGCGAGATCTCCCTCCGCCTTCCTGCAGCGGCCTTCCTTCGCTGCTTCGCTCTCCTCCTTCTTTTCTGTAAAGAGAGTATGCTCGTGATCAGAGCGCCCAGAAGAATTGCGAAAGCCGCTGCAAGGACTCCGAAGAGCACCTTCGGGCTTATCCCGCTCCCGGTCTCCGACGGGGTGTTCTCCTGTCCGGCAGTTGCATTTTCTTCCTGCTTCTCTTCACCTGATCCCGTTCCGCCGAAGATCGCATCCGCAATTCCCGCCTTTTCAACGAGCGGAACATCCCCGACCGGATTTTCCTCGTATGTATACCGCATGACCGGCTCCCCGTACACATTCTCCGTCTCAGTCATGGCGAGGGAGTCCGTCGAAAAGCCATTCGGAATCGTCACGCTCCCCGCATAACGCCCCTTTTCCGTCCGCGTCTCGACCTGGCAGACGGAGAACTGATTGAACCCGTACTCAAAAAGGTTCTTCGTGTCCGTAAAGTCCTGCGCGTTCGGGCCGTGCATCGTGACGCAGATCAGCGTTCGCCCGTCCTTTACGGCCGCCGTGACGAGGGTCCGCCAGGCGAGATCCGTATATCCGGTCTTTCCGCCGATACAGTATTCGTAATAGCGGTCATCCGACGGCTGTATCAGCTTGCAGTGATTGTCGTAGACGCGCTCCGTTCCGGTCATATTGGTGGGCGGGACCGTGTACCGCGTCGTGGAGATGATCTGCCGGAAGACGTCATTTCGAAGGCATTCCCGCATGATCAGCGCCATATCGTATGCCGTCGTGTAGTGATCATCCCCGGGAAGGCCGTTCGGGTTGTTGAAATGCGTGCCCGTACACCCGATCTGCGCTGCACGCTCATTCATTCTGTCGCAGAATGCCGGCACGCTCCCCGCGGTAAATGCTGCCAGCTCGGCGGCGATGTCATTGGCTGACTTGAGCATCATCATATAGAGGCACTGTTCGACCGTAAATTCCTCGCCGAGGACCGGCTGTACATTGGCGCTCCCGGAGTATGCTTCTGCCAGCCCCGTCTCCGTCATGGTGACGACGTCCGACATATCCGTCCCCTCAAGGACGAGGAGACAGGTCATGATCTTGGTGATCGAAGCGGGGATCCTCTGTGTATCCCGATTCAGGGAATAGAGGATCGCGCCGCTGTCCGCATCCATGACAACGGCGGAGTCCTCGCCGATATCCGACATCTGCGGCCAGCCGGTCAGGTGATTGGTGAGCGGATCCGAGGCCCGGACCGTCTCCGGAGAGAGCGCAGCAAAGGCAAGCAGCGCAGCAAGGATCAGCGCAGTGTATTTCCATCTGAAATTTTTTCCGACTTGAAGCATAAAATATCCTTTCATGCGGGAGAGGTTCCAGGTAATTGCGAAACTGTGTGCGGAATGGGATTGTATGAACAGAATCCCTGCGCATCCTCGCGGAGCGTTTATCTCAGTGGGAGATTGGACCCACACTGAGACGAGTTGGTCATAATCCGCCACTTGAGAAATAGGGAGATTCTCACGCTGAGATAAAACAAAGAAAGAGATGCCCGGGGCATCTCTTTCCTGAGCGGAGAGGATGGGATTCGAACCCATGCACCGGTTACCCGATGACCGCATTTCGAGTGCGGCTCGTTATGACCACTTCGATACCTCTCCGTATTAAACTCTCCGGCAGCCTGCAGCCGCCTTTAAAAAGAAGATCCATGCAGCCTCTCACTGCACAGGCGGAATCTCCGGCGCCGATCCCTGACGAAGGATCCGCTTTCGCTCGGCATCGCGGACACGCAGCTCCCTGAAGAACTTCTTCAGCATGGCACTGCACTCCTCCTCGCAGATTCCGCGGCGCACCCTGACCTTGTGATTAAATCCGTCCATCTCCAGAAGATTCGTAACAGATCCCGCACAGCCGGCCTTCGGGTTCATGCAGCCGATCACGCACTCCGTTATACGTGCCTGAACGATCGCACCCGCGCACATCGGACACGGTTCCAGCGTGACATAAAGAGTGCAGTCCTCGAGACGCCAGTCTCCCAGCTTCTTCGCTGCTTTGCGGATCGCAGTGATCTCGGCATGCGCGAGTGTGCTCTTGTCGGTATTGCGCCTGTTGTAGCCCCGCGCGATGATCTTTCCGTCATGCACGATGACGCATCCGATCGGCACTTCACTCTTCTCATATGCCTTCTGCGCCTGCTTTATGGCTGCACGCATAAATGTCGTATCCGTATCCATACCAGTGCATTATAACCGAAACGGAACATAAAATCAACTCAAACATCTAAAAAGAATGTTCCCGCTCAAACATGCCCGCTCAAATGTCTAAAAAGAATGTGCCCGCACATTTCCTGTGCTATAATTACGTTTGATTCTCACAGATCACTCCGGCGCTCCTGCCGCACAGGCAGGAGACGCCCTGCACATTTCGCAGTGTATACCCGCCGAAGGCGGCGGAAAGCACTTGGAGACAGTATTATGGATTCTATTTACGGCACACACAAGCCGGAGCTTGAACGCACAAAAAGCTTTTTGATGGAGCGGATCGAAGAGATCCGGTCGGAAATGAAAGAGCGGTCGGGGCAGGATCCCATCGAGCACCTCCTTGGCAGGATCAAATCCGAGGAGAGCATGCGCGAAAAGTGCATCCGCAAAGGTCTCCCGGAGACTCCGGGATCCGCACTGCAGCATATTTACGATGCCATCGGGATCCGGGTAGTCTGTTCCTTCATAAACGACGTCTATGCGATCCGCGACGCAATCGCCGCTCTGCCCGGCTGCAGCATTGTCCGGGAAAAGGATTATATCCGGAAAGCAAAGCCGAACGGCTACCGGAGCTACCACATGATCCTTCTTACGGACAGCGGGATCTATGCCGAGATCCAGCTCCGGACGATTTCCATGGACACCTGGGCAGCGCTCGAACACCATATGAAATACAAAAAGAACCTGAACGGAAATCTGGAGCTCCTCACCAGCGAGCTGAAGCGCTGTGCGGATGAGCTTGCCTCCACGGACCTGTCCATGCAGACACTGCGCGACATGATTTATGACGAAGGAGAGAGCAACCCATGAAACTGCTGCTTGCAGAGGACACCTCTGATCTGAACCGGGCAGTCACTGCCATCTTAAAGCACGAACACTATGAAGTCACATCCGTCCTGAACGGTGCGGACGCGCTGCAGTCGATCCTCGAGACTCCGTACGACGGCATCATCCTCGATATCATGATGCCCGGTCTCTCAGGGCTCGAAGTCCTCCGGGAGATCCGAAAGCGCCGGATCACAACGCCCGTACTTCTGCTCACCGCGAAAGCCGAGATAGATGACCGCGTCTCCGGCCTGGATGCGGGGGCGGACGATTATCTGACGAAGCCCTTCGCCATGAAGGAGCTTCTCGCGCGGGTCCGCTCGATGACGCGGAGAGGTACGGTCTACGCGGAAGACGAACTTCATTTTTCCAACATCACACTGAGCGCGGAGAGTCTGGCGCTCGAGGCCGAGAATACGGTCCGTCTTTCCATGAAGGAGTATGAGCTCATGAAGGCTCTGATCCTCAATGCGGGGCGGGCGCTCGACACAAAGTATCTCCTCTCCCACGTGTGGAAATCCGAACCTGAAGCCGACGAAGACACCGTATGGCTTTATGTCTCCTATCTCAAGGGAAAACTGCGTGCCGTGAGCGGCAAAGCCGTCATCACCGGAAAACGCGGAGGTTCCTGCACCCTGACAGAACAATGAGCGAAGCATCCATCCGAAGACTGCAGAGACGTTTCATCCTGATCAGCATGACTTCTCTTGCAGTCGTCATATTTATCATTTCAGGCCTGATGAATATCGGAAATCTCATGAGTTCCCGCACCGCGATAGAGAACCTCATGACCGAGATCTGCGACAGCAGAGGTGTCCTCCCCGAGCTCGAGGAAAAGAGAGAAGAGTCAGAAGAGCGCGACGCAGAGAGCAGGTACACGGACACTCTGCATTACGACCTTCTGTCGATCTTCGGACTTGAGCGGGAAGTCGATGTCCTGTCCCCGGGCTACCGGGATTCGACCCGCTTTTTCGCCGTCCTGTTCAACGAGGACGGTTCGCTGGAAGAGATCAAGACCGGACGGATCTCTTCGATCGACGAAGACGCAGCCATCGAACTGGCAAAGCTGGCAAAGGATCGGGGGACCAGATTTGGAAGATCCGGTGCATTCTATTATAAGTATGCGAAGTACGACGACGGATCCTCGATCGTCGTCTATATGGACTGCACGGCAGAAGTCCGGGCCTATCTGCGTGTTCTGTACATCTCGCTGATCATCGGTTTTTCTTCTCTCCTGCTCGCTTTCCCGCTGGTATGTTATTTCTCGAACAGGGCTGTCCGGCCGGAGATCAGGAACGCAGAGCGGCAGCGCCAGTTCATCACCAACGCCAGCCACGAGCTGAAGACGCCGCTGTCCGTGATCCGGGCGAACACGGAGCTCCTTGAGCTTATGAATGGGGAAAATGAATGGACCGCTTCCACCCTTCGCCAGGTAGACCATATGAACGATCTGGTAAAGAACCTCGTTCTTCTCTCCCGTTCCGAGGAGACCGTCGACAGATCCGCGATGACAGAGACCGATGTCACGAAAGTGCTTGGAGAAACAGCGGAGACGTTCAGGCCGGTCGCGATCCAGGCAGGGAAAACACTGTCCGTCGATATTCAGGACGGGATCCATATGGTCACGGACAGGGATACGATCGCACAGCTGGCATCCCTTCTCATCGACAATGCCATCAAATACTGTGACGACGGCGGGACTGTCAGCGTAAGCGCCGCCCAGAAGGGCAGAGGGCTCCGGCTGGTCGTCTCGAACAGTTATGCGGGGGGAAAGGGTCAGGATTATCACCGCTTCTTCGACCGCTTCTACAGGGCCGATCAGTCCCACAGCGACCAGAAGAAAGGGTACGGGATCGGTCTCTCGATCGTGCAGAATATCGTGCAGATGTACAGGGGCTCCATCAACGCTTCCTGGAAGGACGGCGTGATCTCGTTCACCTGCGTGATCCCCTGAGACGGCAGTATCTTAAGTCTCCTCTTCCGGATCCCTGACGCTCCCGGAACAGATCCGTTCCTCATTGCGGGAAAGGCACTCACGATGAAGACTGTTCTTACCGAATGGCGGAAATCACAAGTATTGCGCGGCGAATATCGAATAGGACATTTTGCACATGAACTTTCCTGAAACCTCTGAAATTACCGTGTTTTTTGCAAGGCCCATTTATCTTACAATAGCTTAATATTTGTGTTAAAATAAAGTAGATTTACATAAGAAGGGTTTTCACGTAAACACGCATTCATCGAAAGAGGTATCATGGAAAATTTAGTAATTGACAGTGCTGTAATGCATATCCCTGAAGGCGTGTGCAGAGTTACCGGTATGATCGAGCGCGACCTGTCCAGATACGGAATACAGAAGTATTATGTGCTCGTACCGGTCTATGATCCGGGGACCAAGATTTATATTCCTACAGGCAAGAACACAGACAAGACCAGAGCGCTTCCCGGCAGAGACGAGATCCTCTCGCTGATCGACGAAATACCGGAATCGGAATCGATCTGGAAAGACAACGACAAGGAACGGCAGGAATATTTCAATGCAGTCCTCGCAAGGTTCGACCACCACGAGATGGTCCGGCTGATCAAAACTCTCCGGGAGAAGTCAGCGGAGAAATTGCGCACCGGCAAGAAGTTCCACAGCGCGGACGAGCGCGTGTTCAAGGAGGCGGAGCGCATTCTGTTCGGTGAATTCGGATTTGTCCTGGGCATGCAGCCTTCCGAAGTACCATCATTTATCAACGACCGCATCGGCGAGCGGATGACATCCGCATCCTGATGCACATTATCTGAACGAATACAGAAAAAGACCCCGGCCGGAAGAAGGCGCGCCGATAAGCGGTGCCCGACATCCGGCCGGGGTCTTTTATCTCAGTGCGAGAAGATTCCCGCTTCTTAAGCGGCGGGTCATGACCATCTCGTCTCAGTGGGAGTCCAGTCTCCCACTGAGATAAACGCTCCGCAAGGAGGCGTTCCTGAATCTTTTCTTTAGTCTACAAGGCACTCGTCAAGCTGGCGCTCGATCTCCTTGCGGTCCATATTCTGACCGATAAAGACAAGCTTCTGCATGCGGTCGCCATACTTCGGATCCCACATCTCGCGGACCTGCGGATACTTTTCAAGTACGCGCTCGATGGAAGCCCTGTCTGCGGAGGCAAGGAAGCGTCCGCTCTGCATTTCCTGGATCAGGCGTCCTGCCTGCTCAAAGATATAAGACATATCCGGCTCTTCCCGATACCAGATCATGCCCTTGCAGCGAATGATCGCTCTCGGCCACTTCTGGGCAAGGTTGATGAGCTTCGTGCGGTCGAACGGACGGCGGCGGAAGTAAACGAAGGATCCGATGCCGTACTCTTCGATCTGATAGGACGAATCCGCATTGTGGTGATGGTGATGATGGTGATGATGATGTCCGTGACCGCGATGCTCCTCATGCTCATCCTCATCTTCATCATGATGGTGATGATGCTCGTCATCGTCATCATCGTCGTGACGGTGATGATGCTCGTCATCGTCATCATCGTCGTGATGATGATGCTCATGCTCGTCGTCATCGTCATCGTCGTGGTGGTGATGATGCTCATGCTCGTCATCATCGTCATCATCGTCATGATGATCGTGCTCATCCTCATCATCCCCGTGCTGGATCGCCTCGATCCATCCGGCTGACTCCATGGACTTTTCAAGGTCAAAACGACCCGTATTCAGAACATCGCTGATGCTGACCTTTGCATAGTTGGCCTCAATGATGACAGCCTTTGTCTGCAGGCTCCTGATGATCGCCTTCAGCTCGCCGAGATCATGCTCGCTGACCATATCGACCTTGTTCATGAGGACTGTATTGCAGAACTCCAGCTGCTGGATCAGAAGATTTTCAATATCTTCCTCCTCATAGCTCTCCTTCGTAAGGCTGCGGCCGTCCTCGAACTCGTCGTGCATGCGGGCGCAGTCGACAACTGCGATGATATTGTCCAGCATCATCGGAACGCCGTTCTCCGTGCTCTCCTCGCAGATGTCCGCGATCGTCTGAGCGATCGGGATCGGCTCGCAGATACCGGAAGCCTCGATAATGATATAGTCGAAATCGCCGGTCTTCGCGAGATCACCGAGCTGTGCTGCCAGATCATCTCTCAGTGTGCAGCAGATGCAGCCGTTCGTGAGCGGGACCAGATTGCTGTTCTCCTGCGTCACAACGCCGCCCTTTGCGATCAGATCCGCATCTACATTGACTTCGCCGATGTCGTTGACGATGACCGCCGCACGGATCCCTTCATCATTGCTCAGAATATGGTTCAGTAAGGTCGTCTTGCCCGCGCCGAGATATCCGGTGATCAGGGCAATTTTCACAGGTTTCTTTGCCATTAGGTAACTCCTTTCTTATGTGGACCGCAGAAATGTCTGCAGTGAAAAGCATAAATTGCACTTTTCTATTTTCTCACGAATTTTACAGTTGTCAAGTCTCACCTGTTCCCAAACACATCCGTATGGCTGCATAAAGAAAGAGCGGGACTGCCCTGCGGCAGCCCCGTCCCTTACCTTTTCTTTTCCTTCCTCGTAAACGAGAGCCTGATCCCCTCGACGACGGGAATGCTCATGCGCACCGCCATCATGAGGAGCGCGATTACCGCTCCCGCAAAAACCAAAGCCGTATTGCTCGTGACGCCCGTCACGACCAGAAATGTTCCCAATGTCACAAGAACAGCAGAGAGGATCATCAGCAATCTGAAAATCCCGGCGACCGCTCCGGCCGGAATCCTTCTGCTGCGGCCTTTGGCCTTTCTCCTCTGCCTGTAATAGGACTCCGCAACTTCATCAGGGGATCCCAGCTCTTTAAGGATCGCCCGAGCGTCCCTGCTCACGGGTTTCTCCCCATCTGTATATTCGGTAAGCATCTCATAGATCGCTCCCCGAAGCTTCTTCTCCGCCTGCCTTCTTTTGCTCACCGGCAGCTGACGAACGACATCGTCAACATACTGGTCAATGATTTTTCTGACCACTTTCAACCCCTCCACGACCTACATCATCCGATTGACGGCTTCCGCCATCTTCTTCCACTGATTTTTCAGATCTCCCCTGACCTGTTTACCCTTCTCAGTGATTATGTAATATTTTCTCGGTTTGGATGTACTCGTGTCCCATCGATTGTCGAGGAGACCCTGGGAAGAAAGTCTGCGCAGCAGCGGGTATAGAGTGTTGGCCTCCACGGGAATTCCCCTGAGAGCCAGTTTTTCGACCAGATTGTATCCGTAGACCGGCTCGTCAAGGCATAAGAGCACAGCGAGGACAATCGTCCCCCTGCGCATCTCCATAGCCAGAGAAGCTTCAACAGTCTCCCTCCCCATTATTAATTCTCCCCATCCTATGACAAGTACACTCCCCAGTGCACTGGTACCATTCGGTTACCGACAAAGGTTCCTTCCCCCGCACGGCTCCTTCATTCCGTACGGGACCTCCGTCAGTGCATATTTGACCCGCCTGATCCCCGACCGGTATCAGGCTTCCGGTCTGAAATACCATGTGTTACACAGTAAATCATAAGAGTTAACAATGTGTGAACATTATTAACACAAAATTTATTATAATGTGTATAACACATCATGTCAATGAACAAAAAAAGACATCTGTGCAGGTTTTATCCACAGATGTCTTTCGTAATATCTGCCGGGCGGGGAAGTGCCTCCCCGGTGAGATCAGAATCCTTCTTTTCCGGTGTGTCTCAGCACGACCGCCTCATAAGGCCGGAGATCCAGCGTCAGGATCCCGCCTGTCACGAGTCTCTTTGTCCGCTCCACGGAGTATCCGTCGCGGTCCGTCACCAGGATCTCCTCCATCTCTGTGTTGACGGTCTGCGTGATGCCAGTCTCCCATACAGGTACCTCGATCGGGATCGGATCCTCCCCGGAGTTGACCGCAATGACGAACTGCTCCGTATCCGTGAACCTTCCGTAGGAAATGAAGTGATACCCCACTCCCAGACTCTTGATCGAGCCCTCACGAAAAGCCTCGGAGCTCTTATGCATCCGGATCGCCTCCCTGTAAAAGGCAAGCAGGTCCTGGTCTTCCTCGCCCCAGGGGTACGTTCTCCGATTATCCGGATCGGTAAATCCGACGACACCGGCCTCATCCCCGTAATACAGCGTCGGGGCTCCGATGAATGTCATCTGGATCACGACCGCGGACCGCAGCACCGCCGGAACAACATTTACCCCTGCCGCAAAAGAGCCGAGCTGAGCGACCCTTCCGACCATATGATTTGTCCTCGTGAGGAACCGCGAGTGATCATGATTATCCAGCTCATTCATCGCCGAGAGGAGGGACTGACCCATGAACCCGGCCATGTGGTAGCGCATGGCACTTGCGAATACTTCTCCGTTGCCGAGAAGGTCCTCCCGGTATTCATCGCTGTGCTTCTCCATGCCTGTCAGGAACCAGGACACCGGCTCCATAAAGGCGTCGTAATTCATGACGGTATCCCACTCATCCCCCCGGAGCCAGGACGTCGCGTCCCCGTAATGCTCCGCCAGAATGATCGCGTTCGGGTTCACCGATTTTACTTCCTTCCGGAACTGTTTCCAGAAATGATGGTTATATTCCTGCGAATGTCCGAGATCCGCCGCCACATCCAGACGCCATCCGTCGACGCAGTAGGGAGGCGATACCCATTTCTTTCCGATCTCCATAATGTAGTTGAAAAGAGCAGGGCTGTCCTCATAATTCAGCTTCGGAAGCGTGCTGTGTCCCCACCAGCCGTCATAGAACTCATTGTACGGCCACGCATGTTCATTGTTGAATTTAAAAAAGCTGTGATACGGACTCTTCGCGTCCACATACGCGCCCTTCTCATATCCCGGCTGATCCTCATAGATCCGCTCGCGGTCCAGCCACTTGTTGAAGGAACCGCAGTGATTAAAGACACCGTCGAGAATGATCTTCATCCCCCGCCTGTGGATCTCCTTGCAGAGATCCGCAAAAAGCTTGTCCGATGCTTCCAGATTGGCGGGATCCGTGACACGCTGAATATACTTCGTCGCATGTCTGTTGTTCTTGTCGTCCCAGCTCAGGAGCGCTCCGCCGTCCTTTACGATCTTTCCGAAATGCGGATCCACATGGTCGTAGTCCTGGATATCATACTTGTGATTCGACGGAGAGACAAAGATGGGATTGAGATACAGGACCTCCACGCCCAGATCCTGCAGATAGTCGAGCTTCTGCCGGATCCCTTCCAGATCCCCGCCGTAGAAGTTGCGCACATCCATCGCCTCGGGAGGCGTGTTCCAGTTCGTGACCTTGTGTGCGTACTCATTCAGATACACATACTCTCTGGTCTGCACGTCTCCGGATGTGTCTCCGTTGCAGAACCGGTCCGTATAGATCTGATACATGACAGCGCCGTGCGACCATTCCGGCGTTGAGAATCCCGGAACGATGCGGAAACAGTTGCGTTCAGAAAGGTCTCTCGTGATTCCCATCTTATTGTAGTAGCAGGCGGAAGCCTCTACCTGCAGTTCAAAATAATAGTAGATCGTCTCCGTCCCGACAGGGATCACGATCTCGTAGAAATCAAATCCCCCTCCGGATTCCGCCCGATGCATTGCCATCCGCTGGGAACCGCTGATAAAATAGGCAGCGTCGATATTGTTCTTCATCGTCCGGAGCCGGATCGTGACGTTATCTCCCGGTTTCGGCTCCGCCGGACTTCTGTAGAACTTGCTCTCGTCGCTGAAAACTGCTCTCTTCCTGAAGATCGGACGCATCAGAGATACATATCTCATCCGCTCATATTCTTCTGACCCTTCTCTGATCATCCTCAAACTCCTTACTGTTCAAACAGTGCTTCAAATTCTTCTCTGGAAATCTTCTCTTTCTCGAGAAGGAGCGCGGCAGATGCGTCGAGCACGTCTCTGTGCTCAAGAATGATCTTTTTCGCGCGAGCGTAGCATTGATCGATGATCGCCTTGACCTCTTCATCGATCCCGTCCGCAGTCTTCTCACTGTATCCCCTCGTCTTCTCATAATCACGTCCGATAAAAACTTCTCCGGAATCGTCATCATAAGCGACAAGTCCCATCCTGGAGGACATTCCGTACTTCGTCACCATGGATCTCGCAAGCTCCGTCGCCTGCTTGATATCCTGCGAAGCACCTGTTGTGATGTCGTCGAATATGATCTCCTCGGCAATCCTTCCGCCGAGATCCACCATGATATTCTCGAGCATTTTCCCGCGTGTATTGAATATATCGTCCCGCTCCGGCAGCGGCATCGTGTATCCGGCCGCTCCCATCCCGGTGGGAATGATCGACACCGAGTAGACCGGTCCGACGTTCGGAAGCACGTGGAACAAGATGGCATGCCCTGACTCGTGATACGCAGTGATCTCCTTGTCTTTCTTCGACATGACCTTGCTTCGCTTTTCGGCGCCGATGCCTACTTTGATAAATGCCCTCTTGATATCCTTCTGGATAATATAAGGACGGTTCTCGGCCGCCGCATAGATCGCAGCCTCATTCATAAGGTTCTCGAGATCCGCTCCCGAAAAGCCGGCCGTCGTCTGAGCGATCTCCCTGAGGTCGACATCATCCCCGATCGGCTTATTCCGGACATGCACCCTGAGGATCTCCTCCCTCCCGCGGACATCGGGCATCCCCACGCCGACCTTTCGGTCGAAGCGTCCGGGACGAAGGATCGCCGGATCCAGGATGTCCACGCGGTTCGTGGCTGCGAGGACAATGATCCCCTCATTTACGCCGAAGCCGTCCATCTCGACGAGCAGCTGATTGAGCGTCTGTTCACGCTCGTCATGGCCGCCTCCGAGACCTGCGCCTCTCCTTCGGGCGACCGCATCGATCTCATCGATGAAAACAATGCACGGGCTGTTCTTTTTCGCGTCCTCGAAGAGATCGCGGACACGGGATGCGCCGACACCGACGAACATCTCGACAAAATCCGATCCGGAGATCGAGAAGAACGGAACTCCGGCCTCCCCCGCAACGGCTTTGGCGATCAGCGTCTTTCCTGTGCCGGGCGGTCCTACCAGCAGGACGCCCTTCGGAATGCGGGCGCCGAGGGCCGTATATTTTGCAGGGTCTCTCAGGAAATCGACGATCTCCTCAAGATCCTGTTTCTCCTCCTCGAGACCTGCGACCTCCTTGAAGGTGATCTTCGTGTCCTCCGGAGACGACATTCTGGCACGGCTCTTTCCGAAGTTCATCATCTGCGAATTCGCCCCGCCGTTCTGACGGTTGATCATCGCAAAGAAGAAAATGAAGATCGCCGCCGTCGCGAGGATCATAAGAGCCGAATTGATGAGCGATTTATCCTGCGGTATGTCATCCACAATGACATTGACGCTGCCATAGGACTCCCTGAGAAGCGTATCCACCTGCGCTATATCCGTGACATACAGCTGGTAGGTGTCGCCCTCCTTCGTCTCTATGATCACCTTGCCCGTCGGACCGGATGCGTTGGGCTTTAAAAGCACCTCCTCCACCTTGCTCTGATTCAGGGCATCTATGAACTGCCTGTAGGTGTAGGCGTCCGTGCTCCGGATTCGTCCCGCAAAATAATAGTACCCTGTCACCATAAAAGCAATAATAACAAGGTAAATTAAAATTGATCTGGATGGTCTCTGCGTCACTGTTCCTCCTCTGACAGAATGACCTCGCCGATGTAGGGCAGGTTTCTGTATTTCTGCTTATAATCCATTCCGCAGCCGACTACAAAGCGATCCTCGATATTGAAGCCGGTATAATCGACATGCACGTCCCGTTCCCTTCTCTCCGGCTTGTCGAGGAGCGTGCAGAGCCTGACCGACGCAGGTTTGCGGCCTTTGATAATATCCAGAAGATAATACAGGGTACGGCCGGAATCGATGATGTCCTCCACGATCAGGACATCCTTTCCCTCGAGCGGCTCGTCAAGGTCCTTGACGATCTTCACGACTCCGGATGATTTCGTGTCGTCGCCATAGCTCGAGACAGACATGAAGTCGAGGCTCACCGGGACGTCTTCGGAGATCCTCTTGGAGAGGGCCGTCATAAAGTACACCCCTCCCTTCAGCACACAGATCATGTGCACTGTCTTTCCTGCGTAGTCTCTGCTGATCGCTTCGCCGATCTCACGCGTGCGCTTTTCGATCTCATTCTCCGAAATCATTACTCTGATTGATTCTTTCATGCTGTCTCCTCTCAATATGATGCGCTTTCAATTAGGTAATTGCGAAATACCGTCCTTCATTTCCTCTATCGAAATCTTCAGAATGGTCTTTGTCTCATGATCCACTCTGCAGGATTCCCCGGAGCGGATCCCGGGTGCCCAGAGCACCTCCGATCCGACACAGACGAGCGGGATCTCATCCCTTCTGTCCCGGGGGACCTTCCGGTCGATCAGGAGATCCGAGAATCTCTTTCTGTTCCCGGACGGGTTGATCACGATATAATCCCCCTTCTCTCTTCCCCGGATTTCGAGAATTCCTTTTATTTTATCATAATCAAACCATTTCGTATACATGTTTTGCGGAATCGGATCCCCGTGATTCGGCGCAAGAGTGCAGTGAAAACAGATCCCCCTGTCAGCCGTCACACCCGGCACTTTGAGGGGGACAGGCGCATTTTTCTCACTCCGCCCTCCGGTCCCGCCTGTCTTCTTCGGTGACTGTTCTGCCGGAGATCCTGCAGGCTTTTCATTTTCCGCGTTCTTCCTGATGAGAATCCCCTGTTCGGCCCGGACAGCTTCCATATTATAAGGAAGACAGATCCTCTTCCCGATCCCGCGTCCGTACAGCCCGAGAATGGCTGCCACATGCCGGCGGTCGATGTCCGCAAGACTCCCGGCCACCCGTCCGGCGGCTTCCCGCACGGCAAGTTCCCGAAGGATCTCCGCCTCTCTCTCAAAAAGCGCATCGGAAATGAGAACATTCCCGGAAGAACACGCCCCTACCGGGCAGCTCGTATACAGGGAGATGCACCGCAGGGTCTCTGCGGTCAGGAAATCCGCTGTCCTGGCGGAAATCTCCGAGAGGGCGGCAAGATGGTCCACCGTCCGCTCATTTACGAACTGCGCAAACAGCGGAAGGATGTCGTTCCTGATCCGGTTCCTCGCGTAGGACACATCCCGGTTCGAGCTGTCCTCCACAAAATCATATCCGTTCTCCGAGAGAAAGCGGTCGATCTCATCGCGGGTCACACCGAGGAGCGGCCGGATATAAAGCCCCCGGACAGGGCGGAGACTGGAAAGTCCTCCAATCCCGCTGCCGCGGGCAATATTGAAAAGGACCGTCTCTGCGACATCATTCCTGTGATGGGCAAGCGCGATCTTCTGTGCGCCTGTAAGCGCACATTCTTCCTCAAGGACCCGGCGGCGGAGAAGGCGTCCGGCCTCCTCAAGGCTCAGATTCTTTTCCGCGGCAAGCTCCGGGACCGATGCCCGGACGATCCGGAGCGGAACTCCATGCTCCCTGCAGAGCCCTTCCGCGAAGCGCTCATCGCGCAGGGCCTCCTCTCCGCGGATCCCGTGATTTATGTGGACCGCAGAGAACGAAAATTCCATCTCCCGCCGAAGCGCGAGGAGGAGATGAAACAGGCAGACCGAGTCGCGGCCGCCGGAGAGACCGAGGATGAGCCGGTCGCCCGGGACGATCATCTGTCTCTCAGTGATAAATTCTCTTACTTTTCTTACCATATCCTGTTCTTTATTGTGCGATGAAGAAGAAAAAGCCGCGGCAGCATCCTCTACGTGATACCGCTCGCAGCTTCTGATCTCAACACATCCCGTCCGTATTCAATGCGAAAAATGCGCGCATCTTCTAATCCCGGGATTCCCTGAAGACAATATCGCCGTCCTCGACCAGGCCAAGCACGTTCTTTGCGACCTGCCGGATATACTCGTTCGTCTGCATATACTCTTTCAGATCTTCGATCTCTCCGGTCCTCGTCTTCTCCTCTTTTATCTGTTCCTCCAGTTGTTCCCTTGTCTCGTCGTTCGCCCGTATCCGCTGTTTCAGCTGGACACCCTTCGCGAGCAGCACAACGAACAGAAGGCACACGACAAAGGTTATGGCGATCATTGCGGCACGGTTCCCCTTCCGGCGCGCACTTCCGCCACCTCTCCTATTCTTCTGTTTCTCCATGGTTTCTCCCCTTATCCCACGAATCACAAAATTTCAATATATGTATGAGAACCGCTTCGCGGACCTCATAATCATAATTCGGCCTGCCTTGCAGGCTTTTTTATCGGGAGTTCCTGACGGAACTTCCGATAAATATTATTGTACACCGGGCAGCCGCCTGATGTAAACATTTTTGCGCTCATGCCGGATGCGGAGATTTCTCCCCTTCCTCCCCGCCGGGCCGGCGTCTCACAGATAGCGGTACATCTCCGCTGCATTTTCCTTCTTTGTGGTGTCCATGATCGCCGTGATCTCGACTTTTACGGTCTTCTCCCCGAAAGCGATCTCCACCACGTCTCCGGCCTTGACATCCGTCGATGCCTTGGCTGTCTTTCCGTTGACGGAGACACGGCCGGCATCGCACGCCTCATTGGCAATTGTCCGCCTCTTGATCAGGCGGGATACTTTAAGATATTTGTCCAGTCTCATCTTTCACTCCATCCGGATATCCTTCATCCGGAACCTTCTTATGAGGCGGACACTCACGATCCGCCATTTATACATGTATCAGTTCCCGGGGAAGACCCGGCGTTCCTGCCGCATCGCGCAGGGTGCAAAGAAGAGGAATAAATCTCTAAGACAAAAAGAAGCGCCCGCCGGCAATCCCGAAAGCCACGGTGATTCCCGAAAGGCGCAGCCTGCTCCCGCAGCAAAAGCTTTTACTTCTTTCCGTTCACGAGATCTTTCAGTGCTTTTCCGGCCTTAAATTTCGGCGACATCGAAGAATGGATCTCCATCGGCTCCCCGGTCTGCGGATTAATTCCGGCTCGCCCCGCTCTCTCGGACACCTCAAAGGAGCCGAATCCTGTAAGCTGTACCCGCTCTCCCTTTTTGAGTTCTTCTGAAACGATATTCACGAAAGATCTCACGGCGAGATCGGCATTTTTTCTGGACAGGCCAGTCTCCCTGGCGATGGCATCCACCAGCTCTTTCCTGTTCATGACAGTCCTCCTTAATGCTCTGTACAGTCTGCCTTACGAATGATCATCTGCTTTAATTCTAATCTCCCACATCCTGTACTGTCAAGGAATTCAGCCGTTTTCAGCCATGAACACGCAATTCCGGGCACTCCTCACCAGTGAAGCCGGTGAAGCTCCCCGCACGAAGACAGTCCCGCAAAATCGTTCTGCCGAAGCATCTCATAGAGAATGATCGCCACGGAATTCGAAAGATTGAGTGATCTCTCCTCTGCAAGCATCGGGATCCGTATGCAGTGTTCTTCATTGTCCTTCAAAATCTCCTCCGGGATCCCGCAGCTTTCGGCACCGAACATGACGAGATCATCCATCCCGAAGGTCACTTCCGAATAAGCCCTGCGGGCTTTTGTCGTGGCGTACCAGATGGTCTCTCCCTTATGCCGTTCGAGGAACTCTCTGTAATTCATATACCGGGTCACATCGAGCCGGTTCCAGTAATCCATCCCGGCGCGTTTAAGGTTCCGCTCCGTGAGCTGAAAGCCCAGCGGCTCGATCAGATGCAGAGAGGCCCCTGTCGCGACGCAGGTACGGCCGATATTTCCCGTATTTGCGGGTATTTCGGGCTCGTGCAGAACGATTCCGGGCATGGCCATTTATCTCCTTTCCGTTAAAAAATGATTCAGGCGTTTGCGAAACGTTGTGCTCCA
>CAMOXU010000055.1 GCA_946629525.1 uncultured Clostridia bacterium
CTTATGTATGATCTTATCATCGTCGGCTCCGGCCCTGCCGGACTCACCGCAGCAATCTATGCGACACGGGCAAAGCTCGACTTCATCATCATCGAACAGAACTTCATGAGCGGCGGCCAGGTCGTCAACACGTATGAAGTGGATAACTATCCGGCGACGCCGGGCATAAACGGAATGGACCTCAGTATGCAGATGCGCGAGCACGCGGAGAAGCTCGGCGCGGAGTTCATCACCGCGGAAGTCACGGCGCTCGAGCTTGCCGGAGACGTCAAGAAAGTCGTAACGGACGACGAGACCTACGAGGCGAAGACCGTCATCCTCGCGATGGGAGCGAACCACAGAAAGCTGGGCGTCCCGGGCGAGCTCGAGCTTGCCGGAATGGGCGTATCCTACTGTGCGACCTGTGACGGAGCATTCTTCAGGAACCGCGCTGTCGCGGTCGTCGGCGGCGGCGACGTCGCTGTCGAGGACGCCATCTTCCTCGCCCGTCTGTGCAGCAAGGTCTACGTGATCCACAGAAGGGATGAGCTCCGGGCCGCAAAGGTGCTGCAGGACCGGCTCCTTGCCCTCGACAATGTGGAAATGCTCTGGTCCCGCACGCTCACATCCATCACGGGAGAGGACGGACAGGTGTCCTCCATCCTCACCGCGAGCACAAAGGGCGAGGGCGAGCGTGAGGTCGCTGTGAGCGGTGTATTCATGGCCGTAGGGATCCAGCCGACGAATGCCCTGGTCGAGGGACAGCTCGTGCTTGACCGCGGCGGATACATCGAGGCAGGCGAGGACGGAAAGACCTCGGAGCCGGGCGTCTTCGTCGCAGGCGATCTGAGGACAAAGCAGCTCCGTCAGATCATCACCGCCTGCGCGGACGGAGCGAACTGCGTGACTTCCGTACAGGATTATCTGATCACACATTGATCTGCGTGGGATGTGTTAACATAAACACAAGGCAACCCGTTTTATGGAAAAAGGGATATTTCGTCAAATTGACGAAATATCCCTTAATTATTTCTTAACAAAATTGAAACATTTGTTTTCTGTCCACAGCTTTTATCCACATAAAAACAGTGGAGTTTCCGCGGATTTTCAGTTTGTGCACGGCTTCTTCCACATTATCCACATAATTATCGTGAATTTCTTACGTCAACCCGTCCGGCAAAAAAGAACGTCCGTTTTGTGGATTTTTTAAGCTTGACATCTGTTCCGTGCCATAATTGCGGGTTTATGTAACCTCATCGTCTGCGGCGGACGTCACCGCCGCCTTATTTTGTCTTCATCCTCTTGATCACTTTCAGCCGCGTGAACTCCTCGCGCTCCTTCTCCTCCAGTGCGTTCTGGATGCTCTTTGCAAGGGCTTCATAGTGCGGGATCGTAATGTTCTGGAGCGCGTTCGCCCTCTTCTGCGTCTTCTGCACGCCGGCCGCGAGCCGGTAGGCCGCGATTTCTACCTGCGCAAGCTCGAGCGTGAGCTTCTTGACGCGGAGAAAGGCCGCCTTGGCTTCATCCAGGCTGTCATGCGTGCTGTAGAAGGAGTAGACAGGTTTTCCGTCCTCCTCCTCTGACCAGCGGACCAGCGGGATCTCGGTCCCCATGACGCTCCGGAGGCGCACATCGATCGATTCGTCCACGCTGACCGTCCGGGAGACCATCTGCACGTTGTCGATTCCCATCCGGATATTGGCCCGCTGGAGAGCTGCGTAGGCCGTCTTGTAGGCCTCGTCGATCGTGTTCTGAATGACTTTTGCCTGTTCGATATATTTCGTCAGCTCACGGATCAGGATATTCCTCTTTTTGTCCATGAGTTCATATCCCTGCCGTGAAAGCTTCAGAGAGTTCCTGGCACGCACCAGGTTTCCTTTTGTAGGGACTTCATTCGGATCCAAGCAATCACCTCCTTAAGATCATCCGGGAGCAGGCGGAGCGGGATATCGGTCAATGCATCCGCGATGCTGTTCTCCCGGTCTCACCGCTTTGCGTCCCCCGGCGATTTCCGGCTCCCCTTATAGTACTTCTCGAGCATTTTCGAATCGATCCGGTCAAGCTCTGACTTCGGAAGGATCCCGAGCAGCTTCCATCCGATATCCAGGGTCTCCGTGACAGAGCGGTTCTCCGCCTCCGTCTGGCCGACGAATTTCTGCTCGAACGCATTGCCGAAGGCAAGGTACTTTTTATCCGTCTCAGACAGTTCATCCTCTCCGATGACCGAGGCCAGCGACCGGATGTCCGCAACCTTCGCATAGGACGAGAAGAGCTGGTTCGCGACAGCCTGATGGTCCTCGCGGGTATAGCCTTCGCCGATCCCGTCCTTCATCAGTCTGGAGAGGGACGGGAGCACGGAGATCGGGGGATAAATGCCCTTGCTCTGCAGCGCGCGGTCCAGAACGATCTGCCCCTCCGTGATGTACCCCGTGAGGTCGGGGATCGGGTGTGTGATATCGTCGTTCGGCATGGTCAGGATCGGGATCTGGGTGACCGACCCCTTTTGCCCCGCGACCAGTCCCGCCCTCTCATAGAGCGAGGCCAGATCGGAATAGAGGTAACCCGGATATCCCTTTCGGGACGGGATCTCTCCCTTGGAAGAGGATACCTCGCGCATGGCTTCACAGTAGGATGTGATATCCGTCATGATGACGAGGATGTGCATTCCTTTTTCAAATGCAAGGAACTCGGCAGCCGTTAGCGCCACCTTCGGTGTGATCAGACGCTCGACGACAGGATCATTTGCCAGATTCAGGAACATGGTCACGTGATCCGACACACCGCTCTCCTCAAAGGTCCTCCGGAAATACTCCGCGTCGTCATGTTTTACGCCCATCGCCGCGAAGATGACCGCGAATTTCTCATCGCTGTCCGAGCCCAGAGACGCCTGCTGAACGAGCTGGGCTGCCAGCTCATTGTGCGGAAGTCCGTTCCCGGAAAAGATCGGAAGCTTCTGACCTCGGATCAGGGTCGTTAAGCCGTCGATCGCGGAAAATCCCGTATTGATATAGTTCCTCGGATACTCACGCCTGCACGGGTTGAGCGGCAGTCCGTTGACGTTCACGCGTGCTTCCGCGCGGACCGGACCCAGACCGTCGATCGGCCGCCCGATCCCGTCGAACGTCCTGCCGAGGATCTCCGGGGAGACGGCCAGCTCCATGGGCCGTCCGGTGAGGACCGTATGGGTATTGGTCAGAGACATGCCGTCTGTCCCTTCAAAGACCTGAATGACAGCCTTGTCCTCATAATCCTCGATGATGCGGCCGAGACGCTTTTCATTTCCATCTATGGTGAATTCAACGATCTCATCATACGCTGCTCCGCGGACGCCCTCGAGGACGACCAGCGGGCCGTTGATCTGACTGAGACCAAGATATTCAATTGACATATGTTCTCCCTCTTATACTGAACTTTTCAGGCAATTGCGGAGCGCCATACTCCGCGGTCCCGCAATTCCCCGCTGTCCTTTTCGTAAACCGCTTCGCGAAACGCTCACCCGTTCCGCTCCACCACTCTCGCGCAGAAGGCATCGATCTCTTTCCGGTACTCGTCGAAGAGCTCCGGCTTCGCATTCGGCACATCGTACTTGATCGCGATGATCTTCTCGAAGATCGACTCCCGCATAAGCACCGACATCGGATGGCCGGCAGCGATCAGCTCCTTCGAACGGCTGTAGAGATAGAGGATCGTCTCCATCATGAGGAACTGCTTCTTCAGCGGAACGTTCCGGTCTTCCTCGTGAAATGCGTTCTGCTGCAGGAATCCCTGCCGGATAACGCGCGCGATCTCGAGCAGGAGCTTCTGGTCATCCGGAAGCACATCCGAGCCGATCAGCCGGACCGTCTCCATGAGCTTATCCTCCGTACTTAAGATCGCTGTGATCTCAGCCCGGTCCTCCATGAACCGGCGGTCCACATGGTCTCTGTACCACGGTCCGAGGTCCCGCACGTACTCACTGTAGCTCTCCATCCAGTTGATCGCCGGATAATGGCGGGCGTAGGCGAGGGCTTTGTCCAGTCCCCAGAAGCAGCGCACGAAACGCTTGGTATTCATCGTGACGGGCTCGGAAAAATCACCGCCCTGCGGGGAGACCGCGCCGATGATCGACACGGATCCGACTTCTCCGCCAAGCGTCTTCATCTGTCCGGCTCGTTCGTAGAAGGCTGCCAGTCTGGATGCAAGGTAAGCCGGGAAGCCTTCCTCCGCGGGCATTTCCTCCATGCGTCCCGACAGCTCGCGCAGCGCTTCCGCCCACCGGGAAGTGGAATCCGCCATGATCGCGACGTCATACCCCATGTCGCGGTAGTATTCAGCGAGAGTGATCCCCGTGTAAATGGAAGCCTCGCGGGCCGCGACCGGCATATTGGAAGTGTTCGCGATCAGGGCTGTCCTGGCCATCAGCTTGTTGCCTGTCTGCGGATCCTCGAGCTTCGAGAAGTCCTCGAGGACCTCGGTCATCTCATTTCCGCGCTCACCGCAGCCGATGTAGATAATGACATTGGCGTTGGAGAACTTGGCGATCGAGTGCTGCGTCATGGTCTTTCCGGTCCCGAATCCTCCCGGGATCGCGGCCGTCCCGCCGCGGGCAATGGGGAAGAGCGTGTCGAGGATCCTCTGCCCGGTGACGAGCGGCTCGGACGCCGGCAGTCTCTTCGCCGTCGGCCGGGGTACCCGGATCGGCCACTTCTGTGCGAGCGCAAGTTCCCTGACGCTCCCGTCCGGGAGCTCCGCCCTTACGATCGTGTCGTTCACGGTATAGCTGCCGTCCGGCACAACGGAGAGAACAACTGCGTCGGATATGTCCGGGGGCACCATGGACCGGTGAAGGATGGACGCGGTCTCCTGTGTCTCCGCGATCACGGTGCCGCCGGAAATGTGATCCCCGGCCTTCACTTTGATCTTTGTATCCCATTTTCTCTCGACGTCGAGAGAATTCACGGAAACGCCGCGGGCGATGAACTTTCCGGACCGCTTCGCGATCTCGTCGAGCGGCCTCTCGATCCCGTCGAAGATCCCGTTCAGGATGCCCGGTCCCAGTGTGATCGCAAGCGGCGCGCCGGTCCCGACGACCGTTTCTCCCGGGACGAGCCCGCCAGTCTCCTCGTACACCTGCACCGAGGTCATATTTCCGGAGACGGAGATCACTTCACCGACCAGCTTTTCATGTCCGACATAGACCATCTCCGCCATCTTGAATCCGACCGCATCCTTCATGTAGATGACAGGGCCGTTGATTCCATATATAACGCCTGTTTTTTCAGCCAACACCGTTTCCTCCGTCAAATGAGAATCTCTCCCGCGCCTCTTCAAGCTTTTTCTTAAAGGAATTGTCGATGAGGATCCTCCTCTTATTCAGCACTACGCGGACTCCGCCGCCGAAGCTCTCCTTCGAGACGACCGGGGAGAGGCCCCTCTTCTCGAAAGTCCGCCAGACGGCATCCTTATCCGCAGGGTCGATATAGATCGTTATGCTGTCCCCATCCGCGAAGGTTATGGCCTCGGAGACCTTGCGGACAAGGTATTCTCCGTATCCCGGGGTCTTCCGGAACTCCGCCAGCTTAGCCTCGACAGAATCGAAGATCTTATTCTCGATCACAGTCTGGCGCTTCGCCATCTTCCTGCGGATCTCCGACCTGCGCTCCGACTCGATCCGGTTGAACTCGCGGCGGACTTCGACCGTCTCCTCGTGGACCCGGATCCTCAGGTTTTCATTTTTCTGAGTTTTATGTTCTTCGAAAGAAGCCTGAAGCTTCTCTCTGACCGCATTCTGCGACTTCGCGGCATCCTTCCGCGCGTTCTCGACGCAGATCGTTCTGAAATTATCCAACTTCTCTTCTACTGTCATAATTTCAATCCTATCGCCTCATTGACATAGGCCGTAATGAAATCCGGCCGGCGGCCGCTGCCGTGCCGGTCCGGAACGTCGATAATGAGCGGCATCCGGTGCGCGAGCTTGACGCGGTTCACATACTCTGGAAAATCCCTCCCGAACTTCTCTGTGAGCAGGAGCACGCCGATATCGGGATCCGCGAAAGCCGCTTCGAAGGCGGCCGCGAGCTCCTCCTTCCCGTGGGCGACGACGCCGGGGATGCCGGCAAGACGCATACCGGTCAGTGTGTCAATGTTGTCACTTATAAGATACATTTTCATATAATTGTCCTCATAACCGAGACTGGTTCGTTCTCTCCCGCCCGCGCAGGGAGGAAGATCCTCTCAAACCGGACGATCATCAGCCGAGCTGACCGATGATCATGAAGGAAATGATCAGACCGTAGAGGCACACGCCCTCTGCAAGACCGACGTAGATCAGGGACTTACCGAGAATGCTCTGATCCTCACTGACCGCACCGAGCGCCGCAGAAGCTGCGGAAGCGACGGCGATACCGCCGCCCAGACAGGAAATGCCGGTAGAGAGAGCAGCCGCGATGTAGCCGAGGCCCTTCTGCAGTCCGGCGCCCATCGTCTGGGCTTCGTCCGCGAAGACCGGCGCAGCGCCGGCGAAGAGCGTGACGACCGAGATGAGAAGCAGCCCGAAGAATGTGAAGAGGTTGACCGCCAGCGTCGTCTTGAAGCGGCCGCGGTTCTTCTCTCCGAGCAGGAATACGGTGCCCGGGATCAGGATGCTCAGTACAAGTGCTGCAAACAGTAAGATCTGGATCGTAAGTGTCATGATGACCTCCTTATAACTGATTCTTATTCATATAATTTTTGTTCCGGAGCTCTCTCGCGGAACGATTTCAGGAACGCCTCATCCTGCTGCGCCGCGCAGGGTGCGAAGGACCTTCTTATCTGCGAGGCTGCAATCCGCCGGATCTGCGTCGGACATCTGAAGCACGGTTCATGCCTTTCTCTTTGTGAGCGACGGCACGAACTCCTTGCCGTCTCCCTTGTAGTAGCGGGAGAACAGCTCATAGAACTCAAGTCTCAGGACCTGGATCCCGACGATCAGCCCCTCGATTCCCATGACGAACAGGTTGCCGAGGACGATGACGATCCAGTTCGGGCTCCCTCCGTTCTCCGCGCCTGCCAGCATGAGGACAACGCTCATCATCGCCGCGTGGCTCACGGCGAAAGCGCCGATACGGACGAAGGAGAGGGTGTTGGAGAAGAAGGAAAGCATGACTTCGAACATCTCGAAGAAGCCCTGTACGATGAACATGCCGATCCCGCCCTCGATCTTCGGGCCTTTTTTCTTCTCAACGATCTTCGCGAGCGGCTCCTTGAAGAACATGACGAGGACGCTCGCGACGATCAGCGCGATGAATATGCCGGCAGCCGGCACCGCATGGCCGCTGAATGCCATGATGATCAGGAACACCACCGTGGCGTAGAAGATCAGGCCAGCCACGGAATTCGTGCTGAAGAAGGTCTCCTCAATGTTCCGGTCCCTTCTGTAGTTGATGATATGAAGGACCATCGAGACCAGGACGAGGAACATGCCGAAGACGATCGCGCAGACGAGGACCGTATTGATGGATCCGACGCCCGGAAGGGTGACCATCGCCTCGCGCGGTCTGAGCCAGCGCGCCTCGATGACGTCTTCAAAGCCGAAGATGCTTCCGAACATGAAGCCGAAGAAGGTCGAGGACACTCCCGCCAGCGCAATGATCCCTGCAAGATCGATATGCCTGAATTTGTAGAGCAGGAAGCCGAAGACCGCAAGGCACAGTCCCTGACCGACGTCCCCGTACATGATCCCGAAAATGAAGGAATACGTCACCGCCACAAGGATCGTCGGATCGATCTCTTTGTAGTTGGGCAGTCCGTACATTTTCACGTACATCTCGTAGGGTCTGAAGATCTTCGGGTTTTTGAGTTTCGTCGGCGTCTTCGTGCCGACCTCCTCATTGTCCTGCTCGATCAGCGTGACGAGCTTGTCGTCCCGGATATCTTCCCGGAGCTTTTTGACATCCTCCTCCGCCATCCATCCGCAGAGGATATAGAAGGTGTCTGATGTGGAGCTGTGCTTTGTACAGGCAGCCATTTTCCGGACGTCAAAGTTCGCGGAGAGGAGCTCCAGCTTCTCTCTGGCAGCCAGAAGGGCAGGCGTATTGCGGCCGAGCGCTTTTTTCATTTCCTCGTCCAGCGCGGCGATCTCTCTGTCATTCTCCTCCTTTTTCGCTGCGATCTCCCGGTAGATCTGATCCGGACCCCCCTCATATTCTTTCGGGAGATAGAGCCTCTCAAAGTGAAGGGACGCAAAGACCGCATCGACCTTGTAGACTTCCGAGCGGGGAGCGAAATAGATCCCATACAGATACTCGTCATCCTGGCTGCACTCGACCGTGATCGTGTTCATGTTCCCGAGGATGTAATCCCGGTACTCATCGATAAAGTCACGGGGGATCCTTCCGAATCTTCTCGCGATATAGTGGAATTTCAGGATGGCCTGCAGATCATACTCGACGTCCTTGAAAGGAGCCAGCTTTTTCAGCAGGTCCGAGAGCTCTTCATCCTTTGAGAGCAGCTCCTTCTTTCTGTCTGTGAGACCGGTCAGCTCCGTGTCGAGTGCCCGAAGGCGGTCGATCGCCTCATCCAGCGGCATTGCGACCGGATCCTCCCGCACGGCACTCTCATCCGTGAGCGCCGCAAATTCATTGGCTTTCGCAAGCAGACCCTTGTACGGATTTGTCTGTACATAGGGCGTCAGGCCACGGACACCGGACAGCTCGGTCAGCGCATTCTCAAGATGAATATCATACCTGGAAAGGTAGCGCATGACCATTCGGTCAATGTCCCCTTTTGGACCTGTGAGGCTTACGAATTTCATTTTTTCAATCATATGCCCCTCTTACTTTCTGAAAATATTTTCACTCCCGACGTCAGTTCTTCTGACGCCGGTCTGTGATGAACGCAAATCAGTCTCTCTGACAGCGAATGCATAAGGCGTCAGAGAGGATCTCCTCCGAAGAATCGAAGCCGCGCGGCCCGAACGGGCCTCGGGGTATCTGCCGGGATCATAGCGAAAGGATGATCTCCATCGCCTCATCCGGCTTCACTCCGTACCGCACGCACTCCACCGCGGAGGTCAGCCGGTACTCCTCGTGCTCTCTTATAAAGAGATAATTGCAGACCGCGGCGATGGAATACGGATTCTTCTTCGCCTGCTCCGCGAGGACTCTCCTGCAGAGCGTATTGTATATGTTCCCCGGATTTTCCGACGCCATATCCGGATATTTCCTGCCGTAGTGCGTTCCGGCAAGCACTCTCCGGAATTCTTCCTCCGAATCCGCGCCGACAAGAGCTTCGATCTCTTCCCTTCGCAGCTTGTACCTCACCGGTATGAGAAGAGCGAAGGTCTCCGCCGCATTCATCCGGTAAAATGCTCTCGCCCTGTGTATATACCACAGATTCAGCAGATCCAGCTTCGCGCCGTACCCGGCAGTCACCGCGTCGACGCTGTCCTTCGGAAGGATCTTCCCGAGATCCTTAAAGCCCGTGCTGAGATGGTACATGTCGAGAGCTGTCTCATAATCGGCGAGAGCTGCACCCGGCGTCTCGCTGATTTTTGAAAGGACCGGCGCGTACTCCGTATCACGGAGCGCCTGCAGAAGCTCCTCGACGGAAGTGCAGGAAGCGAGAGCCTTCGGGTTCAGAGACGTGTAGCGGTCGAAAAAATCCGCGTAGAGAAACATGCTGTCTTTCGGTGTGGTTCCCTGACAGACGTAGGAAAGACATTTTTTGAGAAGCCTGATCTCATAACGCCTTACGTACTTCCGCAGGAACTTTCTCTGCTCCGCCGTGCAGAAATGAAAGATCTTCACATAATCCCGAAATACCGTACAGCCGAGGATCGACTCGAGGACTCCGCGGTGGATCTCCTCCGCCGGAAAACGTTGAAATTCCTCCGCGTAGCGGGGATTCTTCATAAGATATGCCTCGATAGCCTGGACCGACGGGAGCGAAACAATCTCTCTGAATTCCTCATCCGAGATCAGGTGCTTTTCCATGGCGCGGATCTTCGTGACGACCCCGCTGTAAGCTAGCAGACTGCCCATACGCGCCCTCCTTCACTCAAGAATCTTCTTAACGATCTCATCCGCGCGCGCATCGATCTTCGACGCGTACTCCAGGTCGAGCATGGAAGCCATGCTCTCCATCTCCGACTCAAGCTGGCGCATGGTCTCTTCATTCTGTTTCTCAAGTGAAGCTCGCATATCGGCGATCTCTTTCTCCGCAGCCGCCTCTGCTTCTTCATCGAATTCCTGCGTCCTGCGCTCATAGGAAGCGATCAGCTCCTGCGTCTCCTGATCGGCCTTCTCCACAAGGCCGGACGCCTCGCGCTCGATGGCCGCGAGCCGTTCAATGACGGAGTTGTCCATAAACATCTCCCCTTCCGTAACTTTTCTGTTCATCAGTTATGAAACCAAGGCAGGCCTTCCATGCATCACGCCGTACGTTCCGCCTGATTATCCCGGCGAAAGAACAGGCCGGACACATGATATGGGCATGCGTTTCATACTGTACCGTCAATATAGTATTGCTCTTTTGCGGGAGGAAATCAAGAAAATGATACCTCCGCCCAAAAAAAAGACACGGCACCAAAAACCCGTGTCCTTTTTGTCTTTTTTCCGGTTTCCCGGACCTGATTCTGTTATTATTTGGACTCAGCCGCCTCTTTTCCGGATTCGGCTTCAGACTCTGCATTCGATGCGGCTGCCGATTCCGTCTTCGACTCAGCGGAGGCAGACTCTGCAGATTCTGCCGCAGATGCGGGAGACTCGGCTGCCGGAGCGGACTCCGCTGCGGATGCCGTGCTGTCCACAGGATCCTGTACAAGGGTCACCGGCTTTGTGTCGGAGATCACGAGTGTCTTCAGCACTTCCTCATTTCTTGTGATCTTCGCTTCCCCTCTCCACTTTTCAACGACCTCTGTATAGTGATCGGACTTGCGCGTGCTCAGGATCGACTCCTTCTTGGATTCCGTAGCTTCCTTGTCGAACTCTTTGTCGAACCGCACGACATAATATGTTGTCTTCGCCTCATTCTCGAGGACCTTATCGACGACCTCGCCTTCCTTAAGGCCGCTGACTGCCTCGACGATGGAAGCGTCAAGATATGTGTCCGTCGTATCGTTCGCGGAGAACTGGCCTGTCGATGCTGTGAGCTCCGAATCCACTGTCTGTGCGACAGTTGTGAGATCCGCTGTCTTCGGATCCGACTCACTCTGCAGCGCTGCAAGGACCTTCTCAGCCTTCTCAAGACTTGCATCTTCAGACGCAGCTGTGCTCTCCGTGGATTCTGCGGAAGAAGTCGTCGATGTGGAAGCGGTATCCTTCGGAATCGCAACGTAGGACACAGTCGACTGTTTCGCTTCCTCATCGGTGACGTTCTGGTCGACCTCCTCGCCGAGCGGCTCATACATCTTCGACTGGATCGTCTGAAGCTTGAGAAGCTTTACGACATCGTCGTAGCTTGCGCCGACCTCTGCGCGGACTTCCTCTGAATTCTCATCGATGTAGGCCTGAGCGACCTCCTCAATTCTCTTCAGCTCATCATCTTCCAGGTACACACCGTACATCTCCGCATTGTGGCTGATGACGACCATATCCTCGACGTTCTCAAGGACCGAATCGCGCATCTGCTCGCCGTACGTCTGCTCGGATGAGCTGTTCGCCGGCGTATCGAAGATATTCGTCGTTCCGAAATACGCTGTATACATCTGAGACAGGTATGCCTGCTGGTATTTCGCGTAAAAGCTCACGACACCGAGCGGGATCTCTTCGTCGTTGATCGTCGTGACGATCTTGGAGCCATCCATCTTCACCGCCTCGTCCTTCGCGCCGCAGCCGGCGAGCATTCCTGCTGCCATGACCGTGGAAAGACCCACTGCGGAAATCTTCTTAAGAATATTCTTCATGATCTGCCAAATCCTTTCTTTCAATATCATTCATGGACGATCGCAAAACCGTGTGCTCCGCGGAAGCTGCATGAGCATACCGCACCCGCTTTCGCAATTTCCTGAATATCCGTCAGACACTTGCGGACCTGCGTGCTCCGCGGCGGCTGTGTGAACATTCCGCACACGGTCCCGCGACTTAAAGCAGAAGCGCCCCTTCGTGCCTTCCGGCGTATAATCAGCTATCTATTCTAGTCCTTTTTTGCAGTCCCCGCAAGTTCATCTGTAAATCTTTTCATATTATCGATCATGATCCTGCCGTCTGTCGGCCCGTGATAGAGGAAGACATCCCCTCTCGGGTAGCGGTGGACGGTGAACATTCCGGCAAATGAACCGATGATCCTCCCCAGCTCCGATATATCAAAGCTCGGATCCTGCTTTACGGTCAGGCTGATCTCCTTCCCCCGGTCCTTGATCTCCGTGATGGAAGCCGCATGGGCGGAGGCCTTGAGGGAAGCGATAAGGAGGAGGTTCCTGACCGAACCCGGCAGCTCGCCGTAACGGTCCATCAGTTCATCCGAGATATCCTCATAATCCATATCATTCCCGATCGCTGCGATCCTCTTATAGAAATCCAGCTTCTGGAATTCGTCCGCGATATACGTGTCCGGGATATATGCGTCGACCGGCAGGTCGACGACCGTCTCGAAATCCTCGGTGCAGGTCTCTCCCTTCACCTCCCGGACCGCTTCCGCGAGCATCTTGCAGTAGAGGTCATAGCCGACCGTCTCCATATGGCCGGACTGCTCCGCGCCGAGCAGGTTTCCCGCTCCGCGGATCTCAAGATCCCGCATCGCGATCTTAAAGCCCGAGCCAAGCTCCGTGAACTCACGGATCGCCGAGAGCCTCTTCTCCGCGACCTCCTTCAGCTGCTTGTCCCGGCGGTACATGAGAAATGCATAGGCTGTCCGGTTGGAGCGGCCGACTCTTCCGCGCAGCTGGTAGAGCTGGGACAGACCCATCCGGTCCGCGTCGTGGATGATCATTGTATTGGCATTTGAAATGTCAAGACCGGTCTCGATAATGGTGGTCGTGACCAGGACGTCGATGTCTCCGTTGATGAAATCCACCATGATATCCTCAAGCTCCCGCTTGTTCATCTGGCCGTCGGCGAAGGCGACAGAGGCCTCCGGGACCAGCTTCTGTATGCGGGCCGTCCGGTCGGAGATATCCCGCACGCGGTTATAGACATAGTAGACCTGCCCGCCCCGGGCAAGCTCCCGGCAGATCGCCTCCCGGACCATCTCCTCGTTATACTCCATGACGTAAGTCTGGATCGGAACTCTCTCCTGAGGCGGTTCCTCGAGAACAGACATATCCCGGATCCCGACGAGGCTCATATGAAGCGTCCGGGGGATCGGCGTCGCCGTCAGCGTGAGGACGTCCACATCCTTCCTGAGGCTCTTTATTTTCTCCTTGTGGGTCACGCCGAAGCGCTGCTCCTCATCGATGATGAGAAGGCCCAGATTCTTGAACTGCACGTCTTTCGAGAGCATCCGGTGTGTCCCTATGACGACGTCGACAAGGCCCTTCTTCAGATCTTCGACCGCCTTTTTGATCTCGGCCGATGATCGGAACCTGCATAAGAGCTCGACGCGCACCGCGAAATCCTTCATGCGCTGCAGGAATGTCCTGTAATGCTGCTGGGCCAGGATCGTCGTGGGGACGAGATAGGCGACCTGCTTGCCGTCCATCACCGCCTTAAAGGCTGCGCGGAGCGCGATCTCGGTCTTGCCGTAGCCGACGTCCCCGCAAATCAGCCGGTCCATGATCTTCCGGCTCTCCATATCCCGCTTGGTATCCTCGATCGCCTGCAGCTGGTCCTCCGTCTCCTCATAGGGGAAGAGCTCCTCGAACTCATGCTGCCACTCGGTGTCGGGACCGTAGACAAATCCGTCCTTCGCCTCCCGCTCGGCATAGAGCGCAACGAGGTCCTTCGCGATATTTTTGACGGAACCTCTCACGCGGGCCTTCGTCTTCGCCCAGTCCTGCCCGCCAAGCTTGTTCAGCTTCGGCGGAGTCCCGTCCGCGCCGGAGTACTTCTGAAGAACGTCCAGCTGGGTAGCCAGCACATAGAGATTCCCGTCCTTGTACTCGAGCTTGATGTAGTCCTTCATGACGTCGTCGACCCGGACCTGCTCGATCCCCTTATAGACAGCAAGTCCGCGGTTCTCATGGACGACATAATCGCCGACGTGCAGCTCCGAGAAGCTTAAGATCTTCTCACCGCTGTACCGCGCCCTCTTTTTCCGCTTTTTCTGCTGCTTTTTGCCGAAGATATCTGTCTCGGTGATGACCGCGAGCCGGATCATGGGATACTCGAATCCGCGGCTCGCATGACCGTAGAGGATGATGATCTGCCCCTTCTGGGCCTCATAATCCTGATCTTCCGTGTAGAATGCAGGCACCTCGAGCCCGGTAAGGTCCTGCGCAAGGCGCTTGGCTCTCGTGCGGGATCCGGACAGAACGATCACCCTGTATCCGCGTTTTCTGTACTTCTGAAGGTCCTGGGCCAGAAGGTCAAAGCTTCCCATATAGCCGGCCGTGCTCTGGACTGTCGCGCCGAAAACGTCCGTGATCTCCCAGGTGCCCTTTCTCATATCGAGGGAGGAAAGTGCAACGGCCCGCCTTCTGTTCAGCATCGCGGTGATCTCGCCGGCACCGGATATCTCCGGGATCTCGTCCCCCTTCTTATAGTCTCCCCTCTCCGTGCGGTTCTTCACGCTCTCCCGGAATTCATCCTCGGTGACCTTCATGGCCTCCTGAATACGGCTCGGTTCGTCGAGGAATACGGCGGTGCTTTTTTCATTTTCCGGGAACCAGTCGAGGAAAGATCCCGCCTCCCCGACGCTGTCGCAGGCCGGGAAAATGCGTACGCGGGGAAGCTCCTCGATAGACCTCTGCGATTCCGCGTCAAAGGCACGGATCGAATCGATCTCGTCACCGAAAAGCTCGATCCTGAATGGATGCTCCTCCGTCAGGGACCATACGTCAAGGATATCGCCGCGGACCGCGAACTGGCCGGGAAGATTGACCGCTGCCGTGCGCTCGTAGCCGATCCGCACGAGCTGCTCCTTCAGCCAGTCAAGATCCGTCTCATCGCCGAGGTCGACCGCTATGCACCCGTCCATGAAAGACTCCCGCGTCGAGACGCGGTCCATGAGCGCCGGGGCCGGAAGCACGACGACGGCCTGCTTCTCCTCCGTGAGCGCGCGGAAGGCCCGCATTCTCTGGATGTCCAGCAGGTTGCTCGCAACGTCCGCCTGATAAAAGAGGAGGTCCTTGGCCGGATAGAGCACGGCCTCCGGGTAATAGAAGCTCAGATCCTCGTGGAGAACTCTCGCCGTCATGTCATTCTCCGTGATGACGAGGACCTTCTTTGCATCAAAAGAGAGCCCATAGATCATATGGGCTTTCTGCGCGTCGATGCAGCCGGTCAGGGAGACGATCCCCCTGCCCTTGTGCATCCGGTCTCTGATTTCACTGTATTCGGCCAGCTCCGTGAGCGGCTTTAAAAACATCTGCATGGCAACCTCATCCATTGTAAAGGTTCATGGCCCGGTCGATTCCGTCCGTTACGATCGTCTCACAGGCTTTTGCCGCACGAACGATCGCCTCGTCGACGACCTTCCTCTCGTCCTTCGCGAATCTGGACAGGACCCAGTCCGCGAGATCCCAGTCCGCGGGCTTCGCTCCGGTCCCGACGCGGATCCGGATGAACTCCTGCGTCCCGAGGCACTGAATGATGTGCTTCAGGCCGTTCTGACCGCCTGCGGATCCCTTTTTCCGGATCCGGACGTGACCGGGCTCCAGATCAATATCGTCGCTGATCACGATGAGCTCATTTGCAGGATCGATCTTATAAAAGTCGACGAGCTCCCGCACGGCCGTTCCGCTCAGATTCATATAGGTCATGGGCTTTGCGACGATGATCTTCTCCGCTCCGATCCGCCCGCTCCCGTACAGAGAATGGAACTTGCGTCCCGCAGACGGGATCCGGTTATCATCGACGAGCCTGTCGATGACGTCAAAGCCCATATTGTGTCGGGTGCCTTCATAGCGGGTGCCCGGGTTGCCCAGGCCGACAAATATATACATGTTATTCCTCCGAATATGCTGCCCGCTTACAGGCAGACAGAATCAGGAACGCCCCTGCGTTCCTGTCTGTGTCAGATATAAAGACCGCACTCAGTCGACTTTCCAGCCGTTCAGATACGCTTCCTGCTCCGGTGTCAGCGTGTCGATGGCAAGCCCCATCGCCTGGAGCTTTGCGCGGCCGATCTCGTCGTCGATGCTGTCCGGGATCTTATAGACCTTCGTCTCGAGCTCATCCTTATGGTCGACCAGCCACTTCAGGCTGAGCGCCTGGACCGCGAAGGACATATCCATGATCTCCGCCGGATGGCCCATGCCGCAGGCCAGATTCACGAGTCGGCCCTCACCGAGCACGTTCAGCGTGCGCCCGTCGGGAAGTGTATACCCGACGATATTCTTCCGCCTCGTCTCCTCCTTCACGGCCATCTTTCTCAGGGAAGCGATGTCGACCTCGCAGTCAAAATGTCCCGCGTTGCAGAGGACCGCCTGATCCTTCATCACCTCAAAGTGCCTCGGAACGATGACATCCTTGCAGCCCGTGACCGTGACGAAGATATCGCCGACCTTCGCTGCCTCGTCCATCGTCATGATGCGGAACCCGTCCATGGTCGCATCCAGCGCCTTGAACGGATCGATCTCAGTGACGATCACGTTCGCGCCCATCCCCTTGGCGCGCATGGCCGTTCCCTTGCCGCACCAGCCGTAGCCCGCGACGACGACCGTCTTGCCCGCGACGATGAGATTCGTCGTGTCCATGATCGCTGTCCAGACGGACTGGCCGGTGCCGTACTTATTGTCATAATAGTGCTTTGCCTTCGCGTCGTTTACCGCCATCATCGGGCAGGGAAGGACGCCCTCCCGCTCGCGGGCCTTCAGGCGGTGAATGCCGGTCGTCGTCTCCTCGCAGCCTCCGATCAGCTGATCGGCATATTCGCTGCAGCGTCCGCCAAGCAGGTTGATCAGATCCCCGCCGTCGTCGACGATCAGGTGCGGATGGCAGGCGAGTGTCTCCGCGAGGAGGTCCTCATACTCTTTCGGAGTCACTCCGTAGATACCGAAGGTCTCGACTCCCATCTCCGCGACCGCTGCCGCCACATCATCCTGGGTGGAGAGCGGATTGCAGCCGGTCAGATATACTTCCGCACCGCCTTTGGCGAGCACGAGACCGAGGTTCGCGGTCTTGGCTTCCAGGTGAACGGATACTGCGATGCGGAGCCCCGCAAACGGCTTCTCCGCTTCGAACTGCTTCTCAATTTCGGTCAGGGCCGGCATGAAGGAGCGGACCCATTCGATTTTCTTCCTGCCCGAGGGGGCCAGGGACGCGTCTTTAATTCTGCTCATGTTCTTTCCTTTCATCTGTAATCTTTGTTAGGGAATTGCGGAAGTCTGTGCTTCATAGATATTTCTTCGCGATCCGGTCGACCTCA